>NZ_ANBZ01000079.1:0-513188 GCF_000316965.1 Pseudomonas sp. 313
AAGCAAGCAGTGCATCCCTGCTGGCGTTGGGCTTCGCTACGCTCAGCGCCAACCTACGGGGTTGTGCCTAGGCAACGTAGGTTGGGCTGAGACGGCTCTATCGTCGAAGCCCAGCAAGCAAGCAATGCATCCCTGCTGGCATTGGGCTTTGCTACGCTCAGCGCCAACCTACGGAGTTGTGCCTAGGCAACGTAGGTTGGGCTGAGACGGCTCTATCGTCGAGGCCCAACAAGCAAGCAATGCATCCGTGCTGGCATTGGGCTTTGCTACGCTCAGCGCCAACCCGTGGGGATGTATCCGGGCGGCGTGGGTGGGGCTTACCAGCTACCGCAGGCCCTGGCACCTCCTTGAATTCCGGGCATGAAAAAGGGCGCCAAGGCGCCCTTTTTCATCTACCGCCAGAATCAGCGGGTGTGGTTTTCCCGCGACTCGTTACGCTTGCGGTCGATCTCGGCCTGAGCGGCTTCATCTGCCTGCACCGTGTCGGCCTTGGGGGCTTCGGCGGAGCTATCGTGCTCACCGGTCAGGGCGACGTTGGCCGCTTCTTCCTGGGCAGGGCTAGGCACGACTTCGACGGGCTCTTCCACCACGATTGGCGCGGACTCGGCTTCAGCGGCGGGCAGCTCTTCGGCGGCCTGGACGGGCTGAGCCTCGGGTGCCTGCTGCGGCTCTACGGTCCCTACCGCTGCGGTAGCGAAGGTTTCCTCGGTTTCCGCGATGGCGCCCAGGGCAGGGGCTTGCGCATCCTGCTCGGCCTGCTCGGCCTGCTTGGCACGGGCAGCCTCAGCTTCACGGGCCAGGCGCTCACGGCGACGACGCTCGCGCGGATCATTGGAGGCGCGACCTGCAGCCGATTCTGCCGCGTCGGTCTCGACCGGTGCTGTGGGGATGGGCGCGGTTGCAGTTACCGGAGCGACCTGCTCGGCGACCGGTGCGGCGATTTCCACTTCCTGATGCGGTGCACGCTCGTCCTGCAGCTGGCTCACCTGGGGGGTGAGGATCTCCGGCTGGGCAGGGGCGTCGGCGGCAGGCTGCTCCAGCGCAGCTTCCTGAGTCGCTTCGGCGGCGGCAGGAGTGGTGTCGGCAGCGACTGTCGGTTCCTGCTGGCGAACGTCACGAACCTCTTCCTGGGTAGCAATGGCGGTCACGCTTTCGCTGACCACGACGGCGGTACCCAGGGCGACCGCGGCCGGCGCGACAGGGGCATCGGTGGCTGCAGTACTCTGCTCTTCGTCTTCGATGAAGTTGCCGTTGGCATCACGCTGACGCTCGCGACGGTTGCTGCGACGACGCTGACCGCGGGAACGGCGACGCGGACGCTCTTCGCCTTCTTCCAGCTCCTCGTTGCCGTCCAGTACCTCTTCCTCGTTCAGCTCTTCGGCACTGGCCGCTTCCTGACGCTCTTCGCGCACCTTGCGTTCTTCGCGCGATTGACGCTCTTCACGCGGCTTGCGCTCTTCGCGAGCCGGACGCTCTTCGGCACTCACGCGCTCTTCGCGGGGCTGACGCTCCTCACGAGGTTGGCGCTCTTCGCGGGGCTGACGCTCCTCACGAGGTTGGCGCTCTTCGCGGGGCTGACGCTCTTCACGCGGCTGACGCTCTTCGCGAGAGGCGCGCTCCTCACGGGGCTGGCGCTCTTCGCGCGGCTGACGCTCCTCGCGGGCTGGCGTTCTTCACGCGGTTGACGCTCTTCGCGGTTGGCGCGCTCTTCACGGGGCTGACGCTCCTCGCGAGCCGGACGATCTTCGCGGGCCTGACGCTCTTCGCGGGGCTGACGCTCTTCACGCGGCTTGCGCTCTTCGCGGGCCGGGCGCTCGCTACGCTCGCCACGGTCAGCGCGGGGCTGACGCTCTTCACGCGGCTTGCGCTCGTCGTCACGACGGCCTTCGCGGCGGCGATTCTGCTGGCGACCGTTGCGGCGCTCGTCCTGGCTGCGCTGCTCGTCGCTGCTCTTGGCGGCGACCGGCGCGGCAACGGCCTTATCGGCCATCGGCTGCTCTTCGGTCTTGCCGGCGAACAGGCTGACCAGGGACTTCACCAGGCCCTTGAACAGGTTCGGCTCGGTAGTGGCCTTGGCTGCGGGGGCGGCGGGCGCCACGACTTCGGCGGTGACCGGAGTAGGGGCCGGCGCGCGCTCGGGCGCGACCTTCACCGCCGCTTCCTGGCGCACCAGGGTGCGGGTGGAGCTGACCGGTTGCACCTCTTCGGCTTCGGTATTGGCCATCTCGTAGCTGGACTGGCTGTTCAGCAGCTCGGGATTGTCGTCACGCAGACGCTGCACTTCGAAGTGCGGGGTCTCGATGTGATCGTCTGGCAGGATGATGATGCGCACGCGGGTACGCAACTCGATCTTGGTGATGCTGTTGCGCTTCTCGTTGAGCAGGAAGGACGCGACCTGGATGGGTACGTGGGCACGGACCTCGGCGGTGCGATCCTTGAGGGCTTCTTCCTCGATCAGGCGCAGGATGGCCAGCGACAGGGATTCCACATCGCGGATGATGCCCTGGCCGTTGCAACGGGGGCAGACGATGCCGCTGGTTTCCCGCAGGGAAGGGCGCAGGCGCTGACGGGACATTTCCAGCAGGCCGAAGCGGGAGATGCGACCGATCTGCACGCGAGCGCGGTCGGCTTCCAGGGCTTCGCGGACACGATCTTCCACGGCGCGCTGGTTTTTGACCGGGGTCATGTCGATGAAGTCGATGACGATCAGGCCGCCGATGTCGCGCAGGCGCAGCTGGCGGGCGATTTCCTCAGCCGCTTCCAGGTTGGTCTGCAGGGCGGTTTCTTCGATGTCGCCACCCTTGGTGGCGCGCGCCGAGTTGATGTCGATGGACACCAGGGCTTCGGTGGGGTCGATGACGATGGAGCCACCCGACGGCAGCTTCACTTCGCGCTGGAAGGCGGTCTCGATCTGGCTTTCGATCTGGAAGCGATTGAACAGCGGGACGCTGTCCTGGTACAGCTTGATCTTGCTGGCGTACTGCGGCATCACCTGGCGGATGAAGCTCAGGGCCTCTTCCTGGGCTTCGACGCTGTCGACCAGGACCTCGCCGATGTCCTGGCGCAGGTAGTCGCGGATGGCGCGAATGATGACGTTGCTTTCCTGATAGATCAGGAAGGGACCCTTGCGCTCGCCCGAGGCTTCGTTGATGGCGGACCAGAGTTGCAGCAGGTAATCGAGGTCCCACTGCAGCTCTTCGGTGCTGCGGCCCAGGCCGGCGGTGCGCACGATCAGGCCCATGTCGCCCGGAGCGTTCAGGCCGTTCAGGGCTTCGCGCAGTTCGTTGCGCTCTTCACCCTCGATGCGACGGGAGATGCCGCCCGCGCGGGGATTGTTGGGCATCAGCACCAGGTAGCGACCGGCAAGGCTGATGAAGGTGGTCAGGGCGGCGCCCTTGTTGCCGCGCTCTTCCTTTTCGACCTGGACGACTACTTCCTGGCCTTCGGAGAGCACTTCCTTGATGTTGACGCGGCCTTCCGGGTTCTTCTTGAAGTATTCCCGGGAGATTTCCTTCAGCGGCAGGAAGCCGTGGCGATCGGCGCCGAAGTCGACGAAGGCGGCTTCCAGGCTGGGTTCGATGCGGGTGATGCGGCCTTTGTAGATGTTGGCCTTTTTCTGTTCGCGGGCTCCGGACTCGATGTCCAGATCGAACAGGCGTTGACCGTCGACCAAGGCAACCCGCAATTCCTCGGGCTGGGTCGCGTTGATGAGCATTCTCTTCATGTAATACCACTACGTTCCAGGCTCTCGGCCCGCGTGGTGGCAACAGGATTCAGGAGAAGGGTGCACGGGGTCGTATCGAAACCGGAGTAGCTCCGGTCTTCGTGTCCAGCAGCAGGCCCGGGGGCGTGCCGCGACTACGTCTCCTGCAGGCGCTTGAGCGACTGCCTTTGCAGCTCCGCAGAAGGAGGAATCAACCAGGCATGGTGCGGGCGTGACAGCCGAAAGGCTCGGGCAGCCGGGTCGTCGCGGGATTCGTGTCAGGTGTCGCGGTTGGAGCATCGGCCGTTGGCCTTGAGGCTTCCACCTGCGATCGTCACCTTGGCCGAAGCTGGGCGCGAAGCGGGCTGCAGGCGTACTGTCAGGCTACGCGATACGCTGGTTGTGCATCTCCATCCTGCACACAATCTTCAGGAATCTGGTGCCGCCCGCAAGGTCCGGAGCGGTTGTCGTTTTACAGCTGGCACCCTGGGTGCCGCTGCCTTGGTTACCAGGCGGATCGCAGCTCGCCACTCACCCCCTTGGGCAGAGTCGGCGGTCTGCTGGACGGCCAGACGTCCAGTGACTATTGCATTTGCAGCCTATTATTCGCGGGCGGAATCGACGGCCTCGCGAGCGGTGCCATCCAGACAGGACTGATAACCGCCTCCGGACTATAGCAGCAAGCTTTAAGTGCTTCAAATAAGGGAAAATTGCTATCATCTGCCGATGACTAAGCCTCCTTCTCCCAGCACCGGCGTTCAACTGCTCGATGTGCCCGCCGACTATGCCGGCCAGCGTATCGACAACTTCCTGCGTACCCAACTCAAGGGCGCGCCCAAGACCCTCATCTATCGCATCCTGCGCAAGGGCGAAGTGCGGGTGAACAAGGGGCGCATCAAGCCCGACTATCGTCTACAGGCCGGCGACCAGATTCGCGTACCGCCGCTGCGGCTGTCCGAGCCCGGCGAGCCGGCACCCCTGGCCAAGGGGCTGCTCGAGCGCTTGGAAGAGTCCATCGTCCACGAGGACAAGGCCCTCATCGTCATCAACAAGCCGGCCGGGATCGCCGTACACGGCGGCAGTGGCCTGACCGGCGGGGTCATCGAGGTCTTTCGCCAGCTGCGTCCCGAGGCCCGCGATATCGAGCTGGTCCATCGTCTCGACCGGGATACCTCGGGCCTGCTGATGATCGCCAAGAAACGCAGCATGCTGCGTTTCCTGCACGAGGCCTTGCGTGGCGATGGCGTCGACAAGCGCTATCACGCCCTGGTGCGCGGCCATTGGCCGGCGGCCAAGAAGAAAATCAATGCGCCGCTGCTGAAGAACACGCTCAGATCCGGCGAGCGCATGGTCGAGGTCAACGACGAAGGCAAGGAAGCGCTCACCGAATTCCGCGTGCTGCGGCGCTATGGGGAATTCGCCACCCTGGTCGAGGCGCGGCCGGTGACCGGTCGTACCCATCAGATCCGCGTCCATGCCCGTCATGCCGGGCACGCCATCGCCGGTGATCCCAAATACGGTGATGAAGACTTCTCTCAGGAGATTCGCGAGCTGGGCGGCAAGCGGCTGTTCCTGCACTCGGCGAGTCTGGTGATCCCCTTGCCCGAAGGCGGTGAGCTGCGCCTGGAAGCGCCGGTCGACGGCACCTGGAGCCAGACGCTGGAGCGGCTGGATGCCTGACTACCAGCTGCTGATCTTCGACTGGGACGGCACCCTGGCGGATTCCATCGGCCGGATCGTCGAGGTGATGCACGTGGCGGCCGAACAGCTGGGGCTGCCGCCGCGTAGCGACATGGCCATCAAGGGCATCATCGGCCTGGAGCTGGTCGCGGCCATCCAGACCCTCTATCCGCACCTGGTGACTCCGGCGCAGATCGAGGGCTTTCGCGATGCCTACAGCGCCGAGTTCGTCCGCCGCGAACAGGAGGCATCGCCCCTGTTTCCGGAGGTGATGAGTGGGCTGCAGCGTTTTCGCGCCCAGGGTTACCAACTGGCCGTGGCGACCGGAAAGAGCCGGCGTGGGCTGGCCCGCTCGCTGCAGCAGCATGGCCTGAGCGAGTTCTTCGATATCACCCGTTGCGCCGACGAGACAGCTGGCAAGCCCGATCCGCAGATGGTGCAGGAGATCCTCGCCCATTGCGGTGTCGCCCCGGAGCGTGCCCTGCTGGTGGGAGATGCGGTGTTCGACCTGGAAATGGCCCGGCGTGCCGGGGTCGCTGCGGTCGGGGTCGCCTATGGTGCCCAGCCGGCCGAGGTGCTGAGGGATTTCGGACCGCGCCTGGTGATCGAAGCTTTCGCGGACCTGGCGCTGTGGCTGGGTGACAACGTTGTGGGCAGGAGTGAGGTAGGGCATGGCTGACGAGTGGAAGGAAGACAATGGGCGTGCGCGTCCGGCGGACGACAAGACCTGGGCCCTGATCGAGAAGACCATGCTCGCCAGTGTGCGCGAGCAGCGGCGGGCGCGGCGCTGGGGCATCTTTTTCAAGCTGCTGACCTTCGCCTACCTGATCGTCATGCTGGTGCTGTTCACGCCGCTGCTGTCGTTGGGCAAGAAGGGGGGGGTGACCGAGTCCGGTGCCCATACCGCGCTCATCGAGCTCAAGGGCGTGATCGCCGACGACGAGAAGGCCAGTGCCGACAATGTAGTTACGGCCCTGCGCAAGGCCTTCGACGACAGCAACACCCGTGGCGTGGTACTGCGCATCAACAGCCCAGGCGGCAGTCCGGTGCAATCCGGCTATATCTATGACGAGATCAAGCGCCTGCGCGGCCTGCATCCGGACATCAAGCTGTACGCGGTGATCACCGACCTGGGTGCCTCGGGCGCCTACTATGTGGCCAGTGCGGCCGATGCCATCTATGCCGACAAGGCCAGCCTGGTCGGCTCCATCGGCGTGACCGCGGCTTCCTTCGGCTTCGTCGGCACCATGGAAAAGCTGGGTGTGGAGCGGCGCGTCTACACCTCTGGCGAGCACAAGGCTTTCCTCGATCCCTTCCAGCCGCAGAAGCCCGAGGAAACCCGCTTCTGGCAGCAGGTGCTGGATACCACCCATCAGCAGTTCATCGACAGCGTCAAGAAAGGGCGTGGCGACCGGCTCAAGGTCGAGGATCATCCCGAGTTGTTCTCCGGATTGGTCTGGTCCGGCGAGCAAGCCCTGACCCTGGGACTGATCGATGGCCTGGGCAGTGCCAGCTACGTGGCGCGGGATGTGATCAAGCAAGAGCGGCTGGTGGACTATACCCAGGAAGATTCGCCCTTTGATCGCTTCGCCAAGCGCCTGGGCGCCAGCGTCGCCGAGCGTCTGGCCCTCTATATGGGCTGGCAGGGTCCGACGCTGCGCTAGGGCAGCGTCCAGCAGGTCTCAGGGGACCTGCAGTCCTGCCTCGCGCAGCAGCGCGGCGAGCCGAATGAGGGGGAGGCCGATCAGACTGGTCGGATCCTCTCCCTGCATGGCGTCGAAGAGCGCGATGCCGAGGCCCTCGGCCTTGAAGCTGCCGGCGCAGTCATAGGGCTGTTCCGCCAACAGGTAGCGGTCGATCGTCGCCGCGTCGAGCGGGCGAAAGCGCACCTGGAAATCCACCACCTCGCTACGGCACTCGCCGGTGCGACTGTCCAGCAGGGCGAGTCCGGTATGGAATACCAGCGTCTGGCCACTGGCGCGGGCCAGTTGCTGGTGGGCCCGTTCATGCGTCAAGGGCTTGCCGAGAATCTCGCCATCAATGGCGGTTGCCTGATCCGAGCCGATGATGAGCGTGGGCGCGGGCTGGTCGGCCAGGGCGGCAGCCTTGGCCCGCGCCAGTCGCTCCACCAGCGCCCGGGGGCTTTCGCCGGGTAGCGGCGTCTCGTCGATGTCCGGCGACTGGTGGGCGAAGGGCAGGTGCAACCTTTCCAGCAATTGGCGGCGGTAAGGTGAGCTGGAAGCGAGTAGAATGAGAGGCATCGGTTTGTTCTCGGGCGCGGTCGACCAGAGGTCGGTCGGAATCGCTTCGGGGTTAATTTCCTTTGACAGCCGTAAGGCCGTCCCTATAATGGCGCGCTTATGTTGAATGGGCCAATTCCACCTCAGGTCGATCCTCGCAAATTGGCGGATCGCGGCGTAACCCTCAAGGGTGAGCTGCCTCTCGCGAACATGCGGCGTGTCGGCGAGCAGCTCGTGAAGTCCGAAGGCGCGGTAGCCGTCGTCCTCGACTTCGGGCGTGATCAACAAAAGCAATTCGTCATCCATGGTGTCCTGGATACCGCGGTCGAGATGATTTGCCAGCGTTGTCTGGAGCCGGCAGTGCTTCCTATTAGCAGCGAATTCGATTTCGCCGTGCTCTGGGAAGGGAAGTCGGCCGATGCCTTGCCACAGGGTTACGATGCCCTGGAGGTTGGTGAAGAACCCCTGGATCTGCATAGCCTGATCGAAGAAGAGCTGTTGCTCGCTCTGCCGATCATCCCTGTGCATCCGGAAGGTGCTTGCCAACATCCGGAAGGTTTCGAGGCGCCCGAAGAGCCGGCGGACGAGGAAAAGCGACCCAACCCGTTCAGTGTACTTGCGCAGTTGAAGCGTGACCCAAACGTTTAGGAGTTAAATCATGGCTGTTCAGCAGAACAAAAAATCCCGTTCCGCTCGCGACATGCGTCGTTCGCACGACGCCCTCGAAGCGAACGCTCTGTCCGTGGAAAAGAGCACCGGTGAAGTTCACCTGCGCCACCACGTGTCGCCCGACGGTTTCTACCGCGGTCGCAAAGTGATCGACAAGGGTTCCGACGAGTAATCCTCGATCGAAATCGTCATCGCGATCGATGCAATGGGCGGGGACTTCGGTTCCCGCTGCATTGTTCCTGCTGCACTCGACGCTCTCGAGCGTTTCCCCGCCTTACAGCTTCTCCTCTGTGGTCAGCGCGACGCCCTGTCGGCCTGGTCACCGCCTGCCTCCCTCGCCAACCGCCTGCAGTTCGAATACGTCGATGCCCTCGTCGGGCCCGATGAGCGACCCGCTGCTGTGGTACGAAGTCGCACCCGGACCTCCATGCATGCCGCCCTCGAAGCGGTCCAGCAGGGGCGTGCCCAGGGCTGCCTGAGTGCCGGCAATACCGGGGCCTGGATGGCGCTCGCGCGACAGCTGCTCGGGACGCTGCCGGACATCGATCGACCCGCCATGGTATCGGCGCTGCCCGGGCGGGACAGGCATCAGACGCTGCTGCTGGATCTCGGCGCCAACCTCGACACCTCGGCCGAACAGCTGGTGCAGTTCGCCTATCTGGGCGCGGGGGCGGCCCAGGCGCGGGGTCTGGTGCGGCCAAGGGTCGCGCTACTGAACGTCGGGCGCGAACCGGGCAAGGGCACGCCGGTGATCCAGGACGCCGCCCGGCGCCTCGCTCAGAGTCAGGCCTTCGATTTCATCGGCTTCGTCGAAGGCAGCGATCTCTATGCCGCCGCAGCCGACGTGGTGGTCTGCGATGGCTTCACCGGCAACGCCGTGCTCAAGTCCGGCGAGGCGCTGCTGCGCCTGTTGGTCGAGCGCAGTGGCACGGCCTCCTGGCTCGAACGTCGGTTGCTGCAACCCTGGCTGGCCCGCCGTTTCCGTCATTGGAATCCGGAGCTGCACAATGGCGCGAGCTTTCTCGGCTTGAACGCGGTGGTGGTGAAGAGCCATGGCGCGGCAGGCGAAGTCGGTCTCGTTCAGGCCATCGAGCGCGCTCTGCGCGACGTGGAGACTGATCTGCCTGGCCGTATCCGGTTAAACTTGGCGGCTCTGAAAGCGGTGTGACCGACCGGTCGACACCGACATCTCAGTCTGTCAGTGGCGGAATCGCGGTTTCGCCAGCAATGGACCTACAAGAGACCTGCCTATGTCCGCCTCTCTCGCTTTCGTCTTTCCCGGTCAGGGTTCCCAGGCCCTGGGCATGCTGGGTGAGTTGGCCACGCACCATGCGCTGATCGGCGAAACCTTCGCTGAAGCCTCCGCCGTCCTCGGCTACGACCTCTGGGCGCTGACCCAGCAGGGCCCCCAGGAGTCGCTCAACCAGACCGACCGTACCCAGCCCGCCATCCTGACCGCCTCCATCGCGTTGTGGCGTCTGTGGCTGGCCGAAGGCGGCACCAAGCCGGCCTATGTCGCCGGTCACAGCCTGGGCGAGTACTCGGCGCTGGTTGCCGCGGGCAGCCTGCCGTTCGCCGAGGCGGTACGCCTGGTGGCGCGTCGCGGTGAGCTGATGCAGCAGGCCGTGCCGGCCGGGCAGGGTGGCATGGCCGCCATCCTGGGTCTGGAAGATGCCCAGGTGCTGGCCGCCTGTGCCGAAGCCGCCCAGGGCGAGGTCGTGAGCGCCGTCAATTTCAATGCCCCGGGTCAGGTGGTGATCGCCGGTGCCGCCGCCGCGGTAGCGCGCGCCATCGAGGCTTGCAAGGCGCTGGGTGCCAAGCGCGCCGTGGCCCTGCCGGTCAGCGTGCCGTCCCACTGCGAGCTGATGCGCCCGGCGGCCGAGCGGTTCGCCGAGGACGTACGCGGCTGCACCTGGAGCCAGCCGGAGATTCCGGTGGTGCAAAACGTCAATGCCGGCGTCAACACCGACCTGGACAGCCTCCAGCAGGATCTGCTGGCCCAGCTCTACAGTCCGGTGCGCTGGGTCGAATCCGTGCAGTACCTGGCTGCCCAGGGCGTCACCCACCTGGTGGAGTGCGGCCCCGGCAAGGTGCTGGCCGGTCTGAACAAGAGATGCGTCAAGGGCGTGGAAACGCTGGCCCTGGACACCCCCGACGCCTTCGCCGCCGCGCGCGCGGCTTTTTGAATCGAGGAAACGAGATGAGTCTGCAAGGTAAGGTCGCCCTGGTCACGGGCGCCACCCGTGGTATCGGTCAAGCCATCGCCCTGGAACTGGGCCGCCTGGGCGCCACTGTGATCGGCACCGCGACCAGTGAGGCGGGCGCCCAGCGCATCGCCGAGTCGCTCAAGGCCAACGGTATCGAAGGCACCGGTCTGGTGCTCAACGTCTCCGACAACGCCTCCGTCGCGGCTGCCCTCGAGCAGGTCCAGGCACAATTCGGCGCCCCGTCGATCCTGGTCAACAACGCCGGCATCACCCGCGACAACCTGATGCTGCGGATGAAGGACGACGAGTGGTTCGACGTGATCGATACCAACCTCAACAGCCTGTTCCGCCTGTCCAAGGCTGTGCTCAAGGGCATGACCAAGGGCCGCTGGGGTCGCATCGTCAGCATCGGCTCGGTGGTGGGAGCCATGGGCAATGCCGGCCAAGCCAACTACGCCGCCGCCAAGGCCGGTCTCGAGGGCTTCACCCGGGCGCTGGCTCGCGAGGTGGGTTCGCGCAACATCACCGTCAACGCCGTTGCGCCTGGCTTCATCGACACCGACATGACCCGTGAACTGCCGGAAGCCCAGCGCACCGCGCTGCTGACCCAGATCCCGGCCGGCCGCCTCGGCCAGGCCGACGAGATCGCCAAGGTGGTCGGCTTCCTGGCCGGCGAGGGCGCGGCCTATGTGACCGGCGCCACGATCCCCGTGAACGGCGGAATGTACATGAGCTGACCGGCGTTACCCCCGCGCGGCTATTGCGCTAAGCTGGTAAACTGTCGGACCAGCAATGGCCGTGCATACGTCTTGATGTCGCGTCAGCTTGAAATACGGAAATCCCTTTCTATACACTTACGCGCAATCCGTTGTGCGGATTTTTCCTTTAGGAGTGAGAACACGGTATGAGCACCATCGAAGAACGCGTTAAGAAGATCGTCGCTGAGCAGCTCGGCGTGAAGGAAGAGGAAGTTACCAACAGCGCTTCCTTCGTCGAGGATCTGGGCGCCGACTCCCTTGACACCGTCGAACTGGTGATGGCTCTGGAAGAGGAATTCGAGACCGAAATCCCGGACGAGCAGGCTGAGAAGATCACCACCGTCCAGGAAGCTATCGACTACATCGTTGCTCACCAGCAATAAGTAGTCGCCAGTTTCGGACACAAGAAGCCGCACGTCCTGTAGGGCGTGCGGCTTTTCTTTAGGTCCAAGGTCAAGATCGCTGGAATCGGCTTTTTTTAAGAGGGGTGGCCGCCCCGGAAGGACAAGAGGAGTTGGGTGTGTCGCGTAGACGTGTCGTGATCACGGGTATGGGCATGGTATCGCCGCTTGGCGCCGATGTGGCGAGCAGCTGGGAAGGCATCCTGGCCGGTCGCAGCGGTATCGCGCCGATCGAGCATATGGACGTCTCTGCCTTCAGCACGCGGATCGGCGGATCGGTCAAGGGATTCGACGTGGAGCAGTACCTGTCCGCGAAGGAAGCCCGCAAGCTGGATCTGTTCATCCAATACGGTCTCGCTGCCAGCTTCCAGGCCATGCGTGACAGCGGTATCGAGGTCAACGATGGCAATCGCGAGCGCATGGGTGTCGCCATGGGTTCCGGCATCGGCGGACTGACCAATATCGAGGCGAATTGCCAGTCGCTGCTCGCCCAGGGTCCACGCCGTATTTCCCCCTTTTTCGTCCCGGGCTCCATCATCAACATGGTGTCCGGTTTCCTGTCGATCCATCTGGGTCTGCAGGGTCCCAACTATGCCATCGCCACCGCCTGCACCACGGCGACGCATTGCATCGGCATGGCGGCGCGCAACATCGCCTACGACGAGGCCGATGTCATGGTCGCCGGCGGTTCGGAGATGGCGACCTCGGGTCTGGGGCTGGGTGGCTTCGGCGCGGCGCGTGCCCTGTCGACCCGCAACGACGATCCGACCCGCGCCAGCCGGCCCTGGGATCGCGACCGTGATGGCTTCGTGCTGTCCGATGGCGCCGGCGCCCTGGTGCTGGAAGAGTACGAGCACGCCAAGGCGCGGGGCGCCCGCATCTATGCCGAGCTGATTGGTTTCGGCATGAGCGCGGACGCCTTCCACATGACCGCACCGCCGGAAGACGGCGCGGGTGCCGCGCGCTGTATGAGAGCGACCCTCAAGGACGCCGGCATCGCGCCGGAAGCGGTCGACTACGTCAACGCCCATGGCACCTCCACGCCAGCCGGCGACCTGGCTGAAGTGGCTGCCCTCAAGCAGGTGTTCGGTGAGCAGGCCAAGCGTCTGAGCGTGAGTTCCACCAAGTCCATGACCGGTCACCTGCTGGGTGCCGCGGGTGCGGTGGAGGCCATCTTCACGGTACTCGCCCTGCGCGATCAGGTGGCGCCGCCCACCATCAACCTGGACCATCCCAGCGACGGCTGCGATCTGGACTTCGTGCCCCACGAGGCGCGGCAGCGGCCCATCGAAGTGGCCCTGTCCAATTCGTTCGGCTTTGGTGGCACCAACGGTAGTCTGGTGTTCCGGCGCTTCGACGCTTGATCCAGGACTGGCTCAATGGCCAACCGCTGGATCCCGGCCTGCAACGCGACCGGGGTCTGGCCTATGGCGATGGGCTGTTCGAGACCATCGCGGTACGCCGGGGCCAGCCGCGTCTGTTGGACCGTCACCTGCAGCGGCTGGCCACGGGTTGCCAGCGGCTGCGTATTCCCGGCGACATCGCGCAGCTGGACGCCGAGATCCGCGCCTATGCGACGCTGCTGGGAGAGGGTGTCGCCAAGCTGCTGCTCACCCGTGGTAATGGCCTGCGCGGTTATGCCCCGCCGGCCGAGCCCGAGGTACGACGGCTGTTGCTGGGCTCCCCGGCACCGGCCTATCCGGCAGTCCATGCCGCCGAGGGCATCGCCCTCTATCCCTGCACCACTCGCCTGGCGCACCAGCCGTTGCTGGCCGGACTCAAGCACCTGAATCGACTCGAACAGGTGCTGGCGCGTGGGGAGTGGAGTAGCACCGAGTATGCCGAAGGCCTGATGCTGGCTCAGGACGGCAGGCCGATCGAAGGGGTGTTCAGTAATCTGTTCCTGGTCCGCGCGGGGCGGCTGCTGACTCCCGCGCTCGACGGCTGTGGCGTGGCCGGCGTGATGCGTGGCCTGCTGCTCGACATCGCCGCCGCGGAGGGCATCCCGACCGAGGTGCTATCGCTGTCGCGGGATGACCTGCTCGGTGCCGACGAAGTTTTCCTCTGCAACAGCCAATACGGTATCTGGCCCGTGCGCCGGTACGCAGCCGCGAACTGGTCCGTGGGGCCGGTGACCCGTAAACTGCAAGGTTCGATAAACGAGATTCTGGAATAGCCGATGCGTAAGGCGAGAGCTCTGCTTACGGCGCTGCTGGCCGCTGGCGGCCTGCTGCTGGTCCTGGCCGGTTGGCGCCAGCACCAGGCGCTGATTCAGCCGCTGAAGGTCGACGGCGAGCAACTGATCGAGATCCCCAAGGGGGCGAGCCCAGGCGGCAGTCTGCTGCGCCTGGAAGAGCAGGGGGTGCTCGACGGCGCCTTCTGGCTACGCCTGTACTGGCGCTTCAATCTGGCAGGGCAGACGCTGCATAGCGGTGAATACCGCCTGACCCCGGGCATGACCGTGGAGCAGCTGTTCGGCCTCTGGCGCAAGGGCGAGGTGGTGCAGTACGGCCTCACCCTGGTGGAAGGCTGGAATTTCCGGCAGGTGCGCGCTGCCCTGGCGCGGCAGCCCAAGCTCGAACACGATACCGCCGAGCTGGACGATGCCGCCCTGATGAAACGCCTGGGGCTGGAGGGCCAGCATCCCGAGGGGCGCTTCTTTCCCGATACCTATCGCTATGTGAAGGGCCAGCGCGAGTCGGATCTGTTGCGCCAGGCCAATCAGCGCCTGCAGGCCGTACTCGACCAGGAATGGCAGGAGCGCGATCCCGCGGTGCCCTACAAGGACGCCTACCAGGCACTGATCATGGCGTCGCTGGTGGAGAAAGAGACCGGCGTGCCCGAAGAGCGCGACGAGATCGCCGGCGTCTTCGTCCGGCGCCTGGCGGCCGGCATGCTGCTGCAGACCGATCCCACGGTGATCTACGGCATGGGCGAGCGCTATAACGGCCGGATCACCCGCGCCGATCTGCGCGAGCCCTCGCCCTACAACACCTATCTCAACGCGGGATTGCCGCCGACGCCGATCGCCATGCCGGGACGCGAAGCCATCCATGCGGCGCTGCATCCCAAGGATGGCGACAGCCTGTATTTCGTCGCCCGTGGCGATGGCAGCCATGTCTTTTCCAAGGACCTGGAGGCGCACAATCAGGCGGTCCGCGACTTCCAGCTCAAGCGGCGCTCCGACTATCGCTCCAGTCCCGCTCCGCAGACGCCCGAAACCAAGGAAACCCCATGACGGCAAACGGCCTGTTCATCACCCTCGAAGGCCCCGAGGGCGCGGGCAAGAGCACCAACCGCGACTATCTCGCCGAACTCCTCGGCGCCAGTGGGCGTGAAGTGGTGCTGACCCGCGAGCCGGGTGGCACGCCGCTGGCCGAGCGCATCCGCGAGATCCTGCTGGCGCCGGCCGCCGAGCCCATGGCCGTGGATACCGAATTGCTGCTGATGTTCGCCGCCCGTGCCCAGCATCTGGCCCAGGTCGTCCGGCCCGCCCTGGCGCGGGGTGCCTTGGTGCTCTGCGATCGCTTCGTCGATGCGACCTATGCCTACCAGGGCGGCGGTCGCGGTGTCCCCGTGGAGCGCATCGCCACGCTGGAAGCCTTCGTGCTGGGCGATCTGCAACCCGACCTGACCCTGGTATTCGATCTGCCGGTGGAGATCGGCCTGGCCCGGGCGGCCCGCCGTGGTGCCCTGGACAGATTCGAGCAGGAGCAGCGCGCCTTTTTCGAAGCGGTGCGCCAGACCTATCTGGACCGCGCCCAGGCCGTGCCAGCGCGTTATCGCCTGATCGATGCCTCGCGCAGCCTGGCCGAGGTACAGGCGGAGCTGCGCGCCCTGGTCGCCACCCTGGAGCCGACGTCAGGTGGCTGACGTCTATCCCTGGCAGCAGGCGCTCTGGGCGCGGATCTCGTCCCGGCGGCAGCATGCTCATGCCTATCTCCTGCATGGTCCCCGCGGCATCGGCAAGCGCGACCTGGCCGAGCGCTTGGCCGCGTTGCTGCTCTGCCAGGCGCCCCAGGGCGATGCCGCCTGCGGCCAGTGCAAGGCGTGCTCGCTCCTGAGGGCAGGTACGCACCCCGATTATTGTGTGATCCAGCCGGAAGAGGCCGAGAAGCCCATCCGTGTCGATCAGATCCGCGGCCTGGTGGACTTCGTCTCCCAGACCGCCCAGTTGGGTGGGCGCAAGCTGATCCTGCTGGAGCCGGTCGAGGCGATGAACCTCAATGCCGCCAATGCCCTGCTCAAAAGTCTGGAAGAGCCCTCGGGCGCTACCGTGCTGCTGCTGGTGAGCCACCAGCCGAGTCGTCTGCTGCCCACCGTGCGCAGCCGCTGTGTGCAGCAGGCCTGTCCGGTGCCCTCGCGCGCCGAGAGTCTCACCTGGCTGGGCGAATGCTTGCCTGACCTGGACGCGGAAATCCGCACCCAGTTGCTGGTGCTGGCCGGCGGCTCGCCGCTGGCAGCCCTGCGTCTGCATGGCGAGGACGTGCTCGCCCGCCGGGCCCTGGTGGTGGAAGGGGTGAAGCGCCTGCTCAAGCGCCAGGCAGCACCCAGTCAACTGGCCGAGAGCTGGAACGCCGTACCCCTGCCGCTGCTGCTCGACTGGTTCTGCGAATGGACCCATGGCGTGCTGCGTCAGCAGTGGGGTGGCGCCGATGCCGAAGCCGCGCCGGACATGGCCAAGGTGCTGGGTTACCTGGCTGAGAAGAGCGTGCCGCACGAGGTGCTGGCCCTGCAGGAATGGCTGCATGCCGAGCGGCAGAAGGTGCTGGGCAAAGCCAACCTCAACCGCGTATTGTTGCTGGAATCGCTGTTGATCCGCTGGGCCGGCCTGGTGCCCGGACGCTAGCGATCCGCGCGTTCGTCTTGCCTGTCTCGAGAGAATCTCATGAGTTTGCCGCAGAACCTGGGCCCCCGTAATGGCATCCTGTCCCTCACCATCAAGGACAAGTCGGTGCTCTATGCCGCCTACATGCCCTTCATCCGCAACGGTGGCCTGTTCATTCCCACGGGCAAGACCTACAAGTTGGGTGACGAGGTCTTCATGCTGCTCAACCTGATGGACGAGCCGGACAAGATTCCGGTTGCCGGCAAGGTGGTTTGGATCACCCCCAAGGGCGCCCAGGGCAATAGAGCCGCCGGAGTCGGCGTGCAGTTCAACGAAGGCGACAATACCGCGCGCAACAAGATCGAAACCTATCTGGCCGGCTCGCTGAAGTCGGACCGTCCCACCCATACCATGTGAGACTGTCGCCGTCCCGCTCGGGGCGGGGCCTCTCCTGATTCAAGGCTATTTCTCGTGCACTTCGTCGACTCCCACTGTCACCTGGATCGACTCGATCTTTCCCTTCATGACGGCTCCCTGGATGCAGCGCTGGATGCTGCGCGCGCTCGGGGCGTCAGCCAGTTCCTCTGCATCGGCGTCGATGCCGGCAACGCGCCCACGGTGCAGGCCCTGGCCGAACGCTATGCCGATGTCCACTGCGCGGTGGGCATTCACCCGCTGGATGCCGCCCAGGGCAGCGCCATCGATCTCGACTGGCTGCTGGAGCGGCTGGCCCATCCGCGCGTCGCCGCCATCGGCGAGACCGGCCTCGACTATCACTACCAGCCCGACACCGCCGAGATCCAGCAGCAGTCCTTCGCCCTGCACCTCGAAGCGGCCCGCCGCACGGCGCTGCCCCTGGTGATCCATACCCGGGAAGCGCGCGCCGACACCCTGGCGATGCTGGGCGCCGCCGACCTGCCGGGCGCCGGGGTGCTGCACTGCTTCACCGAGGACTGGGCAACGGCCAAGGCCGCTCTGGACCTGGGCTTCTACATCTCCTTTTCCGGCATCCTGACCTTTCGCAATGCCGCCGAGCTGCGCGACGTCGCGCGCCAGGTGCCGGCCGATCGCCTGCTGGTGGAAACCGATTCGCCCTATCTGGCCCCGGTACCTCACCGCGGCAAGGCCAATCTGCCGCAATTCGTGGTCGAGGTCGCTCAATGTCTGGCCGACGTGCGAGGGGTGAGCTTGGCAACCCTTGCCGAGCAGACCACCGCCAACTTCCGCCGGCTGTTTCCCCGCGCTGCCCTCTAGGCAAAAAAATGGCCCGGGTATCCTGGGATACCCGGGCCGGACCAGCGGATCGCCAAGACAGAGAACCGCCTCCCTGGCCCGCGCCGCGGGGGTCGACGCGGCCAGTCACTTGAGTATTGGCCAGCGCGGGGAAAGGTCCAGTCGGGATTGGACGTTTTTTAAACAGTTTTGGAATAGCGCTGCCCCAACACTGGCTATCCCGTGCCTTTCGACCATTAGAAGCGCGCCAGCGCCCCCACCAGATCCAGGGTCTGCTCCAGCACGTGCTCGCTGGTATAGAAGTGCGGCGATAGGCGAATGCCCGGACCTCGCTGGGCGCAGACCACGTCGGCGGTCTTGAGGCGTTCGAACAGTTGGCGGTTGTCCCAGCCTTCGAGCGAGAAGGTGAGGATGCCTGAGCGGCGCTCGGCATTGACCGGCGAATGCAGGATCGCGCCGGGCAGGCGACGGATATGGCTGTCGAGCAGCTCGATCCGCGCCAGCAAGTCCTTACCGACCTGCTCCATGCCGGCATCTTCCAGCAGTGACAGACTCGCCTCCAGGGCCACGGCACCCAGCATGTTGGGGCTGCCGCACTCGAAGCGCATCGCCGTCTTGGCCGGTTGCCATTCGCGCTGGCTGTAGTCGCCGGCGTTGTCCAGCATGTGCCAGCCGTATTCGTGCAGTTTCAATTGCTCGCGCAGATCGGCGCGGCAATAGAAGACCCCCAGGCCTTCCGGGCCAAGCATCCACTTGTGGCCATCGGCCATGGCGAAGGCGCAGTTGCAGGCCTGGGCATCGAAGGGCAGGGCGCCCAGTTGCTGGATGGCATCGACGCACAGCAGCACGCCCTTGGCGTCGCAGCCCTGGCCCAACTGAGGCAGATCCAGCCGCAGGCCACTGGCGTACTGCACGGCGCTGATGGCCATGAGTCGGGTGCGCGGACCACAGGCGGCCAGCAGATTGGCTTCGGGGGTGTCACCCAGGTTGACTTCCACCACCTCGACGCCAAAACGCGCCAAGGCTTCCCAGACCACCCGATTGGAGGGGAACTCCTCGTCGCTGATCACCACCTGGTCGCCACTCTGCCAGTCCAGGCCAAAGGCCACGAAGGAGAGGGCCTCGGAGGTGTTCTTCACCAGGGCGATGTCGCTGCTGGACGGCGCATTGAGCAGGCGGGTCAGGCGATCGCGCAGGCGCTGCTCCAGGACCAGCCAGGTCGGATAGTTGCGCGCACCATACTGGCAGTTCTCGGCGGCGAATTCGGTGACGGCCTGCGCGGCGCGCTTGGGCCACGGGGCCACGGCCGCGTGGTTGAGGTATCTCATGGCGTAGGCCTGAGGGAATTCGTGCTTCCAGGAAGACATTGACTCGATCCGTACAATCTGGGTGTGATGGGGCATAATAAGGGGCGCGCCCGCGCGGTTCACCGATGCTTTCGGTGGAGCTCGCCCAAGGTGTGACGAAGTGCCGGTATGCCGAGGGGCAACTGGCGATTCGAAGGCCCTATCCCTTTTCAAAACAACAAGTGGGCTGCCATGCAGAAAGAATCCCGCAAAGTCCGCGAGTTCCGTCGCCGCGAACAGGAAATCCTCGATACCGCTCTGCAATTGTTTCTCTCCGAAGGAGAAGACAGCGTTACCGTCGAGATGATCGCCGAGGCGGTCGGTATCGGCAAAGGCACCATCTACAAGCACTTCAATTCCAAGGCCGAGATCTATCTGCGCCTGATGCTGGATTACGAGCGGGACCTGGCCGAGCTGTTCCAGTCGGACAACGTCGCCCGGGATCGCGAAGCGCTCTCCCGCGCCTATTTCGAATTCCGCATGAGCGATCCGCAGCGCTATCGCCTGTTCGATCGACTCGAGGAAAAGGTGGTCAAGACGCGTCAGGTGCCCGAACTGGTCGAGCAGCTGCACAGCATCCGCACCTCCAATTTCCAGCGGCTGACCAGCCTGATCGAAGGTCGGATCGACGAAGGCAAGCTCGAGGACGTCCCGCCCTATTTCCATTACTGCGCCGCCTGGGCGCTGGTGCACGGGGCCGTGGCCCTTTACCATTCGCCGTTCTGGCGCGACGTGCTGGAGGATCAGGAAGGTTTCTTCCAGTTCCTCATGGAGATCGGCGTGCGCATGGGCAACCGCCGCAAGCGAGACGTCGAAACGCCTGTCCGATCCTAGGGTCCGATAGAGGCAAGGGATGCCGCGTCATCCCTTTTCTCTTGTTCTAGTGGAGTACCCCCAAGATGATCGTCGACCGCCAGGGTAGGGCGTTTCGCAACTTGCGGATCAGCCTCACGGCGGCCTGCAACTATGCCTGTACGTACTGCGTGCCCAACGGCAAGCGGCTTGTGGCGGCGCAGGACGAACTCAGTGCCGAGACCATGGCCCGGGGCGTGGAATACCTCATCGATGCCGCCGGCATCGAACGGCTGCGCATCACCGGGGGCGAACCCCTGGTCACGCCGCGGCTGGAGCCCTTTCTCGCCCGTGTCTCCCAGCTCGGTCTCAAGGACATTAGCCTGACCACCAATGGTCAGCTGCTGCCACGCAAGCTGGACTTCCTCATCGATCACGGCATCCGGCGCCTCAACGTCTCGCTCGATACCCTCGACGCCGAGGCCTTTCCCCGTCTGGCGCGCGGTGGTGACCTGGCCACGGTGCTGGCCGGACTCGAAGCGGCGCGTGCTGCCGGACTCAAGATCAAGCTCAACATGGTGCCCCTGCGTGGCCAGAATCTCGACCAGGTGCTACCGTTGCTGGACTACTGCCTGGAGCGCGGTTTCGAGCTCAGATTCATCGAGCTGATGCGCATGGGGCACCTGGCCAAGAATCCCGCGACCTTCAATAACCAGCTGGTGCCCCTTGCCGAATTGCTGGAGATCATCGGTTCGCGCCATGCCTATGTGCAGGCCGATGCACCGGTGGATTCCACCGCGCTGCGCTATCGCGTCGAGTCGGGCGGTCACTTCGGCATCATCGCCAATGAAAGCGTGCCCTTCTGCCGGACCTGCTCGCGGCTGCGCCTGTCGTCCACCGGCTGGCTGCATGGCTGCCTGTCGTCGAGCAACCGCCACTATGTCGGCGATCTGCTGGACAAGCCGCGTCATCTGGCCCTGCCGGCGTTGCAGCGGTTGCTGGTCAAGGCCTTGGGCGACAAGCAGGATGTGGCCTTCTCGGGCGGCGTGACCGTCATGAAGATCATCGGCGGCTGATTCACCCGTTGCGCCTGGAGCTGGCGCGAAAGCTGCTAAGGCCCCTGTATCGACGACAACTTGGCGCCGGACAGGGGTCTGCTTTTCATGGTCAAACTGCGTTTTCTCTTCATTTCCGTGCTGCTGGCCTGCCTGGGTGGCTGCATGAACGTCAGCGACATGGCGTCCGGTGTCGAGTACCACCTGCGCGACGCGGGGCTGCTCGACTACAGCAAGACCCAGCGGCTGAACAACTTTCGCTTGCAGGCCGACTCCTATATCTACATAGCCCAGGGCGCCTTCGTACCCATCGGCCATCCTTATGCTCGACCCAACGTGGTAGCCGAAGAGGCCTTCAAGGGCTTCGTGGAGTTTTTCCCGCGGGTAAGGCGCGCGGACAAGCCCGAGGGCTTCGATGAAGCCATGGCCAAGGCCCGGCAACTGGGCGCCCACTATGTGCTCTATACCCGCTTCGCCGGCGCAGACGATCGCATCGGCACGTGGGAGGAGTGGGAAGATCAGGACGATATCGGGCGGGTCGGTCG
Source organism: Pseudomonas sp. 313 (assembly GCF_000316965.1). Lineage (NCBI taxonomy): Bacteria > Pseudomonadati > Pseudomonadota > Gammaproteobacteria > Pseudomonadales > Pseudomonadaceae > Pseudomonas > Pseudomonas sp. 313. The sequence goes on from NZ_ANBZ01000079.1 coordinate 21,458, forward strand.
CGATCGCAGCGTCGTGCAGATGATGCTGGTGGAGGTCGCCACCTTTCGCCTGGTGGACACCGCACGGATCCGTAGTCGTGGCGGTTTCCTGACGTTCTATGACGAGCGCCCGGAAGACCTGCTCGGACCAGCGCTCAATCAATACGCCCAACGCCTGCTAGGGTTGGGCAGTCGCTAGAGGAAAAAGACGTGAGCCAGGCCGATGTGACGCGCAACCTGTTGGCGCAACTGCCGACGGGCGAAGAGGGCAGTCTGCCGCCCGTGGACCTCTGGCATCCGCCCTTCTGTGGCGACATCGACATGCGCATCGCCCGTGATGGGACCTGGTACCACCGGGGTACGCCCATCACCCGCCCGGCCATGGTGCGCCTGTTCTCTACCATCCTGCGTCGCGATCCCGAGCGCTATGTACTGGTGACGCCCGTGGAATGCGTGGGCATCCAGGTGGAAGACGTGCCCTTCCTGGTCGTGGACGTCGAGTGGAGTGGCAGTGGCAAGGCGCAGGCCCTGGATCTGGTCACCAACGTGGGCGACAGGGTCGCCGTCGCTGCCGAGCATCCGCTGCGCTTCGAAGAACAGGATGACCAGCCGGCACCCTATGTACGGGTGCGTGGCGGGCTGGACGCGCGGCTCAATCGGGCGGTGTTCTATCGGCTGATGGAGAGGGTCGAGGAGGGCACCCACGAGGGCCGGGCCTGGCTCGGCCTCTGGAGTCGCGGCAGCTTCTTTCCCGTCGCGCCCGTTGAATAGAGAAAGGGCCCCGAAGGGCCCTTTTTTTTACGCTTACATGTTGGGGTAGTTGGGACCACCGCTGCCTTCCGGCGCCACCCAGGTGATGTTCTGCGCCGGATCCTTGATGTCGCAGGTCTTGCAGTGGACGCAGTTCTGGGCATTGATCTGGAAGCGCGGCTCGCCGCCATCGCGGACCACCTCGTAGACCCCGGCCGGGCAATAGCGCTGCGCCGGTTCGTCGTACAACGGCAGATTCTGCGCGATGGGAATCGACGGGTCCTTGAGCTTCAGGTGAACCGGCTGGTCTTCCTCGTGGTTGGTGTTGGAGAGGAACACCGAGGACAGCTTGTCGAAGCTCAGCTTGCCATCCGGCTTGGGATAGCTGATGCGTTGCGCCTCGTCGGCCTTCTTCAGGCAGGTGTGGTCCATGCGTCGGTCGTGCAGGGTGAAGGGCAGGGCGCCACCCAGCAGGTTGTGCTCGACGAAGGCGAAGGCCGGGCCCAGCAGCGGACCGAACTTGTGCATGGCCGGACCGAAGTTGCGGCTGGCATGGAGTTCTTCCTGCACCCAGCTGCCCTTGAAGCCATCCACGTAACCCTGGAGTTCGTCACCCTCGCGACCGGCTGCCAGGGCGGCGACGATGGCGTCGGCGGCGAGCATGCCGGACTTCATGGCGGTGTGGCTGCCCTTGATCTTGGCCGGGTTGAGGGTGCCCAGGTCGCAACCGATCAGGGCGCCACCGGGAAAGACCATCTTCGGCAGGGAATTCAGGCCACCCTTGACCAGGGCACGGGCGCCATAGGAGACGCGCTTGCCGCCTTCCAGGTACTGGGCCACCACCGGGTGGTGCTTGTAGCGCTGGAATTCGTCGTAGGGCGAGAGGTGCGGATTGCTGTAGGCCAGGTCGACGATCAGACCAACCACCACCTGGTTGTCTTCCAGGTGATAGAGGAAGGAACCACCCGGATTCTCCTTGTCCAGCGGCCAGCCGGAGGTATGGATCACCAGGCCCTGCTCGTGCTTGGCCGGATCGATCTCCCACAGCTCCTTGATGCCGATGCCGTAGTGCTGCGGATCGGCACCTTCGCCAAGCTTGAATTTCTGGCCCAGCTGCTTGCCCAGATGGCCACGGCAGCCTTCGGCGAACAGGGTGTACTTGCCGCGCAGCTCCATGCCGGGGGTGTAGACCCCCTCCTTGGGCTGGCCTTCGCGATCCACGCCCAGGTCGCCGGTGATGATGCCGCGCACCACGCCCTGCTCATCGATCAGCGGCTCCTGGGCGGCGAAGCCCGGATAGATCTCCACGCCCAGGGCTTCGGCCTGCTGGCCGAGCCAGCGGCACAGATTGCCCAGGGAAATGATGTAGTTGCCCTCGTTGTGCATGGGCTTGGGCACGAAGAAATTCGGCACCTTGGTCGCCTGACGATCATCCTTGAGCAGGTAGATGTCGTCGCGTTTGACCGGGGTGTTCAGGGGCGCGCCGAGTTCCTTCCAGTTGGGAAAGAGCTCGTCCAGGGCGCGGGGTTCGAAGACCGCACCGGAGAGAATGTGGGCACCGACCTCGGAGCCTTTCTCGACCACGCACACACTGATTTCCTGGCCGTTTTCGGCGGCCTGCTGCTTGAGGCGACAGGCCGCGGACAGGCCCGCGGGGCCGGCCCCGACGATCACCACGTCGAATTCCATGTATTCGCGTTCCACGGCTTACTCTCCTCAGGCAAAACTCACGATCTGGTTATTTATGTAGGGGTGCAACAAAAGACTTCATTATATCCGGCGTGCTCCCTGGCACCCATTCAAACGTTTGTTTAAATTTTCTGCAAGCCTGTTAGACTCGGGAGTTACCAGCCCCTGACGGACTGTCGCGTTGACCCCTGCTGCCGTGGAGGTCAACATAAGAAGAATTTGCAACAAGGTTGGAGCGGCAGGGGTCGTGTCCAACGCAAGGTCGCCTTGGCGTCCTGTTTATTCACCAGAATAAATCGAGGGATTCATGAAGGTTCTCGTAGCTGTCAAACGCGTGGTGGACTACAACGTCAAGGTCCGCGTCAAGGCCGACCAGACCGGTGTCGACCTGGCCAACGTCAAGATGTCCATGAACCCCTTCTGCGAGATCGCCGTGGAAGAAGCGGTGCGCCTGAAGGAAAAGGGTATCGCCAGCGAGATCGTGGTGGTGACCGCAGGTCCCGCCCAGGCGCAGGAACAGCTGCGTACCGCCCTGGCACTGGGCGCCGATCGCGCCGTGCTGATCGACACCGGTACCGCCGAGCTGTCGTCGCTCACCACGGCCAAGCTGCTCAAGGCGGTGGTCGACAAGGAACAGCCCCAGCTGGTGATCCTTGGCAAGCAGGCCATCGACAGTGACAACAACCAAACTGGCCAGATGCTGGCGGCCCTCACCGGCTTCGCCCAGGGCACCTTCGCCTCCAAGGTGGAGCAGGCCGGTGATGGCCTCAACGTGACCCGCGAAATCGATGGCGGTCTGCAGACGGTATCGCTCAAGCTGCCGGCGGTGGTGACCACCGATCTGCGCCTGAACGAGCCACGCTACGCCTCGCTGCCCAACATCATGAAGGCCAAGAAGAAGCCGCTGGAAACCCTGACCCCGGACGCCCTGGGCGTGGCGGTGAACGCCTCCTACGAGGTGGTCAAGGTGGAAGCCCCGGCCGGTCGCCAGGCAGGCATCAAGGTCAAGTCCGTGGCCGAACTGGTCGAAAAACTCAAGAACGAAGCGAAGGTGATCTGATGGCCATTCTCGTCATTGCCGACCACGACAACGCCAGCCTCTTCGGCGCCACCCTGAATACCGTGGCCGCGGCCCAGGCCATCGGCGGCGATATCCATGTACTGGTCGCCGGCCAGAATGCCGAGCCGGTCGCCGAGGCCGCCGCCAAGATCGCTGGCGTTAGCAAGGTGCTGCTGGCCGACAACGCCGCCTATGCCCATCAGCTGCCGGAAAACGTCGCGCCGCTGGTGGTCGAGCTGGCCGCCAACTATAGCCACGTGCTGGCCGCCGCCAGCACCAATGGCAAGAACTTCCTGCCGCGCGTGGCCGCGCTGCTGGACGTCGACCAGATCTCCGAGATCATCGCCGTCGAATCCGCCGACACCTTCAAGCGGCCGATCTATGCCGGTAACGCCATCGCCACCGTGCGCTCCACGGCCCCGGTCAAGGTGATCACCGTGCGCGCCACCGGTTTCGACCCGGTCGCCGCCGAAGGTGGTTCCGCCGCCATCGAAGCCGTGAGCCTGGTCAAGGACGCTGGTGTTTCCAGCTTCGTCGGCGAAGAGCTGGCCAAGTCCGATCGTCCCGAGCTGGGCGCCGCCAAGGTGGTGGTCTCCGGTGGCCGCGGTCTGCAGAACGGCGACAACTTCAAGATCCTCTACGCCCTGGCCGACAAGCTGGGCGCGGCGGTAGGTGCCTCGCGCGCCGCGGTGGACGCCGGCTTCGTGCCCAACGACATGCAGGTCGGCCAGACCGGCAAGATCGTCGCGCCCCAGCTGTACATCGCCGTCGGCATCTCCGGTGCCATCCAGCACCTGGCGGGCATGAAAGACTCCAAGGTGATCGTCGCCATCAACAAGGACGAGGAGGCGCCGATCTTCCAGGTGGCCGACTATGGCCTGGTAGGCGATCTGTTCGAACTGATCCCGGAGCTGGAAAAGGCCATCTAAGGTTTTTCGCCAGCCAAGAGCCCGCCCTTTGGCGGGCTTTTTCATGGGCGCGGCAAGCCTCTCGGCAGAGCCCTTGGCGTCAAGGAGGGGTGCGCCGGTTCCTTGTCGTTTTTGGACATTGCCGCCCCGGGAAGGGAAGCGGTAAGGTCGAGGCTAGCTGTACCGGTATACCTCCAGAATAGCCTGCTACTGTTCCGCTCTCGTCCAGGAAGACGCCATGACCAACCTGTTGCTCTATCAGCGCATCGCCCAGCAATTGGCGAACGATATCCGCACGGGGGTCTACAAGCCCGGCGAGCGGGTGCCGTCGGTGCGCAAGCTGAGTCAGCAGCTGGGCGTGAGCCATGCCAGTGTCCTGCAGGCCTATGCCACCCTGGAAGACCAGGGCCTGATCCGTGCCCGACCGCAGTCGGGATTCTATGTGCACCAGACTCCGGCGCTGACCGCGCCGACGCCGGATATCGCCACGGTGGAGCGACCGAGCCTGGTGACCCGCGCCGGCATCATCAGCCAGGTCCTCGCCGAATCCCGGCGCGAAGGGGTGGTGCCCCTGGGCATGGCCGTGCCCCAGACCGATTACCTGCCGCTGCGGGCGCTGCACCAGCAACTGTCCAAGGTCACCCGCTTCCAGGCCCGTGCGGCTTTCTCCTATCTGCACAGTCCGGGCTTCGAGCCCCTGCGCCGTCAGGTGGCGATCCGTCTGCGCGATGCCGGGGTGGTGGTGGGGCCGGAGGAGGTGGTGATCACCCATGGCTGCGTGGATGCCCTGCAGATGTCGCTGCGGGTGCTGACCAAGCCGGGCGATCTGATCGCCACCGAGTCACCGTCCTACTATGGTCTGTTGCAACTGGCCGAGGTGCTCGGCCTCAAGGTGATCGAGATCCCCTGCGACCCCGAGACCGGGCTCAGCGTCGAGGCGCTGCAACTGGCGGCCAGCCAGTGGCCGGTCAAGGCCCTGGTGGTCACCGCGCGCCTGAGCAATCCCCTGGGTGGCAGCATGCCCGAGGCACGGCAGAAGCAGCTGCTCAGGCTGGCGGCCGAGCGCAACATCGCCATCGTCGAGGACGACATCTACGGCGAACTGACCTATGAGAGCGGCTCCAAGGCGCTCAAGGCTCTCGACAAGCAGGGGCGCGTTATCTACTGCTCGAGCTTTTCCAAGACCCTCTCACCCGGGGTGCGCATCGGTTGGGTGGTGGCCGGACCCTATCAGGAAGACATCTGCCGGCTGCAGACCTTTACCACCCATTCCGCTTGCAGCGTGACCCAGATGGGCGTCTCGGCCTATCTGGAGAACGGTGGCTATGATCGCCACCTGCGCGCCATTCGCCAGGAATACCGGCGCAACATGACCGCCTTCCAGCTGGCGATCCAGGAGCACTTCCCGGAGGGCACCCAGATGAGTCGGCCCAAGGGTGGCTTCATCCTTTGGGTCAGCCTGCCGATGCGGGTGGATACCCGCCTGCTGCATCAGCGGGCGCTGGATCAGGGGGTGAGCATCGCCCCGGGCATGATCTTCAGCAACACCGACCAATTCAACCACTGCATCCGCCTCAATTGCGGGCTGCCCTGGGGGCGTGATGCCCAGCGGGCGCTGATGACCCTCGGACTGCTCGCCCGTCAGCTCTGCCAGGAAACCCTGGCCGCCTAGCGGCGCCCTCGGAACCCGCTGCCGGCCAGGAAGGTCGGTTGTAGTGACTGACTCCTGTCGCGTCTGCCGCTCCGGTCCAGGCGCGATGCCTTGAGTGGTGGGCCCATGCGTGAATACCTGGCGATGATGGCGCTGGCAGTGCCCCTGCTGCTGGTGGGTTGCGACAATGATTCGCCGCCAACGACGGCCAAGACCTCTTCCGCACCAACGCCTGCGCCGATGGCCCAGTCGCCGGTGAGCAAAGCGCCACCCGCCACTGCCGCCGATCTGCGCGCGTATCGGCTGGATCCGCTCCCGGCTAAGGCCTTGGTGCTGCCTGCGCCGCCGCCGAAAAAGCGGGACCTGGCCAAGAACAGTCAACTCAAGAAACCTGCCGTGCCCAAGGCCACGCCGACGCCGGCCCATCCGCTCGACCTCAGCGTACCCAGTGAGGCCGATACGCCTCAGGCCTTGAGATCGCATCCCGGGGCTGCCAAACGGGTTGAAAACAGCGTGGCCGAAGCAGGTCTGCTGCCGCAGCTGTTTCGCAAGGAGGACGACCCTGGTCGTTTCGAACTGGGCGGTCGAGTGATCAGCCGGGATCGCAGCGACGATTTCGAAGGCGCGGAAGTCGAGTTGCGCTTTCGCCGCTAGTTCGATGAGGACGGCCTGCCGTTGTTGAACAGCGGTCCGGAACTTACTCGCCACGACGCTTGCCGACAGTTCAGGTGGCGGACACAACGTCCGCCTGGATTCGGGAGCGTTCCATGCCCAGTGCGACAGGCAAGATTCGTTATGCGGTGGTAGGTGGTGGCTGGATTTCCCAGGGCGCCTTTATGCCTGGGGTCGGCCAGACCGGCAACTCCGAGATGACCGCTCTGGTCACCGGCGATCCCATCAAGGCGCGGGACTTGGCCGCCAAGTACGGCCTCAAGAGCTACAGCTACGAAGAATTCCCGGCGCTACTGTCATCCGGCGAGATCGATGCCATTTACTTGGCCACGCCCAATTTCCGCCATCTGGAATTCGCCGTACCGGCGCTGGACGCCGGCATTCACGTCCTGCTGGAAAAGCCCATGGCGATCAGCGAGGAAGAATGCCAGGCGATCAATGCCGCGGCGGAGCGCTCCGGAGCCAAGCTGATGATCGCCTACCGCCTGCACTGTGAGCCGGGCACGGTGGAGATGATCGAGCGCGTGCGCAAGGGCGAGATCGGCGATCCGCGCCTGTTCACCGCGACCTTCACCCAGCCGGTCGATACGGCCAACCACCGCGCGCAGAGCGGCTTCTGGGCCGGCCCGGTCACCGACATGGGGCCCTATCCGCTCAATGCCGTGCGGGCGCTCTTTGCCGACGAACCCATCGAAGTCAGTGCGGTGGGCGTGCAAACACCCGGGCGCGATGTCACGACCTGGGATGCCGTGGCCGTGACCCTGCGCTTCCCCGAAGAGCGGCTGGCGAGCTTTACCGTCAGCTTCAGTGGTCCCAATACCGAGCGTTTCCAGCTGGTGGGCCGCGAGGGCGAGATCGAGGCCTCGCCGTGCTTTGGCTTCGGTGAAGGCGTCGCCATCAGCTATCGCCTGACCGTGGACGGGGAGACCGAGGAATTCAAGGCGCAGGTGGTGGACCACTTCGGCGGCGAGACGGCCTATTTCTCCGATTGCATCCTGCAGGATCGGCAGCCGGAAATGGACGGGGAGGAGGGCTGGCGCGACGTGCGCGTGCTGGCTGCCATCGAGCGCGCCCTGGAAAGCGGTCAGCCGCAACGCCTAGACCCGCTACCCAAACGCCAGGGACCGACCCGTGAGCAGGTACGCAGCCTGCCGCTGGCGCAGGTGCCAGAGTACGTCAATACCAAGGCGCCGTTGGAGTCCTGACGAAGCAAGGCCCTGCAGCACGCTGGTGTGGCAGGGCCTTGTCTGGGATCCAGGGTGCGCTTAGCGGTCCTGGGCCTCCTTGGCATCCATCTCGGCATTGCGCTGCCGGATCTTGGATTTCTGTTCGTCGGTCAAGGGCACCTTGCGGGCCGTGTCCTTGAGCATGAGCAGGCTGCCGACCACCGAGCCGATGGCGACCAGCAGGATCAACCAGGCATACCAGGGCATCTTTCTTCTCCTTGAGTGGCTGTAAGGCTTCGACCACGGGAGAGCTTATCAGTGCGCCCGGCAAGTCGTGTTCGTACGCTTCAGCCAGGCGGCATAACCCAGGTCGTAGAGCCAGTTGAACGCCAGGGTATAGGGCAGGAAGAACAGGATCAGTCCCAGATCCAGCAGCAGGGCCTGCCACAGGCTGATGGACAGCCACCAGGCGGCCAGTGGCACCAGCACCAGGATCAAGCCACCTTCGAAGCCGAGGGCGTGCAGCAGCCGTACACCCAGGCCACGGGTGAAGCCCAGGCGCTGTTGCAGCCGATCGAAGCCCAGATTGAACACCAGGTTCCAAAGCATGGCGATGGCGGAAAAGGCTGCGGTGAGCAGGCCCATGTGCCCTAGAGACCGATCCAGCAGCCAGGCAAGGGTTGGGGTGGCAAGCAGTACCGCGATTCCCTCGAACAGCAGGGCGTGCAGGATGCGGGCGCTGGCGGGACGCTGGGTGAGCGGGCTGGACATGAGACGACTCCACGATGGACAGGCCTTCAGTCTCATCGGTTAAGCTAGGGAGATCAAAATGGTATCCATAGGCTGAGCCGATATGTATCCCAATGCCGAAGCCCTGGAGGCCTTCGTCGAGGCCGCTGCAGCAGGCTCCTTCAGTGCGGCAGCGCGGGTGCTGGGCAAGCGCCAGTCCAGTATCAGCGAGAGCATTGCCCGGCTGGAAGACGAACTGGGTGTGCTGCTGTTCGATCGCCAAGGCCGCTATCCCCTGCTCACGGCGGCCGGCGAGCAACTGCTCGACCAGGCCCGCGCCGTGCTATCGGCTCACGATCGCCTGGCCAATCGCGCCACCCAGCTGGCGGCCGGGGTGGAGCCACGCCTGACCCTGGTGATCTCCGATACCTATCAGCCCACCCGCTATGAGGCGCTGCTGACGGAGCTGGACCAGCGCTATCCGGATCTCGAATTCGAATGCCTGATCGCCGAGGACGCCGATGTGCTCAACCTGGTGCAGGGGCGGGCGGACCTGGGCCTGCTGGCGGGTCAGCCACCCTATCCGGCGGATATCGAGGCGGCGACCCTGGATGGCCTGGTGACCTTTGGCCTCTATGTCGCTGCCGATCATCCGCTGGCCGCGCTGGAGCGGGTCACACCGGCTGACCTGGCACCCTACCGGTTGCTCCGTCTGAGCACCGTGACCGAGGCCTCCCAGCAGGTCAGCCGCCTGCCGGATACCCGTGGCCGCTGCTGGTCGGCCCCGGACTATCTGCTGCTGCTGGACATGGCGGTGCAGGGCTTCGGCTGGGCCGAGCTGCCGCTGTGGCTGGTGACGACCTTCGGCCAGGGCCGCCTGGTGGAGCTGGCCGTGCCGGGCTGGCCGCAACGGGTGGCGGTGGACGTGGTCTGGTCGCGGCGGCGGCCGCTGGGTCCGGCGGGCAACTGGCTGCGCGAGCGATTGCTCAAGCCGAGTTGAAGGAGGGGGGCGCATGCAGACAGCGGCCAAGTGCCGGCGCGGCGCTTTTCTGCGAAAATGCCGGCCTTTGCCGTTTTGCCGAGAGCTCCCATGTCCGCCTGCCCGTCTCCCATCATCGTCGCCCTGGATTTCCCTTCGTCGTCCGCTGCCCTGGCGCTGGCCGACCGGCTCGACCCCGCCAGCTGCCGGGTCAAGGTCGGCAAGGAGCTGTTCACCGCCAGCGCCGCCGGGGTGGTGGAAGCCCTGCGCACGCGTGGCTTCGAAGTCTTCCTCGACCTGAAATTCCACGACATCCCCAATACCACCGCCATGGCGGTCAAGGCCGCGGCGGAAATGGGCGTCTGGATGGTCAATGTCCACTGCTCGGGTGGCCTGCGCATGATGACCGCCTGTCGCGAGACCCTGGAGGCCTTCCAGGGCCCCAAGCCGCTGCTGATCGGTGTCACCGTGCTGACCAGCATGGAGCGTGAGGACCTGGCCGACATCGGCCTGGACGTGGATCCCCAGGAGCAGGTCTTGCGCCTGGCCGGCCTCGCCGCCCGCGCGGGAATGGACGGCCTGGTGTGCTCGGCCCAGGAGGCCTCGGCGCTCAAGGCCGCGCAACCGGCGCTGCAACTGGTCACTCCCGGCATCCGCCCAGCCGGCAGCGCCCTGGACGACCAGCGCCGCATCCTGACTCCACGCGAGGCGCTGGGCGCCGGCTCCGACTACCTGGTGATCGGTCGACCCATCGCCCGTGCCGCCGATCCGGCGCGCGCCGTGGAAGACATCCTCGCCACCCTGAAATAAGCGGTAAACCTCCAGGGCGGCGGTCGCCAGCAAAAGGTGCTGCTATTCTCGTTCTGCAGGCCGACGCCTTCTCGCGTCGGCGCAAGGCGAGAGACCTCAGGGTATGCACGATAGGTTGAACGCCTGTCTCAAGGCGGTAGACGGCGTTTTGTTGGGCAAGGAAACCCAGGTCAGGCTGGCGCTGGCCTGCCTGCTGGCACGGGGGCACCTGCTGATCGAAGACCTGCCCGGCATGGGCAAAACCACCCTCAGCCATGCCCTGGCCAAGGTGTTGGGGCTGTCCTTCCAGCGTATCCAGTTCACCTCGGATCTCTTGCCCGGCGATATCCTCGGCACCTCGGTGTTCGATCGCGACAGCGGCCAGTTCGTCTTCCATCCCGGGCCGGTGTTCGCCGAGTTGCTGCTGGCCGACGAGATCAATCGCGCCACGCCCAAGAGCCAGAGCGCGCTGCTGGAAGCCATGGAAGAGGGGCAGGTGACCATCGAGGGCGCCACCCGGCCCTTGCCCGATCCCTTCTTCGTCATCGCCACCCAGAATCCGGTCTCCCAGGGCGGCACCTTCGCCCTGCCGGAATCCCAACTCGACCGCTTCCTGATGCGGCTGTCGCTCGGTTATCCCGGCCGCGCTGCGGAACGCGCCCTGCTGCTCGGTGGTTCCGGACGCGACCAGCTGCCGCGGCTGGAGCCACTGCTGGATCATGCCCAGCTGCGGCTGATCCAGGCCGAGGTGCCGCGCATCCATGCCAGCGAGGCGGTGGTGGACTACGTACTGCGCCTGGTGGAAGCCACCCGCACCCAGACCTCCTTCGCCCTCGGCCTGTCGCCCCGCGGCAGCCTGGCGCTGCTGGCCGCGGCGCGGGCTTGGGCGCTGCTGGCGGGCCGTGACCATGTGCTGCCCGAGGATGTCCAGACGGTGCTGCCAGCGGTGGCCGGGCATCGCCTGCGCGACATCGCCGATCCCGCCGGGCACGGTGGCGGCGCCCTGGTGCAATGGCTGCTGCGCGAAGTCCCGGCGCTGTGACCGGCGGCGCCTGGCAGCGCTATCGAGACGGCTGGCTGGCCCGACGGATTCCCCCGGCCACGCGCATCACCCTCGATCAGCGGCGCATCTTCATTCTGCCCACCCGCCAGGGCGGCGCCTTCGCCATCGCCCTGCTGCTGATGCTGCTGGCCGGCATCAACTACCAGAACAGCCTGGCCTATGGCCTGACCTTCCTGCTGTTTTCCCTGGCGCTGGTGGCCATGTTGCACACCTATCGCAACCTGGCCGGCCTGCAACTGGCCAGTGGCGGCGCCAGCCCGGTGTTCGCCGGAGAGGCCGTCGGCTTTCGCCTGCGCCTGGAGAGCGATCGCCGCGCGCACCAGGGGATCGCCCTGGGCTGGCGCAACGAGCCGCTGATGCTCAGCGACGTACCAGCGGGGGAGAGCGTCGCCCTGCAGGTCTTTCATCCGGCGCCGAGCCGTGGCTGGCTGAGGCCCGGGCGACTGCGGGTGGAGAGCCGTTTCCCCCTTGGCCTGTTCGTCGCCTGGAGCTGGTTGGACCTGGACGTACGCGCCCTGATCTACCCGCAGCCACTGGCGACCACGACACCGCTGCGCAGTGGCCAGGCTGCCGGAAGCGAAGAGGGCCAGCGCCAGACGGGGCAGGGCGCCGACGACTTCCAGGGGCTGCGGCCCTATCAGCCGGGCGATTCGCGTCGGCGGCTGGACTGGAAGGCCTTTTCCCGAGGCCAGGGCCTGCTGGTCAAGGACTTCACCGCCCTGGCCGGTAGCGAACTCTGGCTGGATTTCAGCGTGCTCCATGGCGACACCGAGACGCGGCTGTCCTGGCTGTGCCAGGCGGTGCTCGATTGCAGCGCTCGCCAGCTGCGCTTCGGCCTGAGGGTGCCCGGGGTAGAGCTGCCGCCGGCTAGCGGCGAAAGCCATCGCGACGCGGCGCTGCAGGCTCTGGCCCTGTTCGGGCGGCCGGCATGAGTGGCGCCGTGCCGCAACCCATTCCGCGCATCGCCCTGATCTGGCTGCTAGTGGCCCAGGCCCTGGTGATCCTGCCGCACCTCACCCATCTGCCGCCCTGGGTCGGGCTGCTCTGGGCCTTTTGCGCCGGCTGGCGGGTGCTGCTGTTTCGCATGAGGGTGCGGGCGCCGACGCGGATCGAAAAGGGCGGCCTGCTGCTTTTGACCATGGGCGGCATCTGGCTGTCGCGCGGCTCCTTCATCGGCCTGGACGCCGGCGCCGTGCTGCTGCTGGTGACCTTCGCCCTCAAACTGATCGAGATGCACAGTCGCCGCGATGCCCTGGTGGTGATCTACCTGGGTTTCTTTTCCGTAGTGATCGCCTACCTGTTCGAGGACGGCCTGCTCGCCGCGCTCTACAGCCTGCTGCCGGTGACCGCCCTGGTGGCGGCGTTGATCGGGTTGCAGCAGAGCATCCTGGCCAGCCGCCCGCTGGCGACCCTCAGGGTCGCCGTCACGCTGCTGCTGCAGGCGGTGCCGCTGATGCTGCTGCTGTTCCTGGTGTTTCCCCGTATCGGTCCGCTGTGGTCGCTGCCGCAACCGGGCGACCAGGCGCGCACCGGGCTGGGCGACAGCATGGCGCCCGGGGAGATCGCCCAGCTGTCGCAGTCCGCCGAGCGGGTGTTCAGGGTGAGCTTCGACGGCGAGCGGCCGGCGCAGCGCGACCTATATTGGCGGGCCACCACCTACGAGCGCTTCGACGGCGCGCGCTGGTCGGTCGACCCCGACACGGCCTGGAGTCCGGAGCCGGCCTGGACGCCCGTTGGACCCCGGCTGGACTATCAGGTGGTGATGGAGCCGAGCGGTCGACCCTGGCTCTATGGCCTGGACGTGGCGCGCAGCGATCAGCGTGACGTGCGCCTGGCCAGCGACTTCCATCTGCAGCGCCGCCGTCCGGTGGACCAGGCGTTGCTCTATCGGGTATCCAGTTGGCCACAGGCGACCCGCGAGGCGGAGCGGCTGTCCGCGTCCAGCCAGCGCCGAGCGCTACAGCTGCCCAGCGGCGGCGAGCCGCGCACCCGCGCCTGGGTGACCGGGCTCAAGGCGCGTGCGCCGACCCCTGAAGCCCTGGCCCAGGCGATCCTGGCCTACTTCCGCCAGCAGCCCTTCGTCTACACCCTGCAGCCGCCCACGGCCAGCGTCGATGCCATCGACGCCTTTCTCTTCGATAACCGTCGCGGTTTCTGCGCCCACTATGCCGGCGCCATGACCTTCGCCTTGCGGGTGGCGGGTATCCCGGCGCGGGTGGTGGCGGGCTACCAAGGTGGCGAATTCAATGCCGCGGGTGGCTATCTGCTGGTGCAGCAATTCGATGCCCATGCCTGGGTGGAGTACTGGCTGCCGGGGCGGGGCTGGATCAGCGTCGATCCTACTGCCCAAGTGGCGCCCGAGCGGGTCGAGCGCGGCTTGCAGGAGGCTCTGGCGGCCCAGGGCGCGGCCAGTGAATTCCTCGCGGACAACCCCTTCGCCGCCAATCGCTATCGCGACTTGGCCTGGCTCAATGAGCTGCGTCTGGGCTGGGACCGGATCAACTACGGCTGGCAGCGGTGGGTGCTCAACTACCAGGAGGATACCCAGGGCGAATTGCTCAAGCGGTTGCTCGGCGAGGGCTCATTGCAACGGCTGGGGCTGCTCCTGGCGCTGCTGGTATTGGGCGTGCTCGGGGTGATGACGCTGCTGGTGCTCAAGCCCTGGCAGCGGACCCGGGATCCCTTGCTGGCACGCTTCGCCCAGTTCGAACGCCTGCTGGCACGCCAGGGGGTGACGCGCAAAAGCGGCGAAACGGCTGGCCGCTTCGCCGGGCGCGCCATGGCGGAACTGCCAGCGGCACGCGCGGCGATCCTGGCCTTTGCCCAGGAATTCCAGGCGCAGCGCTATGCCGGTCGGCCGCAGGACACGGCGGCTCTGGCCGGGACGCTGAAGCGATTGAAACGCCAGCTGCGTGGCCGTCAGGCGCGCAGCGACTGAGGCACGGGAAGGGCGTCAGGCGCTTGCAGGGCGAAGGCTACCAGGCAGACGACGGCCGCCAGGATCAGCGGTTGAGGGTGTGCATTGCCCAGCGCCTGGGCAATGCAGCCCAGGCCCAGCAACAACAGCACGGCGGAAGTGAGGGTGGTGACCGAGCGCATGACGGTTCTCCGAAAACGTGCGGGCATCTTGCCGCCTGTCGGGCAACCGTGCGAATGCGCTCTCGCTATGGAGGCTATAGGCGCAACTGGCGGATCGCCTGATTCAGGGTTCCTGCGAGGGCGGCCAGTTCGGTGCTGGTGCTGGCCGACTCCTGCGTCAGCAGCATGGTCCTTTCCGTGACATCGCGGATGCCTACAACCGACCTGCTCATCTCTTCCGCCACCTGAGCTTGCTGTTCCGCGGCCACGGCGATCTGGGTGTTGCTGTCGCGCATCAGGGTCACGGCGGCGGTGATGTCGGCCAGGGCCTGCCCGGCGGCGCCGGCCTGGACCACGCAGTCGTCGGCCTTGAGCGAACTCTCGCGCATGAATTCCACGGCATCGCGGGTGCCCGCCTGGAGACCGTCGACCATGCGGGTGATCTCGTCGGTGGAACCCTGGACGCGCTTGGCCAGGTTGCGTACCTCGTCGGCCACCACGGCGAAGCCACGGCCGGCCTCGCCGGCGCGGGCGGCTTCGATGGCGGCGTTGAGCGCCAGGAGGTTGGTCTGCTCGGCGATACCGTGGATGACGTTGACCACGCTGGTGATGCGCTCGCTGTTCTCGGCCAGCTCCTGGATCATCACCGCGGTCTGCTGCACGCCCTGGGACAGGTCGGCGATAGAATGGCTGACGCGCTCCACCGCCTGCTGGCCGGCGCCGGCCAGGCGGTCGGCTTCCTGGGACTGGTCGCGGGTGCCGGCGGCGTGCTCGGCGATCTGCTGCACGGTGGCGCTCATCTCGTTGATGGCGGTGGCGGCCTGATCGGTCTCGTGCTGTTGATCCTGCATGCCGCCGCGGACGCCCTGCATGCCGCTGGCCAGGCGCCCGGCGCCTTCGTCCAACCGCGAGGCGCTGGCGGCCACGGTACCGACGACGCGGGTGTAGCTGTCCTGCATGGCGTTGAAGGCCTGGGTCATCTGCCCGACCTCGTCATGCCCGCGCACCTCGACCCGGGCGGTGAGATTGCCGTCGCGCTCCACCCGCAGCATGGTGTCCTTGAGGCGTTGCAGATTGCCGAGGATGAAGCGGATCAAGAGCTGCGAGGCCACCAGCAGCACCAGCATCAGCACACCCACGGCCAGGGCGTATTCCGGCGCCCGGGCGATGAAGATGTCGCCGAAGGTCGGGGCGCTCAGCTTGGCCGCCGCGTCGCCCACGGCGGCCTTGACCGCCTTGAGCTGTTCGGCGCGACCGGAGACTTCCAGCTGCATGGCGAACAGCACCAGCAGCAGGCTGGTGACGAAGGCGACGGCATTGACCGCCCAGAACTTGTACTTGAGAGAGATATCGCGCAGCCAGGCAAACATAGGGGGCCTCCAGTCGGCGGGGCCGCACAGCCTGGCAGGCCGGCGCGCCCCGGATCTTGACTGGCGTCAACGTCCCGCGAACAGGGGCGCAACGCCGTGGAACAAGCCCTGAGTTTAACGGCCCGCGCGGCCTCGACTTTAGCGCAGCGGCGTCCTGCGCCTAGTCGAATTCCTCGACCCGCTCTGGCACGGCGATCTCCGGCAGCGCAAAGAAGGCACGAGCGGTGGCGGTGGTGTGCAGGGCGGTCTGCTCGGCCGTTTCGTCGCGCAGGCGCGCCACGGTACGCAGGATCTCGGGGAGGAAGGCCGGTTCGTTGTGGCCATGGCGCGGCTTGGGTCTGAGGGTGCGTGGCAGCAGGTAGGGGGCATCGGTTTCCAGCATCAGCCGCCCGACCGGGATCTGCCCGACCAGCTCGTGCAGGTGCAGGCCACGGCGCTCGTCGCAGATCCAGCCGGTGATGCCCAGGTGCAGGTCGAGATCCAGATAGCCATAGAGCGCCTTGCGCTCGCCGGTGAAGCAGTGCACCACCGCCGCCGGCAGATGGTCGCGATAGTCGCGCAGGATCGCCAGCATTCGCTCGCTGGCGTCGCGCTCATGGAGAAACACCGGGCGGTGTAATTCGGCGGCCAGCGCCAGCTGTTCCTCGAAGCAGCGCTCCTGCTGCGGTCGCGGGGTGAAGTCGCGATTGAAATCCAGGCCGCATTCGCCCAGGGCCCGCACCTTGGGTTGGCTGACCAGGTCACGCAGGGTCCTGGCAGCGGCCGCGTTCCAGGTCGAGGCTTCGTGGGGATGGACGCCGGCGGTGCTGAACAGCGCTTCGCCTGCGTCCAGGCGCAGGCAGAGATTGAGGGCGTTCTCGCTGTCTTCCAGGGTGGTACCGGTCAGCACCAGTTGCATCACACCGGCGGCCTGGGCCCGCTCGATCACCGCGTCCACTTCCTTGAGCAGACTGGGGTGGGTGAGGTTGACGCCGATGTCGATCAATTGCATGGTGCGGACCTTCTACAGACTTTGTTCTCTCATTCTATCCGTAGTCCGGGTGCTATCGGCGCTGTCCCGGCCAGGTCAGGAGTCCTGGATGCCGTTTCGATTCACCCTTGCCATCCTCGGCTGCCTGCTCGCCGGTTCCGTCCAGGCGCGGCTCGGCGCCCTGCCACCCGAGGCGCCGCGCCATGTCGCGGCCCGCGATCTGGTCGCCATCGAGCGTGCCGGAGAATTGCGCGTCCTGGTCAACCAGAGTCGCCACAGCTCCGGCGAATGGAACGGTCAGGCCCTGGGCATCGAGTATCGGCGTCTGGAGGCCTTCGCCCGCTACCTGCGGCACCAACCCGGGGGCCGGCCGTTGCGCCTGGTCCTTGTCCCCAAGGCCAAGGACGATCTGCTGGCGGCGCTGCAGAGAGGCGAGGGCGATCTGGTGGCGCCGGGCGAAACCCTGCTGCCACCGCCGCATTCGGCGCTGATCGCCGCGTCGGTGGCGGCGCCCACCAGCCTGGTGGTGGTGGGTGGGCGCGGCCAGCGCCTGCCGCGTCAGCTGGAACAACTGGCCGGGCGCCGGGTGGTGCTGCCCCAGGGCAGCGCCGCCGGACCGGCCCTGGCACGGCTCAACGCCCAGCTGGAAAGGCGCCGGCTGCGGCCGGTACAGGTCGAGTGGGCCGATCCTACCCTGGCGGTGGAAGACGTCCTGGAACTGACCCAGGCCGGCATCTATCCGCTCACCGTCGTCGAGTCCGGGCTGGCCCACCGCTGGGCGCGGGTGCTGTCGCGTCTGCGGGTGGCCGATCGGGTGGTGGTGGCCCATGACCAGGCACAGCTCTGGTATCTGCGCACCCCGGCGCACCAGCTCGCCGAACGGATACGGGCCTTCGCCCGGCAACCCCAGGCGCATGATGACGACAAGGCCTTTCGTCAGGCTTCTGCGCGCCGCTACCAGGTGCGCGATCCGCTGCAAGCCCACGACCGCAAGCGCCTGGCCCAGGTGCGACCGCTGCTGCAACGCTACGCCAAGGCCTACGACTTCGACTGGCTGACCCTGGCCGCCATGGCCTACAAGGAGTCCGGCCTGGATCCCCACGCCCGCGGCGCCGGACGCGCCGCAGGATTGCTGCAGATCACCCCCCGGGCGGCGCGCAGTGTCGGGGTGCGCAACCTGCATTCCGCCGAAGACAACGTCAAGGCCGCCACCCGTTATCTGGCTCGCCTGCGCCGGGAATTCTTTTCCAGTCCACGCCTGACCGAGCGCGAACGCCGTGCCTTTACCCTGGCGGCCTACAATCTGGGCCCGGAGCGTGTCCAGGCGCTCAGGGCCAAGGCCCGCAAACAGGGGCTGGACGGTGATCGCTGGTTCTTCCAGGTCGAACGCATCGCCGCCGAGGAGGTGGGCATCGGGGTGGTCAACTACGTGGCCAGCGTCAACAAGTATCGGGTGGCCTTCAGTCGCGAACGAGCGCGTCTCGAAGCGCCGGCAGTGGCCACGACGAACGCCAAAGGTGCCAGGCACGAAGACGGTTGAGGGTCGCTTGACAGGGCGGTCGAGCCCTCCCTAGGATGATCCTGCGCCGATTTAAACAGCAACTTGCGGGGCGCTCCCAAATACCGCTAAAGCGCTGGACGGAACAGGCCTCGTACTACCGCCCAGCTGGATCCACGAGGCGGAATTTCGTCCATGCTACCGCTCCCGCTACGCCTTACCCCGCTCACCCAGGGCAAGCTCGCCTGTCATCCGGCCATCCTGCTCGGCGGTCCCGATCAGCCCACCCTGCTGCGCTATCTCGAAGGCTGGCCCAAGCGCTGGCCCCACAGCCGTACCCTGCAGATCCGTTTCGCCGACCGCGCCGAGCAGTTGCGCGGCTTCGGCGACGACAGCTTCGACTTCGCCGTGGTGCAGTCGCCGGGCCAAGCCGATCTCGCCGCCCTGGTGCGGGAATTGACTCGGGTGGCGCGCCAGGGCGTGATTACCCGACGGCGCTAGCACAGGTATCCGCCAGCTTGAAGCCGCCCTTGCCGCCGAGCTTGGTGGTGTAGAGCGCCTGGTCCGCCCGCGCCAGCAGGGTCGGGCTGTCCTCCATGGCCCGCTGCAGGGCGATGCCGATGCTCACGCTCGTGCCCTGTGACACCAGGCGTCCGAGGATACGCCGGGCCAGGTCCCGAGCCCCGTCTTCGGTGGCGTCTTGCATCACCAGCAGAAACTCGTCGCCGCCCAGGCGTCCGGCGAAATCGCTCTGCCGCACGCTCAGGGTCAACACCTCGCCGCAGGCTTGCAGCAGACGATCGCCGGCAGCATGGCCCTGGGAGTCGTTCACGCCCTTGAAGTCGTCCAGATCGATATAGAAGACGGCCACGCGCCCGGACTCCGAGCGAGGCCGGTACAGGGCGCCTTCGAGCAGCGCGAGAATGCCAGCGCGATTGTAGAGTCCGGTCAGGCTGTCGTGAGTGGCATGCCAACGGCTATCGACTTCGGCCATCAGGGCGCGCACCAGGGTGCGGTTGAGCCTGTCCAGCAGCATCCAGTTGGCCGTCAGATAGAGCGGTGCCTGCAGCAGGAACAGTCGCAGCATGGGCTCGGGCTGGAACAGGGTGGCCAGTTTCATCGGAATGTCGGTCAGCAGGATCTGCAAGAAGGCATAGCGCGGGATGCCCTGGTTGCGCATGGTGATGGCACCGTTCATGGCCACCGCCGAGGTACAGCCCAGCACCTGCAGCACCACATCGCCGCTGAGGACGCAGGCGGCCGTGCCCAGGCCCAGGGTGGCCGTCCACAGCAGCCCGAGTAGCAGGGAGACTTCGCTGAGCCGCGGCGGCGCGAGCCCTTCCATCAGCTGGATGCAGTGCAGCAGCAACAGGCGGGTGATCCAGATCAGGGTATCGAGAATCATCCAGCCGATGAACAAGGGCGTGGGATGCAGGAGGGCGCAGGTCCAACTGATCAACAGACTGTTCAGGGCCCCGACGAACATAGAGCCCCGCGAGGAAAACGGGCCGGCCAGCAGCTGCCGCAGCAGATTTTCGTCGAGCGGGTCCCGGCTGGTCACGAGCCAGCGCAGTAGGCGTTGATTGGGCAAAGCGTAAAGCGTCGGCGCTCTCATGCAGCGAATCCTTGCTTGAGAAGGTGGCGGTCCTCCGCCGGTTGCGCCCTAGATGTTGCCCTATTTATGTGACTTGAATCACATTTTTTCAGACGGAAGCGCCTGCCGAAGCGATCAGTTATCGAGGTACTCGATCTCGACGATATACCAGCACTGTTCGCCGGCCGGCGTCTGCAGGCGGACTTCCGCGTCCAGTGCCTTGCCCACCAGGGCGCGCGCCAGGGGCGAGTCGATGCTGATGAGATTCTGCCTGAGGTCCAGTTCGTCCGGGCCGACGATGCGGTAGCGCTTTTCGGCGCCCGCTTCGTCTTCCAGGGTGACCCAGGCGCCGAAGTAGACCTTGGTCGGATCGGCGGGCCGCTCGTCGATCACCTTGAGATTTTCCAGGCGTTTGCGCAGGAAGCGTACCCGGCTGTCGATCTCGCGCAGCATCTTCTTGCCGTAGATGTACTCGGCGTTCTCCGAACGATCACCCAGGGCGGCCGCCTCGCTCACCGCCTGGGTGACCTGGGGCCGGCGCACGTTCCACAGCTCGTGGAGTTCGGCGCGCAGCCGGGCTTCGCCGGCGGCGGTGATCAGCGGCGTGCCGGCGGTGCGCGGCGGACGATAACGACTCATGGATCAGCTTTCTCTCAGGATGAGTAACGGACTGGCGGTAATGGCCCGCCGCGTGCCCAGCAGACCGGCCGCGCCGACCAGCAGGGCGCCCAGCACCGGCAAGAGCAGCAGCCAGGGATGGGGTTGCCAGTCCAGGTCGAAGGCCAGCCGGTAGAGCAGGGCGCTGACGATCTCGCAACCGAGCGCCGCGAGCAAGCCGCTGGCGCCGCCGAGCAGGATGAATTCGGTCCGCCGCGCTCGTTGCAGCAACTCGCGCCGGGCGCCCAGCGCACGCAGGAGGGCACCCTGGCGAATGCGCTCGTCGAGGGTCGCCTGCAAGCCGGCCAGCAGCACGGCGATACCGGCGGCCAGCACGAACAGGAGCACGAATTCCACCGCCACGCTGACCTGGCGCAGGATGCTGCGCAGCTGATCGAGCAGGGCGTCGATGGGCAGCAGGGTCACCGCCGGGAATTGCCGGGCCAGGGCCAGCAACTCGCGGTCATGACCCGGCGGCAGGTAGAAGCTGCCCAGGTAGGTGAAAGGCACGTCCTCCAGGGCGCCCGGGGCGAAGATGACAAAGAAGTTGGGCTGGAAGTTGTCCCAGCCGACCTGGCGCAGGCTGGTGACCCGCGCCTCGATCTGACGGTCGCCGATGACGAAGCCCAGGGTGTCGCCCAGCCCAACGCCGAGGCTGCGCGCCAGCTCGCTTTCCAGCGAGACGCCGGGCAGATCGCCGGCGGGCAGCGCATCCCACCATTGACCGGCTTCCAGGCGGTTGCCGTCCGGCAACCCAGCCGACCAGGTCAGATTGAGGTCGCGTCGAGTGGCGCGACCGCCGCGGGAGTCGTCCTCCAGGCCTTCCTGGGCCGGATGCCCTTTCACGCTGACCAGGCGGCCCTGGACAATGGGGTAGAGCGGACTGGCGTGGGGTGAAAGGCCAGCCACCGCCGAGGCGAAGGCCTGGCGCTCGTCCGGCAGCACATTGAGGGCGAAGTGATTGGGCGCTTCGGCTGGCAGTTGCGCCTGCCAGCGTTCCAACAGCTCGCCCCGCAGCAGCACCACCAGGCTCATGGCCAGCAGGATCAGGCCGAAGGCCAGGGTCTGGCCCACCGCCGCCAGCGGATGACGCAGCAACTGGCCCAGACCCAGCCGCCAGGCCAGGGGCGCACCTTGCATGGCCCGACGCAGGCCGCGCAGGGCCAGGTACAGCAGGCTGCCGAACAGCAGGCCGGCGACCAGGCCGCCCACCAGCAGCGCCAGGGTCAGGCGCAGATCCAGCGACAGGCGCCACATGATCAGCCCCAGGGCGAGCAGGGCGCAGCCGTAGACCAGCCAGGTCCGCAGGGGCACGGGTTGCAGATCGCTGCGCAACACCCGCAGCGGCGGTACCCGGCCCAGGGCGGCCAGGGGCGGTAGGGCGAAGCCCACCAGGGCTACCAGCCCGGTACCCATGCCAGCCAGCGCCGGACCGATTCCGGCCGCTGGCAGGCGCGCTGGCAGGAGTCCGTGCAGCAGTTCGAACAACACCAGCTGTGCCAGCCAGCCGAGCAGGGCGCCGAGCAGACTAGCCGCCAGCCCCAGCAGGCCCAGTTGCAGGCCATAGAGCAGCAGGGCATCACGGCGGGTCAGGCCCAGGCAACGCAGCAGGGCGCTGGCGTCGAAGCGCCGCGTGGCGAAGCGATTGGCTGACAGCGCCACGGCCACGCCCGCCAGCACCACCGCCACCAGACTGGCCAGGCCGAGATAGCGCTGGGCGCGCTCCAGAGCGTTACCCAGCTGCCGATTGCCGTCGCCCGGTCCCTCGAAGCGCTGGTTGGCGGCGAGAGCCGGCGTGAGCGCCTGGCGATAGGCGGCCAGGGCCTGGGCTTCGCCGCGCCAGAGTTCGCGATAGCGCACCCGGCTGCCGGGCTGGATGACCCCGGTGGCGGCCACGTCGTCGAGATTGATCAGCACCCGCGGCGTCAGGCTGTAGAAGTCACCGGCGCGATCCGGTTCATAGGTGAGCACCCGGGTGATGGTGAGGGCCTTGCGCCCAATGTCCAGACGATCCCCGACCTTGGCGTCCAAGGCCAGCAGCAGGCGCGGCTCGACCCAGGCCTCCCCGGGCGACGGGGCGCCACCCGGCTGGTCGGGCGCCTCCAGCGCCACGGCGCTGCGCACCTCGCCGCGCAGCGGAAAGTTGGCTTGGACCGCCTTGACGCTGGCCAGCTGCAGGGCCTCGGCACCCGCCGCCATGGTGCTGAAGTTGAGCGAGCGGCTGTGGTCGAGGCTGAGCCGCAGACCGGCGTCCACCTGCTCCGGTCGCGCCGGTTCGCTGCCCAGCAGCACCAGGTCGGCGGCGAGGAATTCGCTGGCGCGATTCTCCATGCCCGCGCCGAGGCGGGCGGTGAAGTAGCCGATGGCGACGCTGGCGGCGACCGCCACCACCAGCGCCAGGCAGAGCATGCGGATCTCGCCGGCGCGGAGCTCGCGCAGACTCTGGCGCCAGGCCAGTCCGAACAGCCGCGTCAGCGGTAGACCGGTACGCCTCATGCCGCGACCTGCCGGCCGCCTTCCAGGCGCAGTTGGCGGGCGCAACGCGCGGCCAGGCGCTCGTCATGGGTCACCAGCACCAGGGTCGTGCCCCGCTCGCGATTGAGCTCGAACAGCAGATCGCTGATGTGGGCGCCGGTGCGGCTGTCGAGATTGCCGGTGGGCTCGTCGGCGAAGAGGATACTGGGGCGCGGGGCGAAGGCGCGGGCCAGGGCCACCCGCTGCTGCTCGCCCCCGGAGAGCTGGCGCGGGTAGTGCCGCAGTCGCTCGCCCAGGCCGACCCGTTCGAGCAGGGCCACCGCCTGCTCGCGGGCCTGGCGCGCACCCTCCAGCTCCAGCGGCAGCATGACGTTTTCCAGCGCGGTGAGGCTGTCCAGCAACTGGAAGGACTGGAAGACGAAGCCCACCCGTTCCGCACGCAGGCGGGCGCGGGCGTCTTCGTCGAGGGTGTCCAGGCGCTGGCCGGCGAGATGCACCTCGCCGCTGCTGGGCAGGTCGAGACCGGCCAGCAGCCCCAGCAGGGTGGACTTGCCGGAACCCGAGCTGCCGACGATGGCCAAACTGTCGCCGGCTTCCAGTTGCAGATCCAGCGCCTGGAGGATTGGCAGCGCGCCTTCCGCGCCCGTGACGACCTTGCTAAGGTCGCGTGCCAGCAAAATGACTTCGCTCATGAGGTATCCGATGCCGTATTCGAGGGGCCCGCACGCGGGCGGCTGTGGCGAGTTAGAGTCAAAAAGCCGGACGAAGTCCAGCGCACCTTTGCGCCAAGGCATTGCCTGGCTGCTGGCCCTGCTCTGTCTGACCCTGACACCGCTGGCCATGGCGCGCACCCTGCTGGTGGTGGGCGACAGCATCAGCGCTGGCTACGGCCTGGCCGAGGGTCAGGGCTGGGTGCGGCTGCTGGAGCGGCGCCTGCAGGAGCAACAGCTCGACTATCAGGTGGTGAATGCCTCCATCAGCGGCGACACCACCACCGGTGGCCTGGCGCGACTGCCCAGACTGCTGGCCGATCACCAGCCCGAGGTGGTGGCCATCGAGCTGGGCGGCAACGACGGCCTGCGCGGTCAGCCCCTGGCCCAGATCGAGCGCAACCTCACGGCCCTGGTGGCGCAGGCCAAGGCCCAGGGTGCCCGTGTCCTGCTGCTGGGCATGCGCCTGCCACCCAACTACGGGCCGCGCTATACCGACGGCTTCGCCCAGGTCTACACGGACGTGGCCAAGGCCCAGCAGGTGGCCCTGGTGCCCTTCCTGCTCGAAGGGGTAGGGGGCGATCCCGCCTTCATGCAGCCGGACGGCATTCATCCCCAAGCCAATGCCCAGCAACGGCTGCTGGACAACGCCTGGCCGCAGCTGCAGCCGCTGCTGCGCGACTGAACGTCGGACTTTTCCCCGACGGGGCTTTCCGCTAAGGTTGCGCGCCCCGCCGGTCCGGCCAATCGACCGCCCGGCGGAACCGCCCCTGGAGTATCCCGATGTCCCGCCTTTCCCGGTCCATGCACGGTTATCAGCTGATCCAGCCCGATGCCCAGCTCGACCTGTTCGCCTGCCGCGAGGGTCGGGTCCATATCGTCGCCCGGCAGCTGGAGCTGGGCTCGCCTACCGACCGGACCCTGTGCGGCACCCTGCTGCCGGCGCGGCCGCGGCTGCACCCGCTGGATCGCCGCGGACTGGCGCTCAAGACCCTGTGCCCGGCCTGCCTGCAGCGGTTGCAAGGCGCCAAACGGGGGCTGCCCAATCCGTTACAGGCTTTTTGAGGCCCTGCCGGACGCGGATCGAGGCGTGTACAATTCGCGCCGTCACCTTTTTGCTCCTTGCAAGGATTCATCCCATGCCCGCGCGCGTTTCGACCCTGGTCGGTTCCCTCTCGCTGTTTGGTCTGTTGAGCGCGGGTACGGCGCAGGCACTGGAGTTGCCGCTGCCGCCGCCCGGTGAAGACGTGGTCGGCGAGGTTCAGGTCATCAAGGCCGCCTACGAAGACACCTTTGCCGACCTCGGCCAGAAGTACGACCTGGGCTACACCGAGATGGTGGCCGCCAACCCGGGCGTGGATGCCTGGCTGCCGGGCGCCGGTACCGAGATCGTGCTGCCGACGCGCTTCATCCTGCCGCCCGGCCCGCGCGAAGGCATCGTCATCAACATCGCCGAGTACCGTATGTACTACTACCCCAAGGGTGGTCACTCGGTGTTCACCTATCCGCTGGGCATCGGCCGCGAAGGCTGGGGCTCGCCCATCGGCGTGACCAAGGTGGTGGACAAGATCAAGGATCCGGCCTGGTATCCGCCGGAGTCGGTGCGTGCCGAGCATGCCGCCGAAGGCGATCCGCTGCCCAAGGTGGTGCCGCCTGGTCCGGACAACCCCCTGGGTCCCTACAAGATCCGTCTGACCCTGCCGGGCTATCTGATCCACGGCTCGGACAAGAAATTCGGCATCGGCATGCAGGTCAGCCATGGCTGCTTCCGCATGTACAACTTCAATGTGACCGAACTGGTCAGCATGCTGCCCGTGGGTACCCCGGTGCGCATCATCGATGAGCCCTACAAGTTCGGCGTGAGCCAGGGCAAGCTCTACCTGGAAGCTCACCAGCCGGTGACGGTGAAGGGCGATCCGACCGAGATCGACCGTCAGGCCGCGGTGGTCAATGCGTTGATCAAGCGTGACGACCTGCTGCAGGCCAACAGCGCGGTGAATTGGAACACGGTGCGTGACGTGGTCCAGGGCCAGGACGGCCTGCCGGTGGAAATCGCCGACCTGCCTGCCGGCATGGTTACCGGTACGGTGGCCAAGGCGCCCGCCAAGTCGCTGTGAGCTGGACTGGCTGAGCGCGCTCAGCCGGCCAGGCAAACAAAAAGCCCGCCATCTGAGAGTGGCGGGCTTTTTTGTTTGCTCCGGGAAAGGCGACTGTTGCCACTCGCCTTTCCAGCCGAGGCGCTTACTTGCGGCTGGCTTTTTCCAGCATACGCAGGGCGCGCTCGTTGGCTTCGTCAGCGGTCTGCTGAGCTTTCTGAGCGGCGGCCAGAGCCTCGTCAGCGTGACGGTAGGCTTCGTCAGCACGAGCCTGGGCGCGGGCAGCGGCGTCTTCGGTAGCGGTCAGGCGAGCTTCGCTTTCCTTGTTAGCGGTGCTGCAACCAGTGGCCAGAGCAGCGGCCAGAGCCAGGGCGGCGAATTTCAGAGCATTGTTCATCGTAAACCCCTTGAGGTAGACATCCTGTTTTAAGATCAATTTTCCAGGTGGAAAATTGCGGCTACATACTACTCATTACCGGTCGTAAGTAAACTGAGCTAAACCCGTTGAAGAAAGATTTTTTGCGGAAATCCTCCTTCGCTCCCCCGAGTTCGTCCCCGAATGCGTGCAGCCGGTATCAGCAACTGCTTGGATGGCTGAAAGCCACGAACGTTTCAAAACAAAACGTTAGAGGATGACCGGAAGTTGTCAAGTTCAAAGCCGCGCCTGCTCCCGCGTATGCCGCCTGATATAGTGTGATTTCTCGGTGCGACGGCTGGTCAGAACCTGCTTCTTCCGGAGGGGTCTGACGCGCTGTGGCTCAGTCCCGCACAGGAAGGGTGCGTTCTCGTCTTCGGGTACACCGATAACAATGGATAAGGCGGAGCCAAACCGCCAAGGAGTAGTCATGAACGAGTCCCTGCACGTGGAACACGATGAAGCCAATCATCAGTTCCAGCTTTCCGTCGACGGCCAGCGCGCCTATCTCGCCTATATGGATCTGGGCAAGCAGACGATGGATTTCTATCGCACCTTCGTACCCGATGCCCTGCGTGGGCGCGGCCTGGCAGCGCGGCTGACCGAGCATGCGCTGAACTACGCCGAGAGTCGCGGCTACAGCGTCATTCCCTCCTGCTCCTATGTGGAGCACTACCTGGAGCGGCGTGGCCAGGTGACGCCGCTGGCCTGAATGGCCGCGCCATGAAAAACGCCGGGCTGAGCCCGGCGTTTTCGTATCCGCTGCTGGATCAGCTGCGCGCGCGGCGCGGCAGCACATCCTTGAGCTTGCGGTGCATGTCGAGAATGCTCTTCTCGGTCATGGCCCAGTCGATGCAGGCGTCGGTCACCGAGACGCCGTACTCCAGCTGCGACAGATCCGCCGGAATCGGCTGGCTGCCGAAGCCCAGGTGACTTTCCACCATCAGGCCGACGATGGAATTGTTGCCCTCGACGATCTGGTTGGCGACGTTGTCCATCACCAGCGGCTGCAGGGCCGCATCCTTATTGGAGTTGGCGTGGCTGCAGTCGACCATGATGTTCGGCTTGACCTTGGCCTTGACCAGCGCCTGCTCGCACAGGGTGACGCTGAC
Source organism: Pseudomonas sp. 313 (assembly GCF_000316965.1). Taxonomy (NCBI): domain Bacteria; kingdom Pseudomonadati; phylum Pseudomonadota; class Gammaproteobacteria; order Pseudomonadales; family Pseudomonadaceae; genus Pseudomonas; species Pseudomonas sp. 313. The sequence continues at coordinate 48,868 of NZ_ANBZ01000079.1, forward strand.
CGAATCGTAGTTGGGCTTGCCGTTGCCGCCGCGCAGCACCACGTGGCCGTAGGGATTGCCCTTGGTCATCACCACCGAGACCTGGCCGCGCTGGTCGATACCCAGGAAGCGGTGCGGGCTGGAGACCGACTGCAGGGCATTGATGGCCACGGTCAGGCTGCCGTCGGTGCCGTTCTTGAATCCGACCGCGGAGGAGAGGCCCGAGGCCATTTCCCGGTGGGTCTGGGATTCGGTGGTGCGGGCGCCGATCGCCGACCAGCTGATCAGGTCCTGCAGGTACTGGGGGGAGATGGGATCCAGGGCCTCGGTGGCGGTGGGCAGGCCCTTTTCCGCCAGGTCCAGCAGCAGCTGGCGGCCGATGTGCAGGCCGTCCTGGATCTTGAAGGAGTCGTCCAGATAGGGATCGTTGATCAGACCCTTCCAGCCCACCGTGGTCCGGGGTTTCTCGAAGTAGACGCGCATGACCAGATAGAGGCTGTCGCTGACCTGGGCGGCCAGGGTCTTGAGCCGCTCGGCGTATTCGTGGGCGGCCTTGATGTCATGGATCGAGCAGGGGCCGATCACCACGAACAGGCGATGGTCCTTGCCGTCGAGGATGTCGCGGATGACCTGGCGGCCCTGGGCGACGGTGTCGGCGGCGAGATCGCTCAGCGGGATCTCCTGTTTGAGCTGCTCGGGCGTGATGAGCGGCTCGTTGGCTTCGATGTTGAGGTCGTTAAGGCGGGGCTGTGCGGCCATGGTGCTACTCGTCGGTCACGGCGCTGCGACAGGACGGGGCCCGTGCAGGCAAAATACGGTGGAGAGGGTGGGGCACCTTAACGCGTGTCCCGCCTGCTCACAATGGTTACGACGCTATTGGCGCGCCCGAGGGCGGGCTTTGGCGATGATCGCGACGAGGAAGCGATGGAATTGGACGATGGCACGGCGGATGCCGCCCTGCTGGCGGCGCCTGGGCGCTCGCTGCTGATCTTTACCAGCGCTGGCTGCGCCACCTGCCGCCTGGCACGCCAGGTGCTGCCCGCGGCGACGTTGCCGGTCGAGCGACTGTACTGGGTGGATGCCGAGCGCAGCGGGGGACTGGTGCAGCGCTATGGCGTCTTTCATCTGCCGGCGTTGTTCCTGGTCCGGGATGGCGATTTCCTCGGCCCGGTGCAGGCGCCGCTGCGGGAGCCGGCGCTGGTGGCGGCGATCCTGACCGCCGCGGAGCGCGAGCCCGAGGAGCTGCCCTGAAAGGGCTCTAACGTGCGGTTCGCAGCGCAAACGGCAATCCCCTGCTACGCTGGAGAAGGCTATCCCGCGTCGTACCGGCCCGATCGGCTGATCTGGCCAGGAGGAATCGTGATCCGCTCGCTGCTCTATGCCACGGACTTGGGCCTGTGTTCGTCCTATGTCTTTCAGCACGCCTTGAATCTCGCTCGCATCCATCAGGCCCGGCTGTATGTCGTCCATGTGGTGGAGCCGCTCGGCCTCCTGGCCTCCACCCTGCTGCAGCAGTATCTGGATGGCGAATCTCTGGATCGCCTGCGCAATGGCGGTCTGGACCTCGTCCTGGAGACCATCGAACAGCAGGTGTTCGAGTCCCTGCGCGAGGACCTGCAGGAAACCCCCGCCACCGTGGGCCTGGTGAGGGCCGTACGGGTGGTGCAGGGCGATCCGCCAGTGGTCATCCTCAAGCAGGCTCAGGAGTTCGCCGCGGATTTGCTGGTGATCGGCAGTCGCAGCCAGGGCGATGCCCAGGTCGCGCCGTTGGGTCGTACTGCCAGCCGCCTGCTGCAGACCGCGCGCATCCCTGTGTACCTGGTGCCGCTGCGCCAGGGGTGATCCGCCAGCGTCAGCCCTTGTCCCCCAGCGACTTAATTCGATTTCGGTCTAGAAAAAGCTTGAAGCCTGCTTTACTGTTATATGCTTGCGCATGGGTCAGCGAGGAGCCGGCATGAAGCTGCAACAGTTGCGATATATCTGGGAAGTCGCCCACCACGATCTGAACGTCTCCGCCACGGCCCAGAGCCTCTATACCTCGCAGCCCGGCATCAGCAAGCAGATCCGCCTGCTCGAGGACGAGCTGGGGGTCGAGGTCTTCGCCCGCAGCGGCAAGCACCTGACCCGGGTAACGCCGGCCGGCGAGCGCATCATCCAGACCGCGGGCGAGATCCTGCGCAAGTGCGAGAGCATCAAGCAGATCGCCCAGGAATTCTCCAACGAGCGCAAGGGCACCCTGTCCATCGCCACCACCCACACCCAGGCGCGCTATGCGCTGCCGGACGTGATCAGCGAGTTCATCAAGCAGTATCCGGACGTGGCCCTGCACATGCATCAGGGCTCGCCGACCCAGATCGCCGAGATGGCCGCCGACGGCACCGTCGACTTCGCCATCGCTACCGAAGGCCTGGAGCGCTTCAATGATCTGGTGATGATGCCCTGCTATCGCTGGAACCGTTGCGTCATCGTTCCGCAGAACCATCCGTTGGCCAAGGTCGAGAATCTGACCCTGGAACAACTGGCGGAACAGCCGCTGGTGACCTACGTCTTCGGCTTCACCGGGCGCTCCAAGCTCGACGAGGCCTTTGCCCGTCACGGGCTGGAACCCAACGTGGTGCTGACCGCCGCGGACGCCGACGTGATCAAGACCTATGTGCGCCTGGGCCTGGGCGTGGGCATCGTCGCCGACATGGCGGTGGATCACAAAGCCGATGCCGACCTGGTCTGCCTGGACGCCAGCCACCTCTTCGAAGCCAGCGTGACCAAGATTGGCCTGCGCCGCGGCACCTTCCTGCGCGGCTTCATGTGCGACTTCATCGGCCGCTTCGCGCCACACCTGACCCGCGATGTGTTGACCGAGGCCATGCAGACGCCGACCCGCCAGGAGCTGGAGACGCTGTTCCATGGGGTGACGCTGCCGACGTATTGAGGGCTTCCTCTCGCTGAAATCATCGCGGCCGCAGCAGCACGTAGCGTGGAAAACGGCGTAGCCTTTTCCACTGGAGACCGCGCTGAAGGGGACACCCTCACCCCAACCCTCTCCCGAGGGGAGAGGGGGCTATCCGAGCAGGCGTTCAGTCACGTCAGCCTCGGCGAAATCGCAACAAGCCGTCGTGCTTCCATCCGTAGGAGCGGCCGCATCGGCGAACCGCCATGGCCACGATGCGTTACCTCACCCCGCCAACCGCCACTGCTCCAGCAGCAGCTGCGCGGCCGCCGACAATCCCGCGCCCTGGCGGACCAGGATCGAATAGGGTTCGTTGCGGGTGCGCTGGACCACCGGCAGGCGTCGCAGCAGGCCGTGTCTTGCGCCGAACTGGGCGATGTCGCTGGGCAGCATGGCCACCTGGTTGGGGTCTTCCTGCAGCAAGCCGAGCAGGGTGAAGGTGGAGGCGGTTTCCACCGGATAGCGAGGAAACTCCAGCTCCGCCGCGCGGAATTCCCGTTCCAGGGTCAGGCGCATCGGCAGATTGGCCGGATAGACGATCCAGCGACTGTCGACCAGGTCGGCCAGGCTCAGCTCTGGCGCCTCGGCCAGGGGATGGCGGGGATGGCAGACGATCTCCAGCCGCTCTTCGCGCACCTCCAGGCAGTCATAGGCATCCGGACGACGGCTGACGCTGCTGCGGCAGATGGCCAGTTCGATGCGGCCGGCGTCGAGCAAATCGAGCAGGCGCACACTGGTGTCCTCGATGATCTCGATGCCGAGCTGGGGTTGCGCCGCGCCCAGGCGGGACACCGCGGCGATCAATCGCGGCACGGCGCCCATGATCACCCCCACTGCCAGACGGCCGCCTTCCCCCTGGAGGATGCCGAGCATCTCTTCGCGCAGATGGGCCAGGTCGCTCTCGATCAGTCGTGCATAGCGGATCACGCAGCGGCCCAGGTCATTGGGCTGTAGGCCCTGGTGGGTGCGCAGGAAGAGGGTGGCGCCCAGGGTGCTTTCGATTTCGTGCAGGGCCTTGGTGGCCCCGGGCTGGGAAATGGCGATGCGTTCGGCGGCCTTGTGCAGCGAGCCTTCTTCGTCGAGGGCGATCAGCAACCGTAGTTGACGCAGGCGTAGGCGAGAGGCGATGGAGCCCAGGGATGGCAGCATGGGAATAACCGTTGGTTATCACGGGATAGGGAGTTCTCATTAGGCAGGCCCTGTAGCGCCGAGTAAAGTCTTCCTCAGGCGATAACCAACAAGGAGAATGCCATGCACCTGATTCAGTTCGAAGACCAACAGGGCCAGCGTCGCGTCGGCGTGGTCGAGCGCGGCGAAGTCCAGCAGGTCCGCGGTGCCACCAGCACCCGGACCCTGGCGCTGCAGGCCATCCGTGCCGGCGTTTCGCTAGAGTCTCAGGTGCAGACCCTGGGCCTGGAGCCCGGACCAGCCTATGCCGAGCTGCTCGACGGCGGCCGTCTGCTGCCGCCGCTGGACCATGAAGATCCGGCGCACTGCCTGGTCACCGGAACCGGCCTGACCCACCTGGGCAGCGCCGCTACCCGCGACAAGATGCACCAGCAGAACAGCCAGGAAGAGGCCAAGCTGACCGACTCCATGCGCATGTTCAAATGGGGCGTGGAGGGCGGTCGGCCCGCGACCGGCACCGCCGGTGCCCAACCGGAATGGTTCTACAAGGGCGACGGCGGCATCCTGGTGCGCCCAGGTGCCGACATCCCGCTGCCGGAGTTCGCCGAGGACGCGGGGGAAGAGCCCGAGTTGACCGGTCTCTATGTGATCGGCGACGACGGCAAGCCCTATCGCCTGGGTTATGCGGTGGGCAACGAATTCTCCGACCACGTGCTGGAGCGCAAGAACTATCTCTATCTGGCCCATTCCAAACTACGCTATTGCAGCTTTGGTCCGGCGTTGCGTACTGGGGAATTGCCACGCCATCTGGTGGGTACCAGCCGCATCCGTCGCGGCGAGCAAGTGGTCTGGGAGAAGGAGTTTCTTTCGGGCGAGGACAACATGTGCCACAGCCTGGAGAACCTGGAATATCACCACTTCAAGTATGCGCAGTTCCTGCGGCCGGGCGATGTCCATGTGCATTTCTTCGGCACGGCGACCCTGTCCTTCGCCGATGGCGTCCGCGTCGAGCCGGGCGACAGATTCGAGATCGCGGTGCCGGAATTCGGCGAGCCGCTGAGCAATGGCGTCAAGACCGGCACGGCAGCCTTCCAGCCAGGGCAGGTCCGCCAACTCTGATAGTTGTATGATGACTGCTGACTATGCGAATGCTAGAGTGGGTATCGCACAGGCTGGTCCGGCCGCTCAGACGCTGAGCGTGCCACCCTTTCGAAGACCGCCCCGAGGCGGGTGGTCTTCCCTGAACCCCTAGGTATAAGGAGTCGAGAACAATGCAGATCCAAGGCAAGAACTACATCGGTGGCGCTCGCAGCGGCGAGGGCGAGGTGCGGGTCTATAGCATCGACGCCACGACCGGCGAGAAACTGCCCTACGAATTCTTCCAGGCGTCCGCGGCCGAAGTCGATGCCGCCGCCCGTGCCGCCGAGCAGGCCGCGCCCCTGTACCGCAAGCTGAGCGCCGAGAAGCGCGCGGCCTTCCTTGATGCCATCGCCGACGAACTGGATGCCCTAGGCGATGATTTCGTCCAGCTGGTTTGCCAGGAAACCGCGCTGCCGGCTGGCCGTATTCAGGGCGAGCGTGGCCGTACCAGCGGCCAGATGCGCCTGTTCGCCAAGGTGCTGCGCCGCGGTGACTTCCACGGTGCCCGTATCGACACCGCGCTGCCCGATCGCAAGCCGCTGCCGCGTCCTGACCTGCGTCAGTACCGCATCGGCCTGGGTCCGGTAGCCGTCTTTGGCGCCAGCAACTTCCCGCTGGCCTTTTCCACCGCCGGTGGCGATACCGCCGCGGCCCTGGCCGCCGGTTGCCCGGTGGTGTTCAAGGCCCACAGTGGCCATATGGTCACCGCCGAATACGTGGCCGACGCGGTGATCCGCGCCGCCGAGAAGACCGGCATGCCCAAGGGCGTGTTCAACATGATCTACGGCGGTGGCGTGGGCGAGCAACTGGTCAAGCATCCGGCCATCCAGGCCGTGGGCTTCACTGGCTCCCTGCGTGGTGGTCGTGCCCTGTGCGACATGGCCGCGGCTCGTCCGCAACCCATCCCGGTCTTCGCCGAGATGTCCAGCATCAACCCGGTAGTCGTGCTGCCCGAGGCGCTCAAGGCCCGTGCCGACGCCATCAGCGGTGAACTCGCGGCCTCCGTGGTGCTGGGCTGTGGCCAGTTCTGCACCAATCCTGGCCTGGTCATCGGCGTGCGTTCGCCAGAATTCAGCAGCTTCCTGGAGCGCCTGGCCGGTGCCATGAACGAGCAGGCACCCCAGACCATGCTCAATCCGGGCACCCTGAAGAGCTACGAGAAGGGCGTCGCGGCGCTGCTGGCTCATTCGGGTGTACAACACCTGGCCGGCGCCAACCAGGAAGGCAACCAGGCCCGTCCGCAGCTGTTCAAGGCTGACGTGAGTCTGCTGCTGGAAAGCGACGAGCTGCTGCAGGAAGAAGTCTTCGGCCCCACCACGGTGGTGGTCGAGGTAGCCGACGAAGCCCAGCTGCAGCAGGCGCTGCAAGGCCTGCACGGTCAGCTGACCGCCACCCTGCTGGCCGAACCGGCCGATCTGCAGCGCTTCGAGGCCATCATCGGCCTGCTGGAGCAGAAAGCCGGTCGCCTGCTGCTCAACGGCTATCCCACCGGCGTGGAAGTCTGCGATGCCATGGTCCATGGCGGTCCCTATCCGGCGACCTCCGATGCCCGCGGCACTTCGGTCGGCACTCTGGCCATCGATCGCTTCCTGCGCCCGGTGTGCTACCAGAACTACCCGGATGCTTTCCTGCCGGAAGCCCTGCAGAACGCCAACCCGCTGGGTATCCAGCGCCTGGTGAACGGCGAGAACACCAAGGCCGCGATCTGATCGCGCTGTCTTGAGTGAAAGAAGACCCGGTGTCGCGAGACGCCGGGTTTTTTATTGGGTGGTGGAAAAGGCTCGCTGCTTTCCACGCTACCAGGCACCAGGCTACGGGCCGCGTCGGAGCAACCCTCTCTCCCTCTGGGAGAGGGTTGGGGTGAGGGAAGCGCCCGGCACGAGCCCAACAGAAAAGGCCGCTCCTGAGAGCGGCCTTTCTTGCATCAGGAGCAGCCTTACTTGCTGGCGAACTTGAAGATGGTCGTCTGGGTGTAGGTCTGGCCGGGATCCAGGCGGGTGGTGGGGAAGTTGGGCTGGTTGGGGGCATCCGGGTAGTGCTGGGTTTCCAGGGTGAAGGCACCCCAGTGGCCATAGGTCTTGCCGGCCTTGCCCTTGATGTTCCCCTCCAGGAAGTTGCCGGTATAGAACTGCACGCCTGGTTCGGTGGTGTAGAGGGTCAGGGTGCGGCCGGAGCCCGGGTCGGTCACCACGGCAGCGGCTTTCTGCAGATCGCCAGCGGTGTTGAGCACCCAGTTGAAGTCATAGCCACCCTGCTTGGGTTCGGCGTACTTCAGTTGCTGGTTGTCGTCGGCGATGTGCTTGCCGATGGCGGTCGGCTTGCGGAAGTCCATGGGCGTGTCGGCCACGGGCGGCAATTCGCCGGTGGGGATCAGCTTGGCGGTCACTGGCGTGTATTTGTCGGCATTGAGCATCGCCACCTGCTTGAGCACGGTGCCACTGCCAGCGCCCGCCAGGTTGAAGTAGCTGTGGTTGGTCAGGTTGAGCACCGTCGGCTTGTCGGTGGTGGCGCGGTACTTGAGGGTCAGCTGGTTGTGCTCGTCCAGTTGATAGGTCACCTGGGTGGTCAGGGTGCCGGGAAAGCCCATCTCGCCATCGGGGGAGACATAGCTCAGGGTCACGCCGACCCAGCCGTCGCCCTTGGCCGGCTCGGCCTTCCACACCTTGGTATTGAACCCCTGGGGGCCGCCGTGCAGGGCGTTGGTCTTGTCGTTCTGGGGGATCTGGTAGCTCTTGCCGTCGAGACTGAAACGGCCCTCGGCGATGCGGTTGCCGAAGCGGCCGATGGTGGCGCCAAAGAATACGGTGGGGTTGTCGAGATAACCCTGGACGTCATCGAAGCCCAGGACCACGTCTTCGCCATGGCCCTTGCGGTCGGGCACCTTGAGCGCCTGCAGCACGCCACCGTAGGTGATGACCGTGGCCTGCATGCCATGGCTATTGGTCAGGACGAACTTCTCGATGGGAGTGCCATCGGGCAGCTTGCCAAAGCTCGACTGCTGGCTGGTGAGGCCGGCCGCCTGGGCGGTAAGGGTGCTGATCATGAGTGACAGTCCAAGTCCGGTGAGGGCTAACGTGCGTTTCATCTCGACCACCTTTTCGGTTTGTTGTTGTGCAAGAGTGGGGCAGAGGGCCCCGAGTTCCGGAAAGAGAGGCTGCGCCAGCCCCTCACCCCGACCCTCTCCCGGTGGGAGAGGGGGTAGAGCCGGTCAATGGGAGTGGCGTGGCACTTCGGAACCGCGGCAGCCGACCAGGAAGTCGAAGTCGCAGCCTTCGTCGGCCTGCAGCACGTGGTTGACGTAGAGGCGCCGGTAGCCGCCGGCCAGCAGCTGATCCGCCGGCGGTTGCCAGTCGGCCAGGCGCGCAGCCAGTTCTTCGTCGGGAATGTCCAGGTGCAGGCGGCCGGAAGCGCAGTCCAGCTCGATCATGTCGCCTTCGCGTACCACGGCCAGCGGACCCCCGGCCGAGGCCTCGGGCGCCACGTGCAGGACCACGGTGCCGTAGGCGGTGCCGCTCATGCGGGCGTCGGAGATGCGCACCATGTCGGTGATGCCCTTGGCCAGGAGCTTGGCTGGCAGGCCCATGTTGCCCACCTCGGCCATGCCCGGATACCCTTTGGGTCCGCAGTTCTTCAGCACCATCACGCAGGTCTCGTCGATATCCAGGTCCGGGTCGACGATGCGCGCCTTGTAGTCTTCCAGGTTCTCGAACACCACGGCGCGACCGCGATGCTGCATGAGCGCCGGGGTCGCGGCCGAGGGCTTGAGCACCGCGCCCTTGGGTGCCAGGTTGCCGCGCAGCACGCAGATGCCGCCGTCGGCGCGTAGCGGGTTGTCCAGGGCGCGGATGACCTCGTCGTTGCCGTAGATGGGCGCCTCGGCGCAGTTGGCCCAGAGGCTCTTGCCGTTGGCGGTCAGGGCCTCGGGTGGGGCAGCAGCTTGGCTTCGCCCATGCGGCGGATCACTGCCGGCAGGCCGCCGGCATAGTAGAACTCCTCCATCAGGAAGCGGCCGGAGGGCTGCAGATCGACGATGGTGGGGGTGCCGCGGCCGACCCGGGTCCAGTCGTCCAGCTCCAGGTCCACGCCGATGCGGCCGGCGATGGCCTTGAGATGGATCACCGCGTTGGTGGAACCGCCGATGGCGGCGTTGACGCGAATGGCGTTCTCGAAGGCTTCCTTGGTGAGGATCTTCGACAGCCGCAGGTCTTCTTCCACCATCTCGACGATGCGCATGCCGGACAGGTGCGCCAGTACGTAGCGACGCGAATCCACCGCCGGGATGGCGGCGTTGTGCGGCAGCGAGGTACCCAGGGCTTCGGCCATGCAGGCCATGGTGGAGGCGGTGCCCATGGTGTTGCAGGTGCCGGCCGAGCGTGACATCCCGGCTTCGGCGGAGAGGAATTCGTTGAGGTCGATGGCGCCCGCCTTGTAGGCCTCGTGCATCTGCCAGACGATGGTGCCAGCGCCGATGTCGCGACCGTGGTGCTTGCCGTTGAGCATGGGGCCACCGGTGACGACGATGGCCGGCACGTCACAGCTGGCGGCGCCCATCAGCAGCGCCGGCGTGGTCTTGTCGCAGCCGGTGAGCAGCACCACCGCGTCCACCGGATTGCCGCGGATGGCTTCTTCCACGTCCATGCTGGCCAGGTTGCGGGTCAGCATGGCGGTGGGTCTGAGGTTGGATTCGCCATTGGAGAACACCGGGAATTCCACCGGAAAGCCGCCGGCTTCGTAGATGCCGCGCTTGACGTGTTCGGCGATCTTGCGGAAGTGGGCGTTGCAGGGGGTCAGTTCGGACCAGGTGTTGCAGATGCCGATGACGGGCTTGCCCTGGAATTCATGGTCCGGGATGCCCTGATTCTTCATCCAGCTGCGGTACATGAAGCCGTTCTTGTCGTTGCTGCCAAACCACTGGGCGGAGCGGAGCGGGCGTTTGGGCGTGGTCATTGTCTTGTCCTCGGGCATTTCACGGGCAAAGCGGTCCCCGGCACGGCGCACCTGGCGCCGCGGGGGAGGGCAGAGTCTGGGTTTAGCGCTGCTTGAAGCGGTCGATCACCACCGCCAGCAGCAGGATGGTTCCGCGGATGACGTACTGGTAGAAGGTGTCGATGTTCTTCAGGTTCATGGCGTTCTCGATGATCGCCAGGATCAGCACGCCGGCGATCACGTGGCGGATCATGCCGATGCCGCCGGCCAGGGAGACCCCGCCCAGCACGCAGGCGGAGATCACCGTGAGTTCGAAGCCCTGGCCGATCATCGGCTGGCCCGAGGTCATGCGCGAGGCCAGGACCACGCCGGCCAGGGCGCCGATCACTCCATGCATGGCGAAGATGATGATCTTGGTGCGGTCGACATGGACGCCGGCCAGCAGCGCGGCTTCCTCGTTGCCACCGATGGCCATGGTGTTGCGACCGAAGGTGGTGTAGTTGAGCAGCCAGCCAAAGAACAGGATGCACAGCAGGGTGATGACGATGGGCACTGGCAAACCGAACAGCTGGCCGTTGCCGAACACGAAGAACTGCTCCTGGGAGACGCCCACGGCCTTGCCGTCGGAGAAGATGTAGCCCAGGCCGCGCACGATCTGCATGGTCGCCAAGGTCGTGATCAAGGCGTTGATCTTGAGCTTGGCGATCACCAGCCCGTTGATCAGGCCCACCACCAGGCCCATGGCCAGGGCGGCGGCGACGCCGAGAAAGACGCTGTCGAAGTCGCGCATCACCACCGCCGCGACCACGCCGGCACAGGCGATGACCGAGCCCACCGAGAGGTCGAAGTGGCCGGAGGCCAGGCAGAACAGCATGGTGCAGGCAGCGATGCCCACGGTGGAAATCGCCAGGCCCAGGCCACGCATGTTCAGCGGCGAGAGGAAGTTCTGCACGCACAGCGCGCAGAGGGCGAAGATGACCAGCGCGGCCAGCATCATGGCCCAGTCGTCGAGGAAGCGACGCATGTCGAAGCCGCGGCGCGGCGGGGTCAGGCTGTGGGGTTGGGCGGACATGGATAGGACCTCTTTATTGTTATCTCGACCAGCAAGGCGCGCCCTCAGGCGCGGGTACGGGGCAGGGCGAGCTGCAGCAGCCGCTCGTCGTTGAACTCGGCGCGGGCCACCTCGCCGGTGATGGCGCCTTCGCTCATCACCAGGATGCGGTCGGCCACGCCCATGACCTCCATCAGGTCGCTGGAGACCACCACCACGGCGATGCCGCGGGCGGCGAGGTCATGGATGATGGCGTAGATCTCCGACTTGGCACCCACGTCGATGCCGCGGGTGGGTTCGTCGAGCAGCAGCACCTGCATGGGCATCGACAGCCAGCGACCGAGAATGGCCTTCTGCTGGTTGCCGCCGGAGAGATTCTTGATCTTCTGCCCGGCATGGGGCGTCTTCACGTTGAGCGCGCGAATCTGCTTTTCGGCGTTGGCCTTTTCCCAGCGGCCCTGGATCAGGCAGCCGAGGCTGGCGTGATGGGCGCGGGCGCTGATGTTGATGTTCTCGGCCACACTGGCCAGGGGCACGATGCCTTCCTTCTTGCGATCTTCCGGGCACAGCAGGATGCCGGCGGCGATGGCGTCGCGTGGGGACCTGAGGCTGACCGGGGCGCCCTTGAGGCTCAGGCTGCCAGCCTTGTGCTTTTCCAGGCCCGCCAGCAGGCGCAGCAGCTCGGTGCGGCCGGCGCCGACCAGGCCGAACAGGCCGAGGATCTCGCCCTGGCAGACCTCGAAGCCCACCGGCTGCTGCAGGCCCTGGCCGAGCAGACCCTCGACCTTGAGGCAGCCGCCGCCGATCTCGCGCGGCCGGTAGTCGTAGATGTCGGCGAGATCCCGGCCGACCATCAGGGTGATGAGCTGGTCGGGGGTGATGTCGGCCAAGCGCTCGATGGTGCGCACGTGGCGACCGTCCTTGAACACCGTCACCGCGTCGCAGATGCGGAAGACCTCTTCCATGCGGTGGGAGACATAGAGCACCACCCGGCCTTCGTCGCGCAGCCGGGCGATGATGGTCATCAGCCGATCGGTCTCGCGGGCGGACAGCGAGCTGGTGGGTTCGTCGAAGGCGATGACGCGGGCGCCGCGGGAGAGCGCCTTGGCGATCTCCACCAGCTGACGCTGACCGAGCGACAGGCGCCCGACCTTGGTATTGGGGTCGATCTCTTCGGCCAGGCCCTTGAGCAGGTCCAAGGCCTGGCGGCGCAGGTGGCCACGATTGACGATGCCGTAGCGCGCCGGCAGGTGACCGAGAAAGAGGTTCTCGGCGACGGTCATCTCCGGCACCAGCTGCAGTTCCTGCTGGATCACCGCGACGCCGGCGCGGATGGCTTCGGCGGTGCTCTTGAACACCAGCTCCTGGCCGTCGATGTTGAGGTGACCGGTGGTGGGAGCGTGGTAGCCGCTGAGGATCTTCAGCAGGGTCGACTTGCCGGCGCCGTTCTCGCCCATGAGGGCGTGCACCGAGCCGGGACGCACGCTGAAGGAGATGTCGGCGAGCGCCTTGACGCCGGGAAAGGTCTTGCCGATGCCAACGAAGCCGAGGCTGTCGGCGCTCTGGGCGGTGGTGTGTTCCAAGGCTGCCATGAGGCACTCCTGTCACAACCTTTTTACGATCTGCTGCGCGTCGGCCAAACTGTGTTGAAAAGCCTCTGGAGGGCCAGCCCCGTCGGAATGCTCATTTACTAATCGTAAACTGCGTTTCCTAAAGCCTTTTCGCCTTGTTTGTCGCTAGCTCGCTAAATCGTAATAAAGGCTCCAATATGAAAGGGGGCGGCGCCAGGACCGGCGCCGCCGGGGTCATCACTTCCAGAGGCCGATCTTTTCCAGCTCTTGCTGGAAATTGGCGCGGGTGATGAGGGTGACCTTGTCCATCGCGGTGTACTTGGGCGGCTCCTTACCGGTAGTCACCCACTCGTACATCATGCTGGCGGTCTGGTAGCCCTCTTCGTGGGGGCTGGGCAGCATGGAGCCGAAGAAGCCGCTGTTGGGTTTCTTCAGTTCGCCGATGGCGTCGGTGCCGTTGATGCCGATGCCGATCACCTGCTCGGCCTTGAAGCCGGCGCTTTCGGTGGCACGGACGCCGCCCAGCACGGTGTTGTCGTTCATACCGCCGATGATCAGGTGCTTGGCGCCCGAGGGCAGCTTGACCAGGGCCGAGGTGGTGGAGTCCATGCTGCCAGGCACGTCGAGGGTCTTCTGCGGGGCGAAGATGATGTGGTCGGCGGGCAGGCCGGCCTTCTTCAGGGCTTCCACCGAACCGTCGGTGCGCTTCTTGCCGGTATCCAGCTCGTTGTAGGTGTTGATCACCGCATAGGTGTCATCCCACTTCCAGCCACGCTTCTCGGCTTCGGCGGCCATGGCCGCGCCCTGCTGCTGACCGACCTCGAAGGCGGCCATGCCCAGGTAGGGCACGTCTTCCATGAACTTGCCCTTGGCGTCGACGAAGCGGTCGTCCACCGCCATCACCTTGAGGTCGTTGAGCTTGGCCTTGGCCACGATGGCCGGGCCGAGGGAGACGTCGGGCGGGCAGATCACGAAGCCCTTGGCGCCGTTGGCAGCCAGGCTGTCGATGGCGGCGAGGGTCTTCTCGCCATCCGGCACGGCGATCTTGAGCAGGGTGAAGCCCTTGTCCTTGGCGGCTTTCTCGGCGAAGGCCCACTCGGTCTGGAACCAGGGTTCCTCGGGTTGCTTGACCAGGAAGCCGATCTTGACCGGATCGGCGGCGAAGGCGGAGAGAGACAGGCTGACGGCACCGGCGGCGAGGGCGGCACGCAGCAGAGAACGAACTCCCGGAACACGGAACATAGCTGGAACTCCTTGTTTTTATTGGTGTGGCCAGGCAATGCAAGGCGGCGGGCTGCCGTCGTGGAGGTCAGACGACGCCGCTCTTTATTGATAGTATGATTGGATGAATGCGGGCGCAAGGAAAAGGTGACGGGATTTTTCGTCACCTCTGTCACCAGGCTGTTACATAGGGTCTGGCGCTGAAAGGCGCCGCAGAGGGCGCCAGGGTCGGTAGGATGAATCAGCCGGCGAAACGGTGGCAGGGCATGCCGGCTACCGGCGCGGTCGCCGTGAGCAGGGCGCCGTCGAGGGCGCCATCGGCGGCGGCGCTGGTAACGTAGAGGGTGCGCAGATCCGGTCCACCGAAGACGCAACTGGTGGGGCGCTGGACCGGCAGCTCGACGATCTCCAGCAACTCGCCCTCGGGCGAGAAACGCAGCAGGCAGTTGCCGTCCCAGCGCGCGTTCCACACACAGCCTTCGCTGTCGATGGCCGAGCCATCCGGCGAGCCGCGCTCGTGGGGACCGGCCCAAACGGTGGGTTCGCCCAGGTTGCCGCTGGCATCCAGTGGATAGCGATAGAGGGTGTCCTTCAGGGTATCGGCGCTGATGACGTGGTTGTCGGCTGCGCTCCACACCAGGGTGTTGGCGATGCCGAGATCGCTGGCGTGACGACTGACGCTGCCATCAGGGTCGATGCGGAACAGCCCGCCCGAATGGCGATCAATGGCCACATCGCCACCCTGGGCATCGAGATTGTTTTGCATGGTGCCGAGCCAGAGCCGGCCCTGGGCATCGCAGCGCGCTTCATTGCCGCGATTGCCTGGATCGGGATCGGCGACGCAGAACAGCTCCAGGGCGGGACGCTCTGGCGGGGAATCGAGATCCAGGCGGAAGACGCCATCCGGCAAGGTCACCAGGGCGTCGCCACGGATTGTAGGCACGAAGGCGGAGCAGGGCCTATCCAATTGCCATTCCTGGTAGTGCTCGCCGCGCAGGCGGCAGGCCTTGAAGCCGGCGATGTCCACCCAGTAGAGCGCCTGGGTCTCCTGGTCCCAGAAGGGGCCCTCGGCCAGTTTGAAGCGCTGGGGAAGCAGCGGCTGCCAATCCATCGTTCACCTCTCTTGTTGTGGCAGGACGGAAAATCCAAGCATAGGAACCTGGAGAGACGCCGAGGTTGCCGACCGGGACGTCAGTCGGTATAGCGGGCGAGGGTCACCGCTGCGCTGTCGATCAGCATCATGCAGGCCCAGACGGCACGCGCGGCATCGCGGGAGGCGATGCCATCGGCAAGGGTCTTGTGCAGGGGGAGGGTACGCCGCAATTCGTCGGGATCGGCCGACGACAGGGTGAAGGAGGCCGCCAGCAGCGCGCCCAGGGCGGGCACCATCTGCTCGATGAACTGATTGTGACTGGCCGCCAGGACGCATTCGTGGAAGCGCTGGTCGGCGGTGTTGTAGTCGCCGCCGTCGAGGGAAGCTTCCAGATGTTGGTAGGCGACCTGGATCGCCTGGACCTGCTCGGGGGTGGCTCTTTCGCAGGCCCAGCGCACTGCGGCCGGCTCGATGGCGTGGCGCAGGTCCAGCAGGTCCTTGACGAAATGCGCGGGCAGGCCGCCCGTGGCCAGCCAGCCCACCACCTGGGTGTCGAACAGGTTCCAGCGGCTGAGCGGCAGGACCCGGGTACCGACCTTGGGGCCGACTTCCAGCATGCCTTTGGCCGCCAGGGTCTTGATCGCCTCGCGCAGGATGGTACGGCTGACGCCGAGTTCCTGGCAGAGGTCCGCCTCTACCTTGAGCGAGCTACCGGGTGGGAATTGCCCGGCCGCCAGACGCTGGCCGAGCTGTTCGACGGTGGAAGCGTGGTAGCTGCTGGACATGAGGGCATACCGCGAGTGGGTTATTGCCCTTAATGATCATACGAAACTTCCTTGGCAGACAAGGGATCCGTCCGGAAGGTCTCGGTGACCAGGTCATCGACCCCGGCCAGCTGCGCGATGGCGGCATGGCGGGCGCAGATCGGATCGCGATGCTGAATGGCGGTCAGGATGGCCTTGTGTCGCGGTACCAGCAGACCGAGGCTTTCATCCTTGAACAGCGCCGCAGAGCGTTCCAGGTAATCCCGTACCGGGATCAGCATGATGCTGTAGAGGTGAATGAGCAACTCGTTGTGCGTGGCATTGGCGATGGACAGATGAAAGGCCATGTCCGGCTCGGCCATGGCGGTCAGATCCTCGGCCTGCTCCATGCGCTCATAGGCTTCTTCGATCGCCGTCAGGTCTTCGGGCTGGGCATTGGCCGCCGCCATGGCAGCGACCTCCGGCTCGATGATGTTACGCACCTTGACCAGGGTTTCAAAAAAGGAGTGCCGGGAATCACTCTGCAACAGCCAATGCAGGACGTCGGGGTCGAGCAGATGCCACTCGTTGCGTGGCTTCACAACGGTTCCGACCTTGGGCTTGGATCTGACCAAGCCCTTGGCGACCAGCACTCTGGTGGCTTCCCGCAGGACGGGCCGGCTCACCTCGTAGTCTTCGCACAGTTGCGACTCGGGAGGCAGGCGTTGTTCTGGCAAAAACTGGCCAGACACGATCTGAGTACCGAGTTCGTGGACGATGCGAGCGTGTCTGCTTTTGCGCGGCAGCGGTGTCTTGTAATTCATCGAAAGGCATCCGAAGTCGTCGTGCCATCACTATAACACCATCAGCGCGATAACCGATGTTATCGCGGGCCAAGCGGCTCTGTAACGGGGATCAGCGGAAATCAAGAGGTAAGATTTCCTACTTCGTAACAATATTTTAGTATTATCAAAATTACCTTAAGAGTCGATTAATGGCCTAAATTGGGTGTTTAACGATTCAATGATAGTACGTTAAAATTTTGAGCAATCTGCGCTTCAACCGCACAACAACAACAAGTCGGAGAACGCCATGCACCCCGAATCCGTCCTCATCCGCCGGATCACGCGTAAGCTGATCCCCTTTCTCGTATTGCTCTATCTGGTCGCCTACATCGACCGCTCTGCCGTGGGCTTCGCCAAGCTGCACATGGGCGCCGACGTCGGCATCGGCGATGCTGCCTATGGCCTCGGTGCCGGCCTGTTCTTCATCGGTTATTTCCTCTTCGAGGTGCCCAGCAACCTCCTGCTGGAACGCTTCGGTGCGCGTCGGTGGTTCGCCCGCATCCTGATCACCTGGGGTGCCATCACCATGGGCATGGCCTTCGTGCAGGGGCCCAACAGTTTCTATGTCATGCGCTTCTTGCTAGGGGTCGCCGAGGCCGGCTTCTTTCCCGGGGTGCTCTACTACCTCACCCAGTGGTTCCCGGTGCGCCACCGCGGCAAGATCATGGGGCTGTTCATCCTCTCCCAGCCCATCGCCATGCTGGTGACGGGACCGCTGTCGGGCATGCTGTTGCAGCTGGATGGCGCCCTTGGTCTGCACGGTTGGCAGTGGCTGTTCCTCTGCATCGGCGCCCCGGCGGTGCTGCTGGCCTGGCCGACCCTGACCCGGCTGCCGGACGGCCCGCAGCAGGTCACCTGGCTGGACGCCGAGGAAAAGCGTTGGCTGGCCACGGAGCTAGAAAAGGACCTGCACCTTTTCGACCAGACCCGCCATGGCAATCCCCTGCATGCGCTCAAGGATCGTCGGGTACTGCTGCTAGCGCTGTATTACCTGCCGGTGACCCTGAGCATCTACGGTCTCGGATTGTGGCTGCCGACGCTGATCCACCAGTTCGGTGGCAGCGATCTCACCACCGGCTTCATCTCCGCCATCCCCTATGCCTTCGGCATCCTCGGCCTGCTCATCGTGCCGCGCAGTTCCGATCGTCTGGGCGATCGCTATGGGCACCTGGCGGTGCTCTATGCCGTGGGCGCCCTGGCCATGGCCGGCAGTGCCTGGTTCGGTACCGCGGTGCTGCAGCTGGCGGCGCTGTCGGTGGTGGCCTTCTGTCTGTTTTCCCTCACCGCGCTGTTCTGGACCCTGCCGGGTCGCTTCTTCGCCGGGGCCAGCGCCGCCGCCGGTATCGCCCTGATCAATTCGGTGGGCAACCTCGGCGGCTATCTCGGCCCCTATGGCATCGGCGCGCTCAAGGCCGCGACCGGTACCCTGGCTTCGGGGCTCTATCTGCTGGCCGCGGTGCTGGTATTCGGCCTGCTGCTGACCGGCATCGTCTATACCCGCCTGGAGCGCAAGAACCGTCGGGAAGAGGGTTATGCCGCGGAGCGCTCCGCCGGCTGACGCCCCGGGCAGGTCTCGGCGGCGAACCAGGCGGCGCCGAGACAGACCAGATTGGCCAGCAGCAGATAGGCGGCCGGCGCCATGCGATCCCCCGTGGCGCCGATCAGCCAGGTCACCACGATCTGGGCCGTGCCGCCGAAGGCCGCCACGCCTACCGCGTACACCAGGGAGAAACCGGTGGCCCGCACCTGTTGGGGAAAGCTTTCCACGAGCAGCACGATCAGCGCCGCGCCGCTCATGCCGTGCAGGCCGGAGAGCACCGCCAGGGTCAACAGGAAGGTGCCGGAGCCAGGCGCCTGGGTGATGAGTTCCAGGGCCGGATAGAGCAGCACCAGCAGCAGTAATCGCGGCAGGATCAGCACGATGCGCCGGCCATAGCGATCACTGAGCACGCCGCCCAGGATCGAGCACACCGCCATGGCCGCGCCCATCACCAGGGTGGCGAGCATGGCGATCCCGGCCGGCAGCTTCAGTTCCACCAGGGCGAAGGTGGTCATGTAGTTGAGGAAGTACTGGGTGATGGTGCTGCCGGAGAGGATCAGCAGGCCCAGCAGCAGCGGTCGCCGCTGCGTGGCCAGTACCTCGCCGAGCACCGCCCCGGTACCTCGTGTTTCCCCTACATGGGTATCCACCAGGCCGCGCCGGATATAGAGACCGATGGGCAGGATCGCCAGGCCCAGCAGGAAGGGCAGGCGCCAGCCCCAGGCCAGCAGTTGCTCCGGCGTCAGCCAGAGCGTCAGGCCATAGCCGATCAGCCCGGCCGCCACCGCGGCCAGCCCCTGGGCCACTACCTGCCAGCAGGCGTAGGTGCCTCTCTTGTGCAGCGGCGCCGCTTCCAGGATGTAGGTGGTGGCCGGGCCGGCTTCGCCACCCCAGGCCAGGCCCTGCAACAGGCGCGTCAGCACCAGCAGGATGGGCGCGGCGATACCGATCTGCTCGTAGCCTGGCAGCACGGCGATGCCACCGGTGCCCAGGGCCATCAGCACCATGGTCAGCAGCATCGCCGGCTTGCGCCCGACGCGGTCGGCCCAGGCGCCGATGAGAATGGCGCCCAGCGGGCGGACGACGAAGCCTACGCCAAAGGTGATGACGCTGGCCATCAGGCTGGCGAAAGGATTGTCAGAAGGAAAGAACACCTGGCCGATCAGCACGGCGAAGGTGGCGTAGACGCCGAAGTCGAAGAACTCCACGGCGTTGCCGAGCACCACGGCAAAGACGCCCTTGCGGGAGTGGATAGGGCGGGAAGCGATCATGGGCGAGGTTTCAGCAGGAGCAGGGCGCGCCCGGGAGGGGGCGCGCGGGAGGCATCGACTCAGTGGGCGAGGTGCAGGCCGCACTCGCGGTTTTCGTCACCCTTGGTGGGGTCGAAGTAGTCGAATTCGTTGGGCAGGTCGTGGGCGGTGAGGTACTGGTAGAGGTCCTTGGAGGTCCAGTGCAGCAGCGGCGCGACCTTGATCAGGCCGTCCGGATTGACGCTGACCGGATCCATCTGGGCACGCACCGCGGTGTCGGTGGCGCGCAGGGCGGTGAACCAGACCTCGGGCGCCGTCTCGCGCAGGGCGCGGGCGAAGGGCTCCAGCTTGACCTCTTCGGTGAAGGCGGCATGGCGCGGATCGTCCAGCCCCGGCACCGGGCCGTCGATGGCCTCGCGGTGGGCGCGGGAGCGCTTGGGCAGGTAGGTCACCAGGTTGAGGTTCAGCTTGCGCACGATCTCGTCGGCGCAACGGTAGGTGGCGGGGGTGTTGTAGCCGCTGTCCATCCAGACCACCGGGATGTCCGGCTTGACCTGGCTGACCAGGTGCAGGATCACCGCCTCGAAGGGGCGGAAGTTGGTGGTGACGATGGCACTTTTACCCAGCCCCAGGGCCCAGGCGACGAGCTTTTCGGGATCGCGGCCAAGGTCGGCGTTGATGCGGGCGAGATCGAGAGACATGGCGGGCTCCAGCCGGCGAGAGGATGCCCCCATGGTAGCAAAGCCGGATCAGCTGTGGGCTTCCAGCGTCTCCAGCAGCACCCGCACCTTGGCCAGGGATTCGGCGTATTCGTCTTCCCAGTGGGAATCCATGACTATGCCGCCGCCGCCCCAGCAACTGAGTACCCCGTCTTCGGCCAGCAGGCTGCGGATCAGGATGGAGCTGTCGCTCTCGCCGCGTACGTCCAGATAGAGCAGCGAGCCGCAGTAGGGGCCACGGCGGGTCTCTTCCAGCTCGTCGATGATCTGCATGGCGCGGATCTTCGGTGCCCCGGTGATGGAGCCACCAGGGAAACTGCCGGCCAGCAGGTCCAGGGCGTCCAGCCCAGGGGCCAGTTCACCGGTGACGGCGCTGACCAGGTGGTGGACGTTGGGATAACTCTCCAGGGCGAACAGCTCGGGCACCCGTACCGAGCCGGTCCGACAGCTGCGGCCGAGGTCGTTGCGCAGCAGGTCGACGATCATCAGGTTCTCGGCGCGATCCTTGGGGCTGGCCAGCAGGGCGCGGGCTTCGGCGGCGTCAGCCTCAGCATCTGCCTGGCGCGGCCGGGTGCCCTTGATCGGGCGGGTTTCCACCTGGCCGCGGCTCACCCGCAGGAAACGCTCCGGCGAATGGCTGAGCAGGGCGCCGCGGTCCAGTGCCAGATAGCCGGAGAAGGGCGTCGGGCAAGCCGCGCGCAGGGCCTGGTAGGCGATCCAGGGCGAACCCTGGAAGGGCGCGCGAAAGCGCTGGGCGAAGTTGACCTGGTAGCAGTCGCCGGCGGCGATATAGGCCTGGATGGCCTCGATGCGCTGGCGATAGGTGGCGCGGTCGATGTCGGCGGCGAAGGGCGCGGTCAGGCGGAAGGCGTCGGCCTCGGGGCGTGCATCGGCAGCGAACAGCGCGATCAGGCGTTGCCTTTCCGTCTCGTCCAGCCTGGGATGGAAGACCAGTTGGCTGGTCCGCGCCTGATGATCGCTGATCAGCGCCCAGGCATAGAGGCCCAGGCGGGCATCGGGCAGCTGCAGGTCAGCGCGGGCGCCGTCCGGTAGGCGCTCCAGGCGGCGACCGAAGTCATAGCCGAGATAACCCAGCAGGCCACCGGCGAAGGGCAGGTCCACGCCCTCCGGCAGGTCCGCTTGGCCCAGGCTGGCCAGGGCGGTGCGTGTCCGGGCGAAAAAGGCTCGCCCCGACTCGCCGAAGTCGGGTTGCAGCACTTCGCGCGGCCAGGCCGCCATCAGGTCGTAGCGACCGCGCTCGGCTACCGGCCGCCCGGAGTCCAGCAGCACCGCGCCGGGCTCGCCCTGCAACAGGGCGAACCGCACCGTGGGATCGGCGTGGTAGGGCAGGGGATGCAACTGGCAGAGGGGCATGGCGAGGTCGGCTGGGGTGGGCGGCGCGCTAGTGTAGCGAACCGCCTGGGGCGAGAGCGAGATACAGGCTGTCACAGCTGGATTGTCGACAAAGATTGACGGGAAAGGCGTTCAGGCGTAGTTATCTGACCCATAAACACAAAAGGTGTCGACAATGATCGATAGCCCCTTCCAGGTCGAAGCGCCCGAGACCGACAGTGGGACCCTCTCCGAGCAGGTCTTCCGCCGGATCCGTGAGGCCATCGTCCGTGGCGACGTGGCGCCGGGCAGCAAGATTTCCGAGCCCGAGTTGGCGCGCACCTACGGCATCAGCCGCGGGCCGCTGCGCGAGGCCATCCACCGGCTGGAAGGCCAGCGCCTGGTGGTGCGGGTGCCCCATGCCGGCGCGCGGGTCGCCGCCCTGAGTCTGGCTGAGCTGGTCGAGCTCTACGAGATCCGCGAATCCCTCGAAGGCATGGCCTGCCGCCTGGCGGCCGAACGCCTCACGCCCCAGGGCATCGACGAACTGCGCCAGCTGCTGGATACCCACGAGCGCGATCCGGCGTTCCAGGCCGGCACCGGTTACTACCTGCAGGAAGGCGACCACGACTTCCACTACCGCATCATCCAGGCCAGCGGCAACGGCATGCTGGTGCGGCTGCTCTGCGGCGAGCTCTATCACCTGGTGCGCATGTACCGGCTCAAGGTCTCCGCCACCCCCAATCGGCCGCGCCAGGCCTTCGCCGAGCACCATCGCATCCTCGATGCCCTGGCCGAAGGCGATGGCGAACTGGCCGAACTGCTGATGCGCCGCCACATCGCCGCCTCCAAGCGCAACCTGCAGCACCATCCCCTAGTCACCGATCAGTCGAGGTAACGCCATGCCTGCCGTCAGTCCCGGCCAGAAATTCCGCGCCGCCGTCGCCGCCGAACGCCCGCTGCAGGTGGTCGGCACCCTCAACGCCAATCATGCGCTGCTGGCCAAGCGCGCCGGCTTCCAGGCCGTCTACCTCTCCGGCGGCGGGGTCGCGGCCGGCTCCCTGGGGTTGCCGGACCTGGGCATCAGCGGCCTGGAAGATGTGCTGATCGACGTGCGTCGCATCACCGATGTCTGCGACCTGCCGCTGCTGGTGGACGTCGATACCGGCTTTGGTGCCTCGGCCTTCAACGTCGCCCGCACCACCCGCGCCTTGATCAAGGCGGGCGCGGCGGCCATGCATATCGAGGATCAGGTGGGCGCCAAGCGCTGCGGTCATCGACCCGGCAAGGAAATCGTCAGCCAGCAGGAGATGGTCGATCGCATCAAGGCCGCGGTGGATGCCCGCACCGACCCGGACTTCGTCATCATGGCACGCACCGATGCCCTGGCCGTGGAAGGCCTGCAAGCGGCCATCGATCGCGCCTACGCCTGCGTCGAGGCCGGCGCCGACATGATCTTTCCCGAGGCCATCACCGAACTGCCCATGTACCGCCAGTTCGCCCAGGCGGTAGGGGTGCCGATCCTCGCCAACATCACCGAGTTCGGCGCCACGCCGCTGTTCACCACCGAGGAGCTGGCCAGCGCTGACGTCGGCCTGGTGCTCTATCCACTGTCGGCGTTCCGGGCCGCCAATCGCGCTGCCGAAAACGTCTACACCGCGATCCGCCGCGACGGCAGCCAGCAGGCGGTGGTCGACACCATGCAGACCCGCGCCGAACTCTACGACCGCATCGACTATCACCGATATGAGGACCAGTTGGATCGCCTGTTCCAGCAAGGCAAATCCTGACGCTCCACCCTGAACGCCCGCTTTTCGCACAACAACTCCAAGAGGAGCGAGACGATGGCAGACAGCAAAACCCTCGGCGGCGCCGGCCTGCGTGGCCAGGTCGCCGGCCGCACCGCGCTATGCACCGTCGGCAAGACCGGCGCCGGGCTCACCTACCGGGGCTACGACATCCGCGAACTGGCCGCCGGGGCCGACTTCGAGGAGGTGGCCCACCTGTTGCTCTATGGCGAGCTGCCCACCCAGGCGCAACTGGACGCCTATCGCCAGCGCCTGGCTGCTCTGCGCGACCTGCCGCAGCCACTCAAGGAAGGCTTGGAGCGCATTCCCGCCAGTGCCCACCCCATGGACGTGATGCGCACCGGCGCATCCTTGCTGGGCACCCTGGAGCCGGAGCACAGCTTCGCCGACCAGCAACAGGTCGCCGACCGCCTGCTCGGCGCCTTCCCGGCGATCCTGCTCTACTGGCATCACTTCAGCCAGAGCGGCACCCGTATCGACTGCAGCAGTGACGCCCCGGACATCGCCAGCCACTTCCTCACCCTGTTGCATGGCAAGGCACCCAGCGACCTGCATGCCCGGGTAATGAACGTCTCGTTGATTCTCTATGCCGAGCACGAATTCAACGCTTCCACCTTTACCGCCCGGGTCTGCGCCTCGACGCTGTCCGACCTCTATTCCTGCGTCACCGGCGCCATCGGCTCCCTGCGCGGGCCGCTGCACGGTGGGGCCAACGAGGCGGCCATGGCCCTGATCGAGCGCTTCGCCTCGCCCGAGGAGGCGGTCACCGGTCTCAAGCAGATGCTCGAACGCAAGGAAAAGGTGATGGGCTTCGGCCACGCCATCTACCGCGACAGCGATCCGCGCAACGAGGTGATCAAGGACTATGCCCGGCAGCTGGCGGCGGAGGTGGGCGACAGGGTGCTGTTCCCGGTCTCGGAAGCCATCGACCGCACCATGAAGGAAGAGAAGGGGTTGTTTCCCAACGCCGACTTCTATCACGCCTCGGCCTATCACTTCCTCGGCATCCCGACGCCGCTGTTCACCCCGATCTTCGTCTGCTCGCGCACGGCCGGCTGGTGTGCCCATGTCTTCGAGCAGCGGGCCGACAACCGCATCATCCGCCCCAGCGCGGACTACATCGGTGTCGAGCAGCGGGCCTTCACGCCCATCGCCAATCGCTGAACATCTCTGATCGCGGCCATGGGCCGCTCCTACGGGAGCGATCCATGACCAAACTTGTAGGAGCGGCCCAAGGCCGCGATAAGGAACCAAAACCCATGAGCGCCAACGTCGATCTCAACAACCGGCCCGACTACGACCAGGTCATCCAGGACCTGGCCGACTACGTGCTGAACTACCAGGTGGAATCCCGGGAAGCCCTGGACACCGCTCGCAACTGCCTGATGGACACCCTCGGCTGCGGCCTGCTGTCCCTGCGCTTCCCCGAGTGCACCAAGCTGCTCGGCCCCCAGGTGGAAGGCACCGTGGTACCCCAGGGCGCGCGGGTGCCCGGCACCAGCTATCGCCTGGATCCGGTCAAGGCGGCCTGGGACATCGGCTGCATCATTCGCTGGCTGGACTACAATGACACCTGGCTGGCGGCCGAATGGGGCCACCCTTCCGATAACCTCGGCGCCATCCTGGCGGTGGCCGACCACCTCTCCCAGCGCCGCGTGGCCCAGGGCGAAGCACCCCTGACCATGCGCCAGGTGCTGGAGGCCATGATCATGGCCCACGAGATCCAGGGGGTGTTCGCCCTGGAGAACTCTTTCAACCGCGTCGGCCTGGACCACGTCTTCCTGGTCAAGCTGGCGTCCACCGCGGTCAGCGCCAAGCTGATGGGCGCCAACCGCGAGCAACTGCTGTCAGCCCTGTCCCATGCCTTCGTCGATGGCCAGGCGCTGCGCACCTATCGCCATGCACCCAATGCCGGCAGCCGCAAGTCCTGGGCCGCCGGCGACGCCTCCAGCCGCGGCGTGCGCCTGGCCGACATCGCCCTGCGTGGCGAGATGGGCATCCCTGGCGTACTCAGCGCGCCCCAGTGGGGCTTCTACGACGTGCTGTTCAGCCACACCAACAAGGACTTGGCCACCAAGCCCGTCGACCAGCGCCAGTTCCGCTTCCCCCAGGGCTTCGGCAGCTACGTGATGGAGCACGTGCTGTTCAAGATCAGCTTCCCGGCGGAATTCCACGCCCAGACCGCCGCCGAGGCCGCGGTGATCCTGCATCCCCAGGTCTGCGACCGGGTGGACCAGATCGAGAAGATCGTGGTGACCACCCACGAATCGGCCATCCGCATCATCTCCAAGCAGGGCCCCATGGCCAACGCCGCCGACCGTGACCACTGCCTGCAGTACATGATCGCCGTGCCGCTGCTATTTGGCGATCTGGTCGCCGAACACTACGAGGATGCCTTCCACCAGGCCCATCCGCGCATCGACCAGTTGCGCGAGAAGATGGAGATCGTCGAGGACGAGCGCTACAGCCGCGAATACCTGGAAGCCGACAAGCGTTCCATCGCCAACGCCCTCCAGGTGTTCTTCACCGATGGCAGCAGTACCGAGAAGATCGCCATCGAGTACCCGGTAGGTCATCGCCGTCGCCGTGAAGAGGGCATTCCGCTGCTGGAGCGCAAGTTCCAGAACAACCTGGCGACGCGCTTCCCGGCCGGTCGCTGCGCCCAGATCTTCGAGCTGTGCAAGGATCAGGCGGGACTGGAAGCCACTCCGGTGCATCGCTTCGTGGATCTGTTCGTCCTGTAAGCAGAAGAGGCGACTCGCCCGAGCCTGCAAGGCCATGCAGGAGCGGACGAGTCGCCTCGGAGGTGGGGCAGGGCGCGGCGGGTGGTCAATCACCCGGCGCGCCCTTTTTCATGGCTAGCAGTAGCGATCCACATAGGCCGGCTGTTGCTGCCGACCGGCCAGGCGCCAGTGCTCCTGTAGGGCGGTGTGGACGCTTCTGATGAAGTTGTCGTCCGCCGCGGCCGACTTGCCGACGTAGCCGCTGCCCTTGTTATAGGTCTTGAAGCGGATGCGCAGGCTGGGATGGCGCTCCTCGAACTGCTCGGGCGTCTCGCCGCCGGGCAGGCGGTCGACGTGCACCGCGCCGCTCTCGCAGACCCAGAGGATATGGGTGTGGTTCTTGTCCTTGAGCCGGCCGAAGAGTTGCTTGAGGTCGTCCAGGCTGGGGTTGTCGTTCAGGTTCATGAGCGTGTCCTCCGCAGTGGCCGTGATCAATGGAACTGGTTCATGGTGTTGTCCTTGCCCGCCGCCTTGAGCGCGGCCTCGCCGGCAAAGTATTCCTTGTGGTCGTCGCCCATGTCCGAGCCGGCCATGTTCTGGTGCTTGACGCAGGCGATGCCCTGGCGGATCTCCTGGCGCTGCACGCCCTTGACGTAGGCCAGCATGCCTTCTTCGGCGAAGTAGCCCTTGGCCAGGTTGTCGGTGGACAGGGCCGCGGTGTGGTAGGTGGGCAGGGTGATCAGGTGGTGGAAGATGCCCGCTTCCCGCGCGGCGTCGCGCTGGAAGCTCTGGATGCGGGCATCGGCCAGGCGCCCCAGTTCGGTGTCGTCGTAGTCCACGCTCATCAGCTTGGCGCGGTCGTAGGCGGACACGTCCTTGCCCTCGGCCTGCAGGGCGTCGAACACCTGCTGGCGGAAGCTCAGCGTCCAGTTGAACGACGGGCTGTTGTTGTAGACCAGCTTGGCGTTGGGCACGACCTCGCGGATGCGGTCGACCATGGCCTTGATCTGGCCGACATGGGGCTTCTCGGTCTCGATCCACAGGAGGTCGGCGCCGTTCTGCAGCGAGGTGATGCAGTCCAGCACCACCCGGTCCACGCCGCTGCCGGCACGGAACTGGAACAGGCCGCTGGCCAGGCGCTTGGGCTTGAGCAGCTTGCCGTCGCGGCTGATGAGGACGTCGCCGTTGCCCAGTTGGCTGGCGTCCACCTCGTCGCAGTCGAGGAAGCTGTTGTACTGGTCGCCCAGGTCGCCCGGCTGCTTGCTCACGGCGATCTGCTTGGTCAGGCCGGCGCCCAGGGAGTCGGTGCGGGCGACGATGACGCCCTCGTCCACGCCTAGTTCGAGGAAGGCGTAGCGCACCGCGTTGATCTTGGCCAGGAAGTCCTCGTGGGGCACCGTGACCTTGCCGTCCTGGTGGCCGCACTGTTTCTCGTCGGAAACCTGGTTTTCCAGCTGGATGCAGCAGGCTCCGGCTTCGATCATCTTCTTGGCCAGCAGGTAGGTGGCCTCGGCATTGCCGAAACCGGCGTCGATGTCGGCGATGATCGGCACCACGTGGGTCTCGTAGTTGTCGATCTTGGCCTGGATGGCGGCGGCCTTGGCGTTCTCGTCGGCGGCGCGGGCGGCATCCAGCTCGCGGAACAGCATGGCCAGCTCGCGGGCGTCGGCCTGACGCAGGAAGGTGTAGAGCTCTTCGATCAGCGCCGGCACGCTGGTTTTCTCGTGCATGGACTGATCGGGCAACGGGCCGAATTCCGAGCGCAGCGCGGCGATCATCCAGCCGGAGAGGTAGAGGTAACGACCCTGGGTGCTGCCCAGGTGCTTCTTGATGGCGATCAGCTTCTGCTGCCCGATGAAGCCGTGCCAGCACCCCAGCGACTGGGTGTAGGCGCTGCTGTCGGCGTCGTAGGCGCCCATGTCCCGGCGCAGGATGGCCGCGCAGTGGCGGGCGATGTCGAGACCGGTCTTGAAGCGATTCTGCAGACGCATCCGCGCGGCGTATTCCGGGTTGATGGCGCTCCAGTGATTGCCGGCAGTGGTCTTGAGGGCGGCGATGGCCTGAACGTCGTTCTCGTAAGCGGACATGAGTCGATCCTTCTCGATGAGGTTGGCTTGGGTACCAGTCTTTTCCCAACGTCCGGCAGCGGGGTGGCGGTTGCCACCCCGGATGCCGGTCGCGAAGGCGAAAGGTCAGCCCAGCTGTCGAGTCATGTCGCCGTACGTACCTGCATGGATCCGGACGTCACCTCTGGCGACGCTGCCTCGAGCAGCGCGGCATTTCAGTCGTCTTCTCTTGTAGTGCCTCTTGAGCATCACTACGCAAGACGGCCCGAGGGTCACCCTGAGCCCAGGCGCGACCCGCATGGATAGGGGGTTCGCGTCCGGTGCAACTAGAGATTTGCAGGAGATGAGCACGTCGTCAACCGTGTTTTGTAGTGCTTTCGTATAAGCACTACAAAAGTCGTAGAGGCGGCCAGGAGCGGGTTTGGGGCGTCTATTGCTGACCCATTGGTCGCCGGATTGAGCAAAACAGGGCCGCAAGCCATGGCACTGGCCGTGACCTTGCGGTCACTCGGAAGGTGATCCGGGGGGTTCCGGTATCTGCCTCTGGCGAGAGCCAGAGGCAGGCAAAGGCGGCGGGACTCACCGGTCAGTACCGACGAACGGTAAGTCCCTTGGGCTCAAGGTGCCGTGGCGGCGGTGAGGCCGGTCAGGGTGTCGGCGATGTCCTTGGTGCGGTGGGAGGTCTGGGCGGTGAGCCGACCGGACTCGCGCAGGGCGGCGAGCAGCTCCTGCAGCGAGCCCACGTCCTTGGCCTGGCCGGCGATATGGGCGCCGACCTCGCTGATGGCGCGGGACAGCTGGTCGATGTCGGCCCCGATCTCGGCGGCGTTCTTGTGGGTGATGGCCGCGAGGTTGCGTACCTCGTCGGCCACCACCGCGAAGCCCCGACCGCTTTCGCCGGCGCGCGCCGCCTCGATGGCCGCGTTGAGCGCCAGCAGGTTGGTCTGGCCGGCGATCTGCTGGATCACCTGGACGATGGACTGGATGCGCAGGCTCGACTGGCTCAGCTCGTTGGCGCTGCGCACCACCTCCTCGGCCTGGTCGGTGAGGTTCTGCACGGTGCCGTCGGCCTGGCGGGTGACTTCACCCTGCTGCAGGATGTTGCCGGCCAGATCGTCCATGCTGCTGTGCAGTTCGCCGGAGTAGTGCCGCAGCTGCTCACCGATCTCCTGGCGACTCTGGTGGGCCTGGCGCAGGACCTGGCCCAGATCGGCAAGGCCGCCGAACACCGCCTGGATGGAGTCGTCGAGGCCCTGGGCATCCACGATGCCGGTGAAGTTCTGCCGCTTGAATTCGTCGATCTGGTTGACCACCACCTGGCTCAGGCCCGCCAGCTTCTTGATCTGTCGGCGCAGGAAGAAGGCCTTGAACTCGCCGTAGTGGGCGGCGAAGTTGTCGACATAGTCGTCGCGGAAGGGCGCGCCCTCCGGGGTACGGAAAAAGAACACCGCGGTGAGCGTCTGGTTGAGATTCAGGCCAAGGATCTCGCCAAAGGTGGAAAAGCCCACCACCGGCGTCTGGCCGAATACCTCGCCCATGCGCGGCAACTCGGCGCCGTTGTTGGCGCGGCGCAGGATGCAGTCGTTGAGCACGCCCACCAGCGGGGTGCCGCTCTTGCCCTGCAGGAAGCGGGCGAAGTCCTCGCGGGTGGCGTCCACCAGGGAGGTGCGCTTGACCATCACCAGCTCTTCACCGGGCGCCACGTCGCAGAACAGGTGGATGCGCTCGCGCTCGTAGTCGATGCGGGCGATGGAACGGACGAACAGCTCCTCGCCCACGCGGATGGCGAAGGAATAGTCCGCCAGGCGCTGCTCCAGCTGCTCGGCCCGGCAGCTCAGGGCCTCGCAGAGGGCCGCCACCATGCTCTTGATCTGGCCGCGGCTGTCGACCACCTGGCTGATGTAGCGCTCTTCCAGGGAGGCGGTGAGGACACTGAGGCTGAGCGGCGTGGCGCTGAAATTCTGGCTCTTGAACACCCCGAAGCGGGTGTTCCGGGCCATCTTCAGGAAGACCAGCTGGGCATGGTTTTCATAGGCCTTGCGGCCATCGTGCAGCAGCGTCTGGCGGAAGTCGCCCTTGCCGCCGGCGGAACCGCCGACGAACAGGCAGGGGAAGCGGCCGGACTCGTACAGCGCCTCCATGAAAAAGGATTCCGAGGCGGACAGGCCGTCGAACAGCACGAAGGCCAGGGTATCGCGGTGATCGATGGGCGTGCGCACCTGCAGGCGCTTGAGCGACTCGGTCAGGCGGGCGAGGCGCTCCTTCATGCTGCGCCGCGGTCCGCCACGGCGGATGTCCTCGCTGTCCAGCGGAACGTGCACCACCTCGGCCGAGGCGATGACCGAGGCGTCGAAGAATTGCAGCACCAGCCGGTCCCAGGCGCCGTCGGCGGCGCAATACAGGCGCTGCTCGGTGCCGCAGAGTTCGCCGGAGGTGGTGCACAGGCTGATGGATGCGCCGGGAAAGCGCCCCGCCAGCTGCCGGGCGATGGCGTCCAGGTCCAGGTGTGGCGAAACGAAGCCGGCGATATAGGTGGGCTTGAGGGCGACGCCGCCGAGGCGGTCGCCGAGTTCGCGAGCGGAGCAGGTCAGGCTGAACACGCCGCTACCGCCCTGGCGGGCACGCGCGCCGAAGCGTTGCAGAAACCCCATGATTGTTCCTCTTGTCTGGCAGGCTGGGAAGGGAGCTCACCCAGGCATCGGCACGTTTGCCGGCGGCTTGATAGGGTGTGCGCCCAGGCCGCAGGCGACCGGGCGCAACGGATCAGGGGGGCGGCAGAGGCCGGGGCTCTGGCATGAGCCTTGGCGTGATAACGAGCGTGCGCAGGACTCCGAGGTCGCCCGCAGCGAGGCGACCGGTGGTCATGGCTGGCGCCGGAAGGCGACTGCGGGCGACTAGTCCTGTTCGCCGTGCTCGGCGAAGGCCTCGGCGCCGGTCAGCTGGCGGGTCTGGTTGGCGAAGCAGTACCAGGCCGGCTTTTCCTCGATGAAGATCTCGCTGTCCAGCAACCAGTCGCTGCCTTCGAGCAGGCCCACCGGAATGGCGTAATGCGGCTCGGACTTGAGGCGGTAGAACAGGTGGGTGCCGCAGTGGCGACAGAAGCCGCGCTCGGCCCAGTCGGACGAGGCATGGACGGCCAGGGCATCGCCACCGCCGATCACCGGTGGCTGAGCACAGTCCACTGCCAGCAGCGGGCCACCGCTCCAGCGGCGACAGGTCCGGCAATGACAGGCCGAGACGGCAAGGCTGTCGAGGCGACAATCCAGCTGGACGGCGCCGCACAGGCACTGACCGTGACGTTCGAGGGGAAGGGACATGGCACTATCCTCGTGAGACAGGAGGTCTGCAGGATAGCCGGTTGGGCGCAGGGAAGGGAGGTGCCCCCGCTGCGAGCGGGAGCACTGGCGCGATCAATCTTCGCGGCTGGTGACTTCCACCAGGTGATAGCCGAACTGGGTCTTTACCGGACCCTGGACCTGATGCAGCGGCGCGCTGAACACCACGGTGTCGAATTCCTTGACCATCTGGCCCGGGCGGAAGGTGCCCAGGTCACCGCCCTGGCGGCTGGAGGGGCAGCTGGAGTTGTCCTTGGCCACCTGGGCGAAATCGGCGCCCCCTTCGATGGCGGCTTTGAGTTCGTTGCACTTGGCTTCGCTGGAAACCAGGATGTGGCGGGCAGAGGCTTTGGCCATGGGAGAGACTCCTGTTGAATGAGCCGGCGAGCCTACTCCAATCACCCTTGCAAGCAAACTGCCATCCGTTCCTCGGCTGGCCACCGGTCTGGCTTGCGCCCTGGATTCAGGCCGGGTACATAGCGCTTCCGTCTTTTCCGGATCCGCTCGCGCATGTCCCGTTTCCCCGCCTTGTCCCTGCTGCTGACCACGACCCTGCTGACCCAGGCTGCCCTCGCCGCGACGCCCGAGGAGGCGCGCCTGGTCAGTCTGATCAACGCCTATCGCGCCGCCCCCCAGGGGTGCCCGGGCACCCGCGCCGCGGCGCCGCTCGCCGCCGACAATCGCCTGGCGGCGGTGCGCCTGACCGGTCGCGATCGGCTGCAGGGCGATCTGCGCGCCGCGGGTTATCAGGCATCGGCCGTGCAGGTGATCATGCTGGCGGGCGCCCCCACCGCCCAGGCGGCCATGGCCGGACTGCGCCAGCAGTATTGCCGGCCGCTGGCCAGCAGCGACTATGCGCAGATCGGGGTGAGTCAGCAGGGTCCGCGCTGGCAGCTGGTGCTGGCGCGCCCGGTGGGGAGCGCCGGACTGGGCGACTGGCAGACGGCCGGCAAGGCCGTCCTGGCCGAGGTCAATCGCGCCCGGGCCCAGGCCCGCACCTGCGGTACCCGGCGCTTCGCCGCCACCGCGCCGCTGCGCTGGAATCCGGCCCTGGCCAATGCCGCCCTGGCCCACAGTCAGGACATGGCCGGCCGCGACTACTTCTCCCACACGGCGCCCGGCGGCGGCACCGTTGCCGAGCGGGTGGCCAAGCAGGGCTACGGCTGGACTCGGATCGGCGAGAACATCGCTGCCGGTGCCGGTTCGGTCGCTCAGGCCATGCAGGGCTGGTTGGCCAGCCCGGGGCATTGCGCCAACCTGATGAATCCGGAGTTCACCGAGATGGGGGCGGCCTACGCCTTGAATCCGCGCAGCACCCACAGTCTCTACTGGACCCAGGTGTTCGGCCGGCCGCGCTAGGTCGGGTACTCGGCGATCTCGATGAGGTTGAGATCGGGATCGCGGACATAGACCGAGCGGATCGGTCCGGTGGCGCCGGTGCGTGCCACTGGGCCTTCCAGGATCGGCCAGCCTTCACGTTGGAGATGGGCGATCACGGCGTCCAGCGACTGGTGGGCGATAAAGCAGAGGTCGAGGGCGCCCGGCACCGGCAGGTGCGCCTTGGGTTCGAATTCGTGCCCCCGCTCATGCAGATTGATCTTCTGGTTGCCATAGCGCAGCGCCTTGCGCCCCGCACCGAATACCTCCAGGCGCATGCCCAGCACCCGGGTGTAGAAATCCTCGCAGGCGGCGAGGTCCGTGGTGGTCAGGACCAGATGATCCAGATGATCGATCAGCATGGCGGTCTCCGCGACCGGACTGGTCTTTCACTGTGCCAGTCCCGGGCGCGGCGCACCATCACTTGGCGTGGGCCTTGATCCAGCGATTGAGCTGATCGATCTCCTTCTGCTGGGCCTGGATGATGTCCTCGGCCAGCGTGCGCATCTCCGGGTCCTTGCCGTGCTGGAGCTGGTAGCGGGCCATGTCGACGGCGCCCTCATGGTGGGCCAGCATGCCCTTGGCGAAGGCCAGATCCGGGTCCTTGGCCTTGAGGCCTTCTTCCATGCCCTGGTGCATGGCCTCCATGCTCTTCTGCATGTCCTGGTGGTTCTGGTGCTGGGTTTCGGCGGCCTGGGCGACGCCGCCTGCCAGCAGGGTGAGGGCGAGCAGGGTGGAGGAAAGGACGATACGCATGTTCGGACTCCTGACTGGGCTGATGACGCCGAGGCTAGAGCTTGCCCCTGGGGTAAGGTCAAATCATCCGGCGCGTTTCGCTGGGAGCCGGCGCCGGGTAAAAGGTTTCGCGATGTTTTGTCGCAGCGCCAGGCGGTCGGCGCGCTGAACCCTGGGCGAAAAAGCGACGCCGATCAGGCAGTTGGCCGCTTCGACCAGGCGATCGCCATCACTGGGCGCAACTGCGAGAGGTTGTGATGGTCCGACGCAGCAGCGTAGAATTTTTACTACATCCAATTCCAATCTCTACCTACAGCAGACTTCTCGCTCGCGACCCGGCGTCGCAGGCGGGCCAAGCCTTTGCTCGTGGGTTTTCGTCGTCGGCTTTCTGACCGGAAGTCGCTATCCACCCCTTCGCTCTGGAGTAGAAGACCCCCCATGGATGCTACCGCCGAAGCCCGGAAGCCCAGCTGGTCCGGTGTCATCGCCCTGGCCCTGGCCGCCTTCATCTTCAACACCACGGAATTTGTCCCGGTGGCGCTGCTCAGCGACATCGGTCGCAGCTTCGACATGCGTCCCTCGCAGGTCGGGCTGATGCTGACCATCTATGCCTGGGTGGTCGCCCTGATGTCGCTGCCGATGATGCTCGCCACGCGCTCCATCGAGCGACGGCGGCTACTGATGTTCGTCTTCGCGGTGTTCGTCGCCTGCCACGGCCTGTCCGGGGTGGCCTGGAGCTTCGAGGTGCTGGTGGCCAGTCGCATCGGCATAGCCTTCTCCCATGCGGTGTTCTGGTCGATCACCGCCTCGCTGGCGGTGCGCATCGCCCCGGTCGGCAAGCAGACCCAGGCGCTCGGCCTGCTGGCTACCGGTACCTGCCTGGCCATGGTGCTGGGCATCCCGTTGGGCCGGGTGCTGGGCGAATTGTTGGGCTGGCGCTACACCTTCGTCGCCATCGCGGCGCTGGCGGTGGGCACGGTGCTCTGGCTGGCGCGCAACCTGCCGCTGCTGCCCAGCGAGAATTCCGGTTCCCTGGCCAGCCTGCCGGTATTGTTCAAGCGCCCCGCGCTGCTGTGCATCTACCTGCTCACCACCCTGGTGGTGACCGCCCATTTCACCGGCTACAGCTATATCGAGCCCTTCGCCGTGGAAGTGGCGGACATGGGCGGCATGCAGATCACCGCCTTGCTGCTGCTGTTCGGCGGTTCCGGGGTCATAGGTTCGCTGCTGTTCAGCCGCTACAGTCTGAGATTCCCCAATGGCTTTCTGGTCGCGGCCATCGCCGGCATCGCCCTGTCGCTGCTGTTGCTGCTGCCCTTCGCCTGGAAGAGCTTCATGCTGGAGGGCCTGAGCGTGGTCTGGGGCATCGCCATCATGAGTTTCGGCCTGGCGCTGCAAGCCAAGGTGCTGGCCCTGGCCAAGGACGCCACGGACGTCGCCATGGCGCTGTTCTCCGGCATCTACAACGTCGGCATCGGCGGCGGCGCCCTGCTGGGCAGCGTGGTGGGGACCCATGTCGGCATGCCCTACGTCGGCCTGGTCGGCGGCAGCCTGGCGGTGGCCGGCCTGCTGTTCGCGGTCTTCATGACCCGCCGCTACGCCGAGCAACTCAACGCCAATCCGCTGTAAGGCTTGCGGGCGCCTCCTCGACGAGGCGCCCCGGGTACGCGACCCAGGGGTCGCGAACTGTCTACCGGGCCGCGCCCGTCAGTCGTGGAGCGGCCCGAGACGAAGCGCTAAGCTGCGGGCTCCTGGCGCCTTGGCCAGGCTGCCGGATGCGCTCGCCATGAATCGACTGCTGTTCAATCTCTTCGTCTGGACCAAGGTGCCCATCGCCAAGATCGCCGGCCTGCGCCTGCGCCAGCTGGACGATGCCGGCTGCCAGATTCAGGTCACCCATGGCTGGCTGAACCAGAATCCCTTCAAGAGCATGTTCTGGGCGGTGGAGGGCATGGCGGCGGAATTTTCCACCGGCATCCTCGCCGACCGGCACATCCGCCGTTCCGGTAGTCGCTACGCCATGCTGGTGGTGGCCATGAGCGCCCGCTTCACCAAGAAGGCCGTGGGCACCCTCGTCTTTCGCTGCGACCAGGGCGAGGCCATCGCTGCGGCGCTGCGGCTGGCCCGGGAGACGGGCGAGCCCCAGGTGCTGCAACTGCGCAGCGTCGGCACCGACGAGAGTGGCGAGCAGGTGGCGGAATTCTTCTTCACCTGGAGCTTCAAGGCGCGGCTGCCGGTGGCGACGTCTCGGTAAGAGCGGCCGGCCGGTAGCGTGAAAAATCGCGTAGCGTTTTCCACGGGCAAGCCCAACGCAAGACGGTGGAAGGCCGCGCCGTTATCCACCCTCCGCGGCCAACCGCCCCCTCTCCCGGCGGGAAAGGGGGAGAGGCGATCGCGGGTAGGGGTGTCCACGTTGTTGGGCTTCGCTGCGCTCAGCGCCAACCTACGAAACTAACGCCCGAAGCGCCCACCCCGGCGCTCCCCACGCCCCTGGCGC
This sequence comes from Pseudomonas sp. 313, assembly GCF_000316965.1. NCBI lineage: Bacteria > Pseudomonadati > Pseudomonadota > Gammaproteobacteria > Pseudomonadales > Pseudomonadaceae > Pseudomonas > Pseudomonas sp. 313. Next base: position 84,894 of record NZ_ANBZ01000079.1, read on the forward strand.
CGGCCGCCCTTGCCCTGACCCTTCTCCTGGCCCCGCGGCCGGCGGCGGCGCGACAGCTCGCGGGTGATGGCGTCGTTGAGCAGGTCGCGATGATCCTGGCCGCGTTCCAGCGCGGGAAACAGCTCGGGCAGACTGCGCGCCAGGTGCAGATAGGTCTCCACCACGTGCAGGGCGCTTTCCAGTCCGGCGAGATCGGTACCCATGGGAATGCGCGGCAAATCCACCGGCTCGCCGCGGGCGACCATCCGCAGCCAGCGCTGGGCCTGGCCACTGGCCGGGCCCTCCAGGCCGCCGCGGATCGGCGTGCAGGCGAAGATCCAGCGCAGCTGGAAATCGATGCCGGGCAGGTCGATCAGCTTGATCCACTCGGCCAGTTCATCGGGGAGCACCGAGACGAAGGCATCGCCGTAGTTGATGTTGCGGTTGAAGGTCAGCCAGGTGCGCAGCAGGCTGGGCTCCTCCATGAAGTCGGACAGGGCGCGCAGGTGCTCCAGGCTCGGTCGCACCTGGAACTGGTGCAGGTCCACCGGATCGTCCGGGCTGTGGAACAGCCGCTTGATGTTGCGCAGCACATGGGGTTCCAGCGCGGTGATCTCGCCCTCGGCATGATGGCCGAAACGCCCGGCGCGACCGCCGATCTGCTTGACCTCCTGCACCCGCAGCGGGCGATTCTGCACCCCGTCGAATTTCTCGTCGGTATAGAAGCACAGCGTGTGGGCGGGCAGGTTGAGGCCCATGCCCACCGCATCGGTGGCCACCATGATCTCGGTCTCGCCTTCGCGGAATCGCCGCGCCTGTTCACGACGCACCTCCGGGGAGAGGGCGCCATAGACCACCGAGACCCGACGACCGGCCATCTCCAGCAGGCCCTTGAGCTCCAGCACCACCCGCCGGCTGAAGGCCACCAGCAGCGACCCGGGCTCCAGGCGCTCCAGGGCGGTGGCATGGCGCGCCACCGTAACCGGCGACAGGCGCTTGGTGGGCTTGATCTCCAGGCGGTCCTCGCACAGCTCGCAGAGGGTGCGCAGCGAAGGTTCGATCAGCGCCGGACCGGTCATCAGCAGGCGCTTGGTATGGGCACTGACCAGGGCATCGACCCAGGCCCAGCCGCGTTGCGGATCGGCCAGCATCTGCACCTCGTCGACCACCACCACCTCCCATTGCTGGCGCCGGAAGCGGGCGAATTCCTCGACGGTGCAGCAGAAGTGGGTGGCGCCCGGACGAATGATCTCTTCCTCACCAGTTACCAGGGAGCAGGGCACACCGAGGGATTCCAGGCGCTCCTGGTTCTCCAGCGCCATCAGCCGCAACGGTGACAGGTAGATGGCGTGGGTCACCGCCGCCATGGCTTCGATGGACCTGTGGGTCTTGCCGCTGTTGGTGGGGCCGAGCAGCGCGGTCCAGGTGCGGGTCAGGCGCCGGGCCGGATAGTTCTGGTGGTACTGGCCGAAGCGCGGATTGTTTTCCAGCAGCACGGCGAAGGCCATCTTCTCGCGCTGCTGGCCCACGGCGTGGCGCAGGGCGCGACGCAGCTTGTCGCTCTCCAGGCGCATCAGCTCCTGCAGGCGCGGGGTGCCGAGCTGGTGCAGGTCGAAGTCCAGGGCATCGGCTTCGCCCACCATCACGGCGAAGCGCTCGCGCAATTCCCGCTCGGCCTCCGCCTTGAGCACGGCCACATCGGCGTCGCCAAGCAGACGCCCCTGATTGGCCGCCAGCCGTCGGGGGATCTCCAGGCGGATGTCCTCGTGGGTCAGCACCACATTGAATCTCAACTCGTGGCGCGTCTCGTTGAGCACCTCCACCGCGCGCGGCAGGAAGTCGTCCAGGCGGATCAGCGCCTGGGGTACCCGCTCCAGCACGCGCTGACGATCTTCCTCGGCCATCTCGGCGAAGGGTGCCGCCAGGATGCTCAGCCGCTCGCGCACGGCATCGCCCAGGCGCTGGCCGACCGCCGCGGCAAAGGTCTCGGCGGAGTCACTGTCGGCCAGGTTCAGTGCCCAGTGCGGTTCGAGCAGCTCGCTCGCCGCGCCGCCGGTGAAGAGCTTTTCGCTGCCGAAGACGTCCACCGGATAGCCGAAGGTCTTGCTGGCACTGAGCAGTGCCTGGCCCAGCAGACGGTCGGGATCGGGTGCACTGCCGGCGCCCACCGCCGCGGCCTCGTCGAGACCCAGCCAGAAGGCCTTGGCGATACGGCCCAGGTGCGGCAGGGGATAACCCGAGTAGGGTTTGAACCAGAGTTCCTGATGCTGTTGCCTGGCGACGAAGTCGGGATGGGTGCGGCCGGCCCAGTCGAGGAAGCGTTGCAGGCGTTCGAGGCGGCGTTGCTTGCGGAGGCGGTGATCGCTCATGCGAGAAGAGGCTTTCCAGGGGGACTATTAGGACATGGGACCCTGGCCGGAGCCACGGGGTCACCGCGTGGTGCGCCATTCGGCAGATAGGGGGCACCGCCAAGGCCTTGGCGCAGTCTCCATCAAGAGGGTGGCGTCCGTCACCCACTCTTCCTCTCCTGTTCTGGATCACGCCACCCACATGACTTTTCTCGTCTGGGTCGGGGTATTGGGATCGTTGTTGATGATCCTCGCCCTGACCTCCGCCTATTTGCGCTGGCTACCGGTCACCACCTCGGTGGTCTGTCTGGCCTTTGGCATGCTCATCAGTCCCATCGGCCTGGGGCTGGCCGAGGTCAACTTCCAGCAATCGGCGACCTGGATCGGCCACCTGACCGAGGTGGCGGTGCTCTTTTCGCTGTTCGTCAGCGGCCTCAAGCTGCGGCTGTCCTTCCATCGTTCCTCCTGGCACGGCGCCTATCTGCTGGCCGGGCCAGTGATGATTCTCAGCATCGCCGGCGTCTGCCTGGTCGCTCACTACCTGCTCGGCCTGCCCTGGGGCGTGGCCTTGCTGATCGGCGCCATCCTCGCGCCCACCGATCCGGTGCTGGCCGGGCTGGTGCAGGTCAACCACGCCCAGGATTTCGACCGGGTGCGCTTCGGTCTCTCCGGCGAGGCAGGCCTCAACGACGGCACCGCTTTTCCCTTCGTCCTGCTCGGCCTGTTGTTACTGCAACATGGTCAGTTGCAATGGGACTGGACCCTGGAGTGGTTTCTCAAGAGCGTGGTCTGGGGTGTACCGGCTGGGCTGCTGCTGGGCTACTTCATGGGCAAGGGCGTGGGTCGGCTGATGATCTATCTACGCACCCGTCATGGCGACAGCACCATCTCGCCCAACGACTTCCTCGCCCTGGCACTGATCGCCCTGTCCTATGTGCTGGCCGACGAGATCGGCGCCTTCGGCTTTCTCGCGGTGTTCGCCGCCGGCCTGGGTTTGCGCCAGGCGGAAGTCCAGACGTCGGGGCATGCGGAAACGCCTTCCGAGCACCTGGCGCAGCCGGTGATCGGGCATCTCACCGGCGCACCGGAGCACGCCACGGTCGCCAAGGCGGAGGACATCGAGGAGCCGCGCATGGCCGCCGGGGTGATGATGGGCGACATGCTGGCCTTCGGCAGCCTGGTGGAACGCTCCTTCGAGGTGCTCCTGGTGACCCTGCTGGGCGTGGTGCTCATCACCCACTGGGACAGCCGCGCGCTGCTCCTAGGCGCCTTGCTGTTCGTGGTCATTCGCCCGCTGGGAGTGGCGACCATGCTGCCCTTCACCCGCATCGATCGCCAGCAGGGGGCACTGATCGGCTGGTTCGGCATCCGCGGCATCGGTAGCCTGTATTATCTGTGCTACGCGCTCACGCATCACGTCACGGCCGACTGGGCCGGGACCATCGTCGACCTGACCCTGTCGGTGGTGGCCTTGAGCATCGCGGTCCACGGGATTTCCATCCAGCCGCTGCTCGACCGCTACGAGCGCCTCACTGCCCGTCGCGAGGGCTCGGCGAGACCCTGAGCCCGTTTGCGACCCATACCGGAGGACGCATGTATCACGGTGAACGTCTCAATGCCTGGACCCATCTGATCGGTGCCCTGCTGGCCCTGGCCGGTGCCGTCACCCTGGTGGTGCTGGCCAGCCTGCAGGGGGATCCCTGGCGCATCGTCAGCGTGGCCATCTATGGGGTGGCGCTGGTGATCCTCTACAGCGTCTCGACCCTCTACCACAGCGTGAAGGGGCGGGCGAAACGCCTGTTGCAGAAGCTCGATCACCTGTCGATCTATCTGCTCATCGCCGGCAGCTACACGCCGTTCTGCCTGGTGACGCTGCGCGGGCCCTGGGGCTGGACGCTGTTCGGCATCGTCTGGGGCTTGGCGCTGATCGGCATGGCGCAGGAGCTCAAGCCGCGTTCGGAAGCGCGCATCCTGTCGCTGGTGATCTACGCCGTCATGGGCTGGATCGTGCTGGTGGCGGTGGGGCCGCTGCTGGATCGCCTGGGCGGTGAAGGCTTCGCCTGGCTGGTGGCCGGTGGGGTGCTTTACACCGTCGGCATCCTGTTCTTCGTCTTCGACGACCGCTTTCGTCATTGGCATGGCATCTGGCACGGCTTCGTCATGGCCGGCAGCGCCCTGCACTTCGTCGCCATCCTCAGGTATGTGCTGCCGGTGCCCTAGGGCGTTCTTGAGGGGTTCGTCACAGATATGGCGGCCTATGGCCATACTTCGCGAACCCTTGGGTAGCGGATCGGCTCAGAGCTAGCTGAATCCACTCCCCAGTGCGTTGCTTTCCCAAAACGAAGAAGAAGAGGAAGGTGAAACGTGTTCAGCCGTCCCAGATCCCTCGTACTGCTCCTGATGCTTGCCTGCACCGCCTGCCAGGAAAAGGACGCCAAGACCGTCGCGGCGCCGATCAAGAAGGACGCCAGCTTCGAACAGCGCGGCAAGGCGTCCTTCTATGCGCGCAAGTTCCACGGCAGGGAAACCGCCAGTGGCGAGACCTTCAACAACAACGAACTGGTCGCGGCTCACAAGACCCTGCCGCTCGGCACCCGGGTCAAGGTGACCAACCTGGAAAACGATCGCGCCGTGGTGGTACGCATCAATGACCGCGGACCCTATATCCGGGGTCGCATCATCGACCTCTCACGGGCCGCTGCGCGGCGGGTGGACATGGTCGACGACGGCACCACCGCGGTAAAGGTGGAAAAGCTGGATTAACGCCACTCAGTGTGGCCAGACCATCTGGTCTTTGCCCTGGCGTTTGGCCTGATAGAGACCTTCGTCCGCCCGCCGCAGCAGCTCGTTGAGAGAAACTTCCGGGTCGAGCCGAAGCGCCCCGGCACTGAAGCTGATGCCCAGAGGGGCGGCGGCGGCCAGGCGGTTACGCAGGACTTCCAGCAGGTGGCTCACCCGCGCATCGTCCAGGCCGCGGATCAGCAGGCCGAATTCCTCGCCACCCAGGCGACCGACCTGCAGCCTCGGATCGAGCTGATCGATTTCCCGCGCCGTGGCGACCAGTACCTGATCGCCGACCTGATGACCGTGCCGGTCGTTGATCTCCTTGAAGTTGTCGATATCGAGCATGACGAAATGCGCAGGCGTCTGCCCGCTCTCGCCGCGAGCCTCGTCCAGCTGCTGCAGGAGCTTGCGGCGATTGGCGATCCCGGTCAGTTCGTCGGTTTCCGCCAGGATCCGATAGCGCTCCTTGAGAATGAAGGTCCGTCGCATCCATTGGCTGTTGGCGTGGTTGTAGGCGATGCCGATGGCCAGGGTGGCACTGGCCAGCAACCAGACCAGGTGTATTGGCATGGCGGTGGGAACCAGCTGGGTCTGACCGATGAACAGGATGAAGGCGGCGCCGGCGAGGGTGATCAGGTAGTGGGAGAGACGATAGGTCATGCCGCAGGTGCCCAGGACGATGATCACGGCGATGGGCAGATTCCAGTAGTGGCCCACGGCGCCGCCATCCTGGATCTGGATGCGAAAGGCGAGGGCGAGCGCCCAGATGTTGCCGGTAAAGGTAAGACTCATCATGCGCGCGCTGCGTGCAACGCTGAGCAGGGCGCTGATCGCCAGCAACAGCAGCATCACGGCGAAGTAGCGTGGCTTGTAGGGGCTGCCGATCAGCGGATTGCTCCACAGACTCAGCGGCCACAGCGCCAGCATCAGAGGCTGCAATACCTGCAGGGGGGTGCGCAGCACCCGCCGGACATGCTGTTCATAACGAATATCGTCGTCCATCGACATCTCGGAACGGGGTAAGGCCGATGGGCGATGGCAAATCGGCAGGCGTTTCGGCCAAGGGCGCCACTGTAATGTCTAAGTGCTATCTCTTCCAGTGGCTTGGCGGTGCTATGGCGCGGTTTAGAAGGGTTTCCGGCGAATGGCCTGACTGTATGGCTGGCCTGGCGCGGCGCTGTATCTGGCCAACTCACCTGGATGAGACCGAGACTCTCGGCTCACCCCCGCGCACCTGGTAGCCCCATGCACCTCGCCATCCTGACCTTCGACGGCTTCAACGAACTGGACTCCCTGATCGCCCTGGGCATCCTCAATCGCATCAAGCGTCCGGACTGGCGGGTGTCGCTGCTGGCGCCCACGCCCTGGGTGACCTCCATGAATGGCGTCCGTCTGGAGCGGCAGGCCGGCTTCGACGAACTGGCCGACTGCACCGCCGTACTGGTGGGCAGCGGCAGCCGGACGCGTGAACTCGCCCGGGATGCTGACCTGCTGGAGCAGCTTGCCGTGCTCGATCCCGTGCGCCAGCTGATCGGCGCCCAGTGCTCCGGCACCCTGTTGCTGGCGCGTCTCGGCCTGCTCGACGGCGTACCCGGCTGCACCGATCTCACCACCAAGCCCTGGGTACAGGAGGCCGGCATCGAGGTACTGGCACAGCCCTTCTTCGCCCGCGGCAATCTGGCCACCGCCGGTGGCTGCCTGGCCTCCAGCTACCTGGCGGCCTGGGTCATCGCCCGGCTGCTGGGCCGCGAGGCAGCTGCCGAGGCGCTGCACTATGTAGCCCCGGTGGGTGAGAAGGAGGACTATGTGGCGCGTGCGCTCGGCAACATCGAGCCCTATCTCGACCATGAACCCCTGGAGGTCGCCTGCGCATGCTGAAGGTCCTTGGCCGCGTCTCTTCGATCAACGTGCGCAAGGTGCTCTGGTGCCTCGACGAACTGGGCCTGGGCTATGAGCGTGAAGACTGGGGCGCCGGTTTTCGCTCGGCGCAGTCCGCCGAGTATCTGCAGTGGAATCCCAATGGCCAGATCCCGGTGCTGCTGGACGGCGACTTCGTGCTCTGGGAATCCAACAGCATCCTGCGCTACCTGGCCAACGCCCAGGGCGGCGAGGCGTTGTATCCCGCCGCACCGCGGGCACGGGCACGGGTCGATCAGTGGCTGGACTGGCAGGCCAGCGAACTCAATCCGGCCTGGAGCTACGCCTATCTGGCCCTGGTGAAGCAACAGCCGCCGCAGCCCGATCCGCAGCGCCTGGCGCAGGGCATCGCCACCTGGAACGGGCGTATCGCCATTCTGGAGGCGCACCTGGCGCAGCACGGCCCCTATGTGGTCGGCGAGCGCTTCAGCCTGGCCGACATCGCCCTGGGGCTGTCGCTGCACCGCTGGCGCAGCACCCCCATGAAGCGGATCGCGGCACCAGCCATCGAGGCCTATCTCGCGCGCCTGGCCACGCGACCGGCCTGGGCCTGCTATGCCAGTGATGCCACGCCCTGAGCAGCCCGCCGGGCAGCGCCGGCAGGCGCCGCTCGCACGTCAGGCGAAGACGAAATACTTGCGCACCGTCTCGACCACTTCCCAGGTGCCCTTCATGCCGGGTTCGACGACAAAGATGTCGCCGGCCTTGAGGTGGATGGGTTCCTGGCCATCGGGGGTGATGATGCAGTAGCCCTCCTGGAAGTGGCAGTACTCCCACTTCACGTAGTCGACGCGCCACTTGCCGGGGGTGCAGATCCAGGTGCCCATGATCTTGCTGCCGTCATCGGAGGTGTAGGCATTGAGGTTGACGGTATGGGGCTCACCCTCGATGCGCTCCCACTTGCAGGCATCGACCACGGGCAGGGGTTGGGTGTCGCGCAGAACGGTGATGGGCGGGTTGGCCATGGCGGCTCTCCTGGTGATGGAAGCCGCCAAGGGTGAGGGGTCGCCCCGAACCGGGGTTGTCCAGGGTCGACACCGACCAGCGTATTTGCGCTATTCGGCCGACTAGCGCTCCACCTGCCGATTCCAGCGGGCGTTCCACTGCGGCCTTACCTTGTTGACCTCGTCCCAGTCGATGGTCACGGCGCTCTTCAGGTAGTTCTGCATGGCCTCCACCTGGCCACGGGTCTTGTCGGTGGTGGGGGTATTGGGGTTGGACGGGATCTGGTCGCCCAGTTCCAGCGCCGGGGCCTGGGCTTCGGGCGTCAGCAGGTATTCCGCCAGCTGCTGGGCCAGCTCCGGCTGGTCGTTGTTGGCGGTCACGCATTCGGCGACGTTGAGCACCACGGCGCCTTCCTTGGGCGGCGCGTATTCCACCGGGATGCCCTTGAGCTTGAGCGCGGTGACCTGGGTGGGCGTCAGCGGGAACAACGCCGCCTCGTCGGTCTGCACCATCTCCGAAAGTTTGGCCGAGCTGGGGATGTACTCCAGCACGTTGGGGCCGACGGTGGTGGGCCAGGCCTTGAAGCCGGGATCGACGTCCTGCTCGGTGCCACCCTTGAGACGGTTGAACATCAGGAAGCCGTGCAGGCCGAAGGTGGACGAGGACAGCGATTGGAACACCACCTTGCCCTTGTACTTGGGATCGGCCAGATCGGCCCAGGAGGTCGGCGCCGCCCAGCCCTTTTCCTTGAACAGCCGGCTGTTGTAGGCAAGCCCTGTCACGCCCAGGCTGACGGCAGCCGCCTGGTCCTTGATCTTGGCCTTGTCGGGGATCTGCGCCAGGCTCGCGCTGGGCTTGAGCGGACTGCACAGATTCATGCCGATGGCGCGGTACATGATGCCGTCGTCGAGGAACATCACGTGGATCGGCGGCTTCTGCGGACTGGCCTGGACCTTGGCGAGGATGTCCGCCGAGGTGCCGGGCACGATCACCACCTTGACGTTGTGCGCCTTCTCGAAGGCGGGCAGCACGCTGTCGGCATAGAGGCGCTCCATGGTGCCGCCGTTCATGCCGAGATAGAGCGTCGGTTCGGCCAGGGCGGCCAGGGGCAGGCCGGCGAGGGCCACGAGCAGGGCAGGGGTCAGGCGCATGATTGGGAACTCCTGGGCTGGGAAGGGAAACGGGCGATGGAAAAGGCCTGCAGGCTGTGCCGGGGCGCGCCCTGCAGGATGCACTCGGCCAGGGCTTCGCCAGCCGCCGGCCCGATCTGGAAGCCCGCGCCGGCAAAGCCGAAGCCGTACAGCAGGCCGGGGGTGGTGAGACTGGGGCCGAGCACCGGCTGGTGATCCGGCAGATAACCCTCGACGCCGCTCCAGGTGCGGATCGCCTGGGCACCGGTGAGCGCCGGATAGAGTTCGGCGGCGTTTCTCAGGATATCGAGGATGGCCAGCTGGCCGGGGCGGGCGCGATCGGCGTCGAGGGCGAAACCGCGCCCGCCGCCCAGCACGCAATTGCCCCGTGCCACCTGACGAGCATAGATGCCGCCGCCTTCCACACCGGTGCTGGCGGTCATGAAGGGCGGCAGCGGTTCGGTCACCAGCATGGCCGGATGGGCCGCGGTGAGGGGCACCGGCTCGCCGAAGCGGGCGGCCAGCTCCGCTGCCCAGGCGCCCGCGCAATTCAGCAGCCAGGGCGCGGTGAGGGTCTGGCCGCTGTCAGTACGGAGCTGGAAGCGCTGGCCGTCGTGCTCGACGGCGGTCACGGCGGTCCGTTCGAGGACTCGGGCACCGGCGCGGGCAGCCGCCTGGGCGAAGGCCGGGGAGACCAGTCGTGGATTGGCGTGGCCGTCGTCGGGGCAGAAGGAGGCGCCCACGGCGATGTCGCCGACCCAGGGAAAGCGCCGGCGCAATTCGCCGCGGTCGAGCAGTTGCAGATCGAGGTCGAAGCCCTGGCTGGCCTGGGCATAGGCCTGCAGAGAGGCGAAGTCGGTCTCGCTGCGGGCGAGCTTGAGATGGCCGGATCTGAGGTATTCACCATCGGTACCCAGCAGGTCCTGCAGACCGCCCCAGAGCTGATGGGCACGGCTGGACAGTGGCAATTGCACCAGCGGCCGCCCCTGGCGGCGCACCCCGCCATAGTTGACGCCACTGGCCTGGGCGCCGCAGAAATTGCGTTCCAGCAGGGCGACGCGCTGGCCGCCCTGGGCCAGGAACAGCGCCGCGCTGCTGCCGACGATGCCGCCGCCGATGATCAGGACATCCACGTCCAGCCGGCTCATGGCGCCAGCTCCACGCCGAAGGGCAGCGGCTTGATTGGCGCCTGGGCGCGCAACCGGCCGATCTGGTCCAGCGGCCGGCCACTGGCGCAGGCGATCAGCTCGGCCGCCGCCGCGCCACAGAGGCGGCCCTGGCAGCGGCCCATGCCGACCCGGCAGGTGGCCTTGACCCTGTTGATCTCCCAGTGCCCCTGATCCACCGCGGCGCGGATCTCGCCAGCGCTGACCTGCTCGCAGCGACAGACCATGAGCTCATCCGGCGCCTTGGCGGCCCAGTCCGCGGGGAAGGGGAAGGCGCGCTCCAGGCCCTGGCGAAAGACCTCGAAGCGGGTCAGGCGTGCTTGCAAGGCGTCGACCCGCGTCGCGTCCACCGCCAGGCCGCGATCGGCCAGCAGGCTCAGGGCGGCCAGCTCACCGGCCAGTTCGGCGGCATCGGCGCCTTGGATACCGGCGCCGTCGCCGGCCAGGTAGACCCCGGCCTGGCTACTGCGGCCGCCGTTGTCCCGCACCGGTAGCCAGGCGCGATTGAGCGGATTCCAGGCGAATTCGCAGCCCAGCAGATCGGCCAGTTGGGTTTCGCTGCGCAGTGTCTGGCCGAAGCCGAGAGCATCACATTCCAGCCGATGCGCTTCGCCATCGGCAGCGCGCCAGCGCACGGCCTCCACACGCCGTTCGCCTTCGACGGCAAGGAGTTCAGCGCCCTGGTGCACGGGCACGCCGTGCAGCGCCAGCCAGCTGCGGTAGTAGAGGCCCTTGGCGAAGGTGGCCGGTTGACCGAGCAGCGCCGGGGTAGCCGCGGCCTGGTCGCGGAAGGGCGCGCTGTCCAGCACCGCCAGCGGCTTGGCCCCGGCCTTGGCGTATTGATAGGCGACCAGATAGAGCAACGGGCCGGTACCGGCCAGCACCGGGCGGCTGCCGATGGCGCAGCCCTGGAATTTGAGCGCCACCTGGGCGGCGCCCAGGCTGTAGACGCCGGGCAGGGTCCAACCCGGCACCGGCAGGATACGGTCGGTGGCACCGGTGGCGACGATCACCTGGTCGAAGGCCAGGCGATCGACATAGCGGCCCTGGCTCAGGGTATCCAGGGCGCTTTGCTCGGCATTCCACACCAGGGTGTCGGGGCGATAGTCCAGCGTCGTCTGCATCTCGGTCAAAGCACCGTGCAGCGCCTGGGCCTTGCCCGCTTCGAAGCCATAGAGCGCCTTGCTCGGGCGCCGGAAATTGCCCGGTTGCTGGCGATAGATCTGGCCACCGCCGCGGGCGCTCTCATCCAGCAGCACCGGCTCCAGGCCATGGGCGACCAGCGTCTGGGCCGCACGGATGCCCGCTGGCCCGGCGCCCACCACCACGACGGCGCTCACAGCGGCCGCCCCGGATCGCGGCTGACCTGCTGGCCCGCTTCGAGAAAGGTGGCGCAGGCACGTACCCGGCGGCCGTCGGCCAGGCGCACCCAGCAGTCCTGGCAGGCGCCCATCAGGCAGAAGCCGGCGCGGGGTTCGCCGCCGAAATCGCTGCCGCGCAGGTGATCGCTCTGGGTGAGGATGGCGGTCAGCAGGGTATCGCCCTGCAGGCCCTCGGCCGGCTGGCCGTCGAGGGTGAAGGCCAGGGTTGGGCGGTCGCCTTCGGCCACCCGCTTGAGCAGTGCCATGGAGGGGTCTCGGCTGTTCATTGTTTGCCCACCAGCACGCGATCCAGGCCGTAGATGCGGTCGAGCAGGATCATGGTGGCCGCGGTCAGGGCGATCACCAGCGCCGACACCGCCGCCATCATGGGGTCGATGGATTCGGTGGCGTAGACGTACATCCGTACCGGCAGGGTCTGGGTCGCCGGCGAGGTGACGAAGATCGACAGGGTCACCTCGTCGAAGCTGTTGATGAAGGCCAGCAGCCAGCCGCCGGCCACCCCGGGCAGGATCATCGGCAGGGTGATGCGGCAGAACAGCGTGGTGCGACTGGCGCCCAGGCTCTCGGCGGCCTGCTCGGCGCTGCGGTCGATGCCGATGGCGGCGGCGATCACCAGGCGCAGCACATAGGGGGTGATCACCACCACCACGTGGGCCAGCACCAGCCAGCTGAAACTGCCATTCACCCCCAGCAGTGCGAACAGCCGCAGCATGGCCACGCCCAGCACCAGGTGCGGGATGATGATCGGCGAGAGGAACAGGCCGTTGAGAAAGCCCTGGCCAGGAAATCGATAGCGGGTGATGGCCAGCCCCGCCGGCACCGCGATCAGCGTCGCCAGGGTGGCCGACAGCGCCGCCAGCTGCAGGCTGTTGTAGAAGGCGGTGAGGAAGTCCGCCCGCTCGAACACGGCGGCGAACCAGCGCAGCGAGAAGCCGGCGGTGGGCAGGCTGAGGGTGTTCTCCGGGGTGAAGGCCACCAGGCAGACCACCACCAGCGGCGCCAGCATGAAGACCATCACCAGGGTATGGAAGGCGAGCCCGAGCGGGCCGTTGCGGGTCATGCGGTCAGACTCCCAGGGCACGTTTGTAGCGGCGTTCCACCAGGCGATTCCAGCCCAGCATCACCAGCAGGTTGAGCAGCAGCAGGGCCACCGCCAGGGTGGCGCCCATCGGCCAGTTCAGCTCGGCCAGGTACTGGTCGTAGATCAGGGTGGCGACCATCTTCAGCCGGCGTCCGCCCAGCAGGCCGGGGATGGCGAAGGAGCTGGCGGCCAGGCCGAAGACGATCAGCGTTCCCGACAGCACCCCGGGCATCACCTGAGGCAGCACGATGCGCCGCAGCACCGTCAGGTGACTGGCGCCCAGCGACAGCGCGGCCTGTTCGGCGGCGGGATCGAGTTTCTGCAGCGAGGTCCACACCGGGATGATCATGAACGGCAGCATCACGTGGACCAGGCCGACGATCACCGCGAAGGGGGTGTAGAGCAGCTTCAGCGGCCGCCCGCCCAGGGCCACGATGGCCTGGTTGACCAGTCCATCGGCGCCCAGCAGCAGACTCCAGCCAAAGGCGCGCACCACCACCGAGATCAACAGCGGCGTCAGCACCAGGATCAGGAAGATCGAGCGCCAGGGCGCGCCCATGCGACTGAGGACGATGGCCTCCGGTACCCCGATCAACACGCAGAGCAGTGTGACCAGGGCGCTGATCCAGAAGGTGCGCAGGAAGATCTCGTAGAAGTAGGGATCGCCCAGCAGGCTCAAGTAGTGGGCCAGGGTGTAGCTGCCTTCCTTGATCCCGGTCTCGTAGTCGAAGACGTTGAAGGATAGCGCCAGGGTCAGCGCCAGGGGCGCCAGCAGCAGTCCGGCGAACAGCATCAGGGCCGGGGCGCTGAGCAGATAGGCGCGACCGGTGCCGCGCAGCAGGGTGCTCATGCGGCGGCCTCCGCGGCTTCCAGTCGGCGCAGCAGACCGTCGTCCCAGTGCAGCCCGACGCGCTGGCCCTCGTCCAGCGGCGGCAGCCCATCGTTGCTGCGCAGCACCGACACCTCGCCCAGCGCCGTCTCCAGCCGATACAGCCACTGGCTGCCGAGGAAGAAACGGGTCAGCACCCGCCCTTGCAGACGTCCCTCACCGGCGGGGCGCAACTCGATCTTTTCCGGCCGCAGCGAGATCGCCAGGGCGCCGCCGGCGGCGATCTGCGGCCGACCCTGGGCATCCAGGCTGCCGGGCAGCAAGTTGGCCTTGCCGACGAAATCGGAGATGAATCTGTTGCGCGGATGTTCGTAGAGGCGATAGGGCGCATCCACCTGGGTGATGCACCCGGCCTCCATCACCACCACCCGGTCGCTGATGGACAGCGCCTCGGACTGGTCGTGGGTCACCATCAGGGTGGTGATGCCCACCTCGCGCTGGATGCGGCGGATCTCGAACTGCATTTCCTCGCGCAGATGGGCGTCCAGGTTGGACAGCGGCTCGTCCAGCAGCAGCACCGGCGGGGCTATCACCAGCGCCCGCGCCAGGGCCACCCGCTGGCGCTGACCGCCGGAGAGTTCGCGCGGATAGCGCTCGGCATGCGGTCCCAGATGCACCAGCGCCAGGGCCTCCTCCACCCGCCGCGCCAGCTCGGTGCCCGCCACCTTGCGCATGCGCAGACCGAAGGCCACGTTGTCGCGCACCGTCATGTGCGGGAACAGCGCGTAGCTCTGGAAGACCACCCCGAGGCCGCGACTGGCCGGCTTGGCGTGGGTGATGTCCTGGCCGTCGAGCAGGATGCGCCCGCTGCTGACGTCGACGAAGCCGGCGATCATCTGCAGGGTGGTGGTCTTGCCGCAGCCGGAAGGGCCGAGCAGGGAGACGAATTCGCCGCGCTCGATGGTCAGGGTCGAACCGGCCACCGCGTAGCTGTCGCCGTAGCGCTTGCTGAGGTTGTCGAGAGTCAGGAAAGCCATGGCCGCAATGCTCCTCCGGTCGCGCCCACGGGAGAGGTGGGCAAGGTGTGGGCAGGGCGAAAGACAGCCTGGATCTGGGACGTTGGCGCTCGCTCGACTGGCGGCGTCCGGTGATTGTGAGTATCGCCCTATAGACCTGAAGGTAAGGGCGACCTAGGATGCCGGACAAGCAGGTTTTTCACTGGATGAACTCTTTTTTCATGTTTATTCACTCAGTGGAATATTTCGGAGCGCGGTAGATGGAAGATTCCAGTGAAAGAAAGGCGGTTGTAGGCGAGGTAGGCGTCGGCGCCATCAGCCGGGTGTTCGCCGTGGTGCGCGCTCTCGGTGAGGGCGATCCCGAAGGCGAGAAGGTCACCCGTCTGGCCGAGCGCGTAGGCCTGTCGCAACCCACCACCCACCGGCTGCTGCGTGGCCTGGTGGAGGAGGGCATGGTCGAGCAGTGCGCCCGCAGCAAGAGATACCGGCTGAGCCTGGACTTCTTCGCCCTGGCGGCTCGCGCTGGCCAGGTCGGCAATCTGCGCGACCTAGCGCGGCCGAGTCTGCTGCGGCTGTCGGCGTCCCTGGGCGACTCACTGTTCCTGCTGGCGCGTAGCGGCTTCGACGCCATGTGCCTGGACCGCAGCGAAGGACCCTATCCGATCCGCACCTTCACCGGCGACATCGGCGGTCGCGTGCCTCTGGGCGGCGGCCAGGGCGCCCTGGCGATCCTGGCCTTCCTGCCCGAGGAAGAACGCGAAGAGGTGATCCGCTACAACCTGCCGCGGCTGCGCGACGCCCATCATTACGACGAGGTGCTGCTGCGCGCCGAGATCGACAACGTCCGCCAGCAGGGCTACGCCGCGCGCAACACCGGGGTGCTGGCCGGCATGGCGGGCCTCGCCGTCCCCATCCTCGACCGCAACGGCCGGGCGGTGGCGGCCCTGAGCGTGGGCACCCTGAGCGAACGCCTCAACGCCCAGCGCCTGCCCACGGTGATCGAACTGCTCCGCCGCGAAGCCGGGGTGATCGCCGCGCGCATCAACCCCTTCGATCCGGTCTTGCGCCGGCCGACTCAGGGGTTTGGTTAAAAAAGCGGGCCGGAGCGGGTGTTATTACCCTTCGCCAGGCGGTCATAGAGCACCACGTTGACCGTGGCCGCCAGATTCATGCAGCCCTGGGTGGGGATGTACACCACGTCCTCGCACCAGTCGCGCAGCTCCTGACTCAGGGAGCCGTCCTCGGCACCGAACAGGTAGAGGGCGCGATCGGGATGGGTGTACTCGGGTAGCGGCCGGGCGCCGTCCACCAGCTCCACCGCCACCGGCACGCACCCCAGCGGCAGGATGCGGCGCAGGGCGTCGATGTTGATCAGCGGAATGTCCTGGTGGACCTTCTTGGTGTCGGTGACGAAGTCCTTGGCGCGGTCGTAGCGGGTGCCGGTATAGAACACCGAGGCCACCCCGTAGCAGCCTGCCGCCCTCATGATGGACCCGACGTTGGAGGGCGACTTGGGGTTGCTCAGGCCGATGCAGGCGTATCTCTTGTTGCTCACGTCAGGGGACTCTCGGGAAAACCGCCAGTATAAGGCGTCCATCATCGCGAAAACCGACTAAGATGCGCGCCCGCATCTCCAGCCCCGAGCCCCTGCGATGTCCGCCACCGCCCTCTACACCGACCTGTCGGCCTACTACGACCTGCTCTGCGCCGACATCGACTACCAGGCGCAGAGCCAGGCGGTGCTGCGCCTGCAGCGGCTTTTCGGCAATGGCGGCAGCCGTCACCTGGACCTCGCCTGCGGAACCGGTCCCCATGTGCGGCATTTTCTCGATGCCGGCTTCCAGAGCAGCGGGCTGGACCTCAATCCGCCGATGCTGGCCCAGGCCGCGCTGCGTTGCCCCGAGGCCCGGTTCTCCTGCCAGGACATGTGCGCCTTCGAGCTGGAGCAGCCGGTCGATCTGATCACCTGCTTTCTCTATTCCCTGCACTATAGCGGCAGCCTCGCACGGCTCCAGGCGTGTTTGACGCAGGTCCAGGCGGCCCTGACCCCCGGCGGCCTGTTCTGCTTCAACGCCGTCGACAAGCGCCGCATCGACAATGCCTCCAGCGTCGGCCACAGCGTCGTGCGGGCCGATGGCCACTTCAGCTTCGCCTCCGCCTGGCACTACCCGGGCGAGGGCGAGCACCAGCAACTGCGTCTGCGCATCGAACGTCGTCACGCCGGCCAGCAGCAGACCTGGCAGGACGAACATCCCATGGTGGCGGTGGACTTCCCCGAATTGCTGGCCCTGCTGGAGCCACACTTCGAGGTCCAGGTGCTGGAGCACGACTACCAGCGCATCGAACCCTGGGCCGGCGAGGCGGGCAATGCGCTGTTCGTCTGCGTCAGGCGCTAGAGCTCTAATACGCGTGGGCATGGATCGGTCCTGCGCCTCATCCTCAGGCTCTGTAAGACTACTGATAGTAAAGATGTATGACGAGTTACGGCTGCTGCGGTTGCTGAAATTTTCAGATAGCGCAGATAGTAATTTATATACCAAAATTTAATAATAAATAGCTGTGTTCGTGTATGAGCCTAAGCGTCAGCTCAGTGTGGCGTTGATTTGATAATTTTTTCTTGCATGGTGCATTGCATAGGCTAAGGGAATAGGGGTATCTCTTTTGGTTGTGTTCTATATATTGTGGTCGCGTTTATATAATTGTCTGCGTGTTGGTAGTTCTAAGGGCTTGAATGTTGGAAGGGTTAGCACGGATTTCTTGCTGAGGATTCTGCATTAAGCGCTGTCAATGATGGTAGATTTTAATTGGCTTGGTGAGGCTTTTTATGATTTCAATTGTGGCTCTATATATTGTAAGTCCGGCAATAATTGCTGTTGTGGTTAGATATAAAAACTCTCGAGGTCATAAAGGTGTTGGCGTTTTTAGATTTCTGTTTCTGTGTTTGAGTCGTGGTGATATAACTGATCGATTTCCAGTTTTGATATTTGTTTTATTGTATTTATTATTTGTGAGTCAGTCCTATGTTTTAGATGGTGGGCCGGGAGGTTGGCTGCTAAAGGCGTTTGGTATGATGCTGCTTTTATTGCTCTGCTGTGTTTCGTTGTTCTTGGCGTCTGTTGTGTATAATTTTTCTGACTTCAGAAAAAATAATTCTTTTCTCGTGGGTGTATTAGGCACAGCTAGCGTTTCTGTCACTGTGGCTTTGTCAGCGGTTTGGGCAGATGGTTATATTTCAGATGCTACAACTGTGTCTGGAACTGAATTTGCTACGGGCATGGCTTGGTTGGGGATAGTTCTGTCCCCCTTGTCTTGGACTTTTGGTCTATCGATTTTTGCCTTGATCATATATGCATATGCATTGACGAGGTTGACCTTCACAGATAATCAGGATAATGCCTATACCGGTGTTGGTCTGACAGTCTCAAGAAAGCCTAAGAAAAGAAAAAAGAGATTTTCTTCTTTGGTGCACTCTTCATGTGTAGTTGGTTTGGCTATTACAGCTGTTGCGCCACTGCAGCTTATAGGTTACTTACTGTCTAATGACCATTCTGTGAGATTTTTGAATGGGGCTTTGTTTTTTTCTTCTTTTCACATAAAGGCAGAGGTATGTGGTAAGGAGTATTTGATGGGGAAGGTGAAGTTGTTGGATGATGATGTGGCTGTCTTGGGCGTTCCCAACGAAAACCAAGGCTATATCTTCAGTAGGATAAATTGCAAAAGATGACCGTTTTAGGTGCGGTGGAAGCACCTATTCCTTATGGATGCCTATTGTTTTTATGTCGCCAATTAGGGAGCGGCTGGTCGTACCAGCCGCTTCTCCATGAACACACTCAACGGATCGTCCCGATACGCCCCAAAAGGACCACGCCGCTGGTAACCCGCGGATTCATAAAGCCTCAAGGCCTCCGGCTGATAAGGCCCTGTCTCCAGTCGCGCCAGCTCACACCCGCGACCTGTCGCTTCACGCTCTAGCTCCGCCAACAGGCGACCGCCCAACCCTTGCCCGCGACCCCTGGGGCTCACATACATCCGCTTGATCTCGCCATAGTCGTCCTGCAGCACCATGGCCCCACAGCCCAGGGCACTGCCGCTGTCATCCCGGGCGACCAGGAACAGCACGTTCGGCTGCATGAGCGACGTCAGATCCAAGGCATGACGACTCTCGGGCGGATAGAGGCCGTCCTGATAGGCATCCAGCTCGGCGATCAGGGCGATCACCTCGGGTTGGTCGGGAGATTCAAGGGCGATGGGCATGGTGGCTCCGGTCAGGCGATCGCCCAAGCCTAAGCCATTAGCGCGGCCTTATCCCAGGCTCATCCGCAATCCATCCCGCCCGCCACGCTTGGCGGCGTAGAGGGCACCGTCCCCGCGCTCCAGCAAGGCCGCCAGACTTTCGGGCGGTTGATCGAACAGCACGGCGCCGATACTCAAGGTGACAGGCTCGGGTGTCCGCAGGCGCTGCGCCGCCAGCTGGTTGAAGCGCTGGCGCAGGGTGTCTGCCAAGCGCACGACATCCGCATCAGCTGCCTCACCCAGCAGCACCACGAATTCATCACCCCCCAGCCGGGCGGCCAGCGCCTGGCGGGGCAGGGCGGTACGCAGCAGGTCGCTCAGGGCGATCAGCAGACCATCGCCGGCCGCATGGCCATGGAGGTCGTTCACCAGCTTGAAGTTATCCAGATCGATCAGCAGCAGGGCGCCTGGGCGGGCCGGTGTCGCCTGGCCAAACAGTCGCGGCGCCTCGGCTTCCAGCGCCCGGCGGTTATGCAGGCCGGTAAGCGGATCGCTGCCCGCCAGACGCTCGATATGCTGCTCACGGCGATAGCGCACCGTGCCGGTCATCGACAGGGCGATCAGCATCACCGCCATCACCCCCTCTACCAGCGAGACCTGGATGATGACGCCGCGATAGACCGCCAGGTCGATTAGGGCGCCGGGGGTGAGCGGCGGAATCATCTTGATCAGATAGAAGAGTCCATGGATCAGCAACACCACGCGCAGCTGCCGTTCTCCGGCGTTGCGCCGCCGCAGCAGCAAACTCGCCCGCACCGCCAGGATGCCGATCATGAGCGACTGCACCACCAGCAGCACCTTGGACCACCAGGCCTCATTGGGCAGCAGCAACATCCCTAGCCAGATCGCAGCGAAGGCCCACCAGCCCAGACTCAGGCGGCGCCCGGTGAAGCGCGCCACGCCGAGCAAGAAGAGGCCATGCACGAAGATCAGCAGCCCATTGGCGAACCAGATGCCCACCAGCAACAGCCCCTGGCTGCGCAACAGCGCCAGGGTGCTACCCACGCAAATGAGTGCGAAACCTGTGCTCCAGTACAGTAACGCCGACTCGCGCACTGACCGCCACTCGATGGCCAGATAGCCCGCCGCGGCAGCCGCCAGGGCGATGGTGAGGGTCAGCATGGTGGGGGCATCGAGTGCCATGGGCGAATCGGACCTGTCTGGATACGAAAAGGGCGCTCCCTGCCTGGGACGAGCACCCGCCAAAGCGGAGCCGCACCGCAGTCATATCGACACGGCAGGCGCGGGCTTGAGGCAGAGGATTGCGCGCCATGATGACGGGCCAGTAAACCTAATTCAAACCTGACCTGTGGCTGGCGCAGGCGGACCGTCCGTTACTGGGGTTTCACCAACGTCCGAATCGCCGATGCCGGCAACCGCGCCGTGCTGCCATCCGCCAGCCGCAGCACGAAGGCCTCGCCCAGCGACCAGACCACCTGGACGTCCTTGAGCACGCACTGCTCATCGGTAGGCAGCACCCTGGCCTGTTCCTTGGCGCAATAGGAGGTGTCGAGCACGATGGCCTTGGCCTGGTAGTTACCCAGACCCAGCGTCTTGACCATGGTCTCGGGGAGGGTGGTGAGCACACCGCTATAGCCGGCCAGAAAGAGGGCGAAGAACAGCGAAAACATCATCGCCGCCTTCCAGCCGGCGATGAACAGCATGGATGTCATGGTCGTGACGAAGGCAATGATGAAGGGGGCGATGGCCAGAGCGCCCCACTTGAGCAGCGGCTGCCAATCGCTCACCAGCGGATAGGCCTGGGCCAGCATCCAGAAGATGAACAGGCCGACGACCATCGTCGGCAGGTAAGCCTCCCAGACGAACTTAAGGAAGCTGAAGCGGCGCAAGTCGAACAGCCCCTGTATGGCCATGCCCGCCAGTAGCGTGATGGGGATGGGCGCAAACAAGGCGACGCTGAGGAACAGCTCAGGATCGACGAAAAGAATGGCCGCATCGCTGAACCCCGCCAGCAGATAGGGCACGAAGAACACCACCGCCATCAACAGCATGATCTTGCGAAAGCGCCCCTCGCCGCGATAGGGCAGGGCGTAGGTGATGTCTTCCTTGATCGCCGCCGTATTGATGAAGCGGTAATAGACCCAGTCCCCAGGCAGGAACAGTGCGGCAACGAAGGCGCCAATGGTCAGGAAGCCCAGGCAGGCAGCCGCCAGCAACAGTGACGAAAACTGGAAGAGATCGAAGCTGGGATAGAAGTGATTACGGGCGAAATAGGCCAGGAACATCCCGAAGCCGAGGGCCGGCGGCAGTACCTTGGCCAACAGCGAAGCATGACGCCGCAAGAAGGTGCCGGAGAACTTGAGGATGAAATCGAAGACAGCATCCGTGTCGGTGGCGGGTTGGTCGGTCCAGCGGGGCATGGGTCGTCCTTGCTGCAGATAAAGCTTAAGTAGCTAATTCCAATCAGTGAAAGGGATATTTATAGAAAAGGTTGTCCAGTGACCCTGCTTTTCTTTTAGCTGTGCTTCCTGCTCTACCTCTATTATGGTATTGATTCTTCTCGCTATTAGCTGCGATATATAGAGGCCGTAGCCTGCGCCTTCTTCCTGAGTTTTTATAGCATCCTTAGCTCTTTTGAAAGGGAGGAATATGAGCTCCCTTTCAGTGTCTAATATTCTTGGTCCATAAGAAGAAACCGAGAACAAAATGTGGTCTTCTTGATCTGATATGTGTATTTCAGCTTTTCCAGATTTTTTTGAATACTTGTAAGCATTATCGACTAGCGTCTGTATTATCACCGATACTGCTTCGGGGTTAGCTAAGACCGATTTGTGGCTAGTTCCAGTAATAGACAGGTTTATACTTTTTTTGCGAAATAGATCCTCGTAGAGCTTTATGTATTTTAATGCTAGGCCATGAAATCTGAAACTCGCTTTTTCACTCTCTCTGTTAATCCAGTCTGGATTTAATAAATATTTTGCTACATTCAGTTTTTCTTGCAAAAACTTACTAGCCCAATATATCGCTTTCTCTTGCTGGCTGGCTTTCTCTAGCTTTTTTTCGAAATCAAGTTCGGAATATTTGGTTTCGATTATAACGTTAATGTTTTGGGATATCGTTGCATTTATTTGTTTGTAATCGTGTACAAAAGATAGCCCTTTTAAAATGTCTTCTTTTAGCTCTATAAGAAATTCATCCTTGAAGGATTCTTTTCCTAAAAACTCATCCCTGGCTGCACTTTTTTGCTCCTGTAGGAGCATGCTCTTTTTATTTCCAGTTGCCTCAGTAAGGCTGCCTGGCTTTCGATTAAATGTAAGTTAATTAATTGTTTTTTGTCGCTCTGCAAATTCTTGCTTTTTGATTTTGACTGGGAGTTGTGATCTGGGCAGATGAATCCAGCTAAAACTATTTTATTGACGGTTATATAATTATAGCCATAAGAGCAGAGCCCCATGTTCCCGTCGTTGAATAGTTTTTCGCACTCTTTTGTTTTACAAATTATGCACCGGTTAGGCCACCGCACCAAACTCCCATCATGGCGGGATTTTTGATAAACATGCGGAACGACAATGTTATTCATGAGGCAAGCACCGCTATACCTGTTTGTATTACTGCTAAAAATAGTTGCGCATCTTCTTTTGTCAAGCCTTTCGCCACATTGTTAGCATCGTCTAGTTTTCCGCTTAGTATTGAAGATTTTGCGGCTTGTATAAGCTTTTGTTTTTCTATTTGACTGACATTTTTCATGTTTTGAATTTTATTTGTATAGAAGTCAGTATTGAATCTTTGAGATAAAAAGGTCGTCAACGATCCTTTTGAATTCAACGTAGTCTTGACTTTTAGCTAGTTTCTTATCAGCCAAATCAAAAAATTCTTGATATTTTAGCGACCAATCAGCATTGGAAAACGCAATTACAATTTGAGCTGGAGATTTCGCTCGAATATGCTTTAGTATTCCGAATCCTTCTTCTTCGGATTCGTTTTGTCCTACACCTTGGATGTCTAGTAGTATAAGGTCGTAGTAGTTGTTCTCTAATCTTTCTAAGTTTTCTATATCGTCCCACTTTTCAATGGTGTAGCCGTCTCGTGCGAATAGCGGAGCATAGGCAAAGTCGCTATCGTCTATTACAAGTATTTTGGCTCTTTTTTTTATCTCATCAAAGGTTGGAGGTGTGTAGGTAGTTGTTTTTTTAAATGGCCACATTTCTTCTCTCCAAAAAAAACCCCGCTGTTAGCGGGGTTTAAGATCGATTCCCAGCATCCTTGAACAGGTTAAGGCAATCTACTCTGGGGTATGCGTCACATCAATCCCAGCTCAACGCTCCACCGGTCTGATACTCGATTACGCGGGTCTCGAAGAAGTTCTTCTCCTTCTTGAGGTCCATGATCTCGCTCATCCAGGGGAAGGGGTTGGTGGCGCCCGGGTATTCTTCCTTGAGGCCGATCTGGGTCAGGCGGCGGTTGGCGATGAACTTGAGGTAGTCCTCCATCATCGCCGCGTTCATGCCCAGTACGCCGCGGGGCATGGTGTCACGGGCGTATTCGATCTCCAGTTGGGTGCCCTGGAGGATCATCTGGGTGGCTTCGTCCTTCATCTGGGCATCCCAGAGGCTCGGGTTCTCGATCTTGATCTGATTGATCATGTCGATGCCGAAGTTCAGGTGCATGGACTCGTCACGCAGGATGTACTGGAACTGCTCGGCGGTGCCGGTCATCTTGTTGCGGCGGCCCATGGAGAGGATCTGGGTGAAGCCGCAATAGAAGAAGATGCCTTCCAGTACGCAGTAGTAGGCGATCAGGTTCTTGAGGAACTGGCGATCGGTCTCCGGGGTGCCGGTCTTGAACTCGGGGTCGGAGATGGAGCGGGTGTACTTCAGGCCCCAGCTCGCCTTTTTCGCGACGCTCGGGATCTCGTGGTACATGTTGAAGATCTCGCCTTCATCCATGCCCAGCGACTCGATGCAGTACTGGTAGGCGTGGGTGTGGATCGCCTCTTCGAAGGCCTGGCGCAGGATGTACTGACGGCATTCGGGGTTGGTGATCAGGCGGTAGACGGCCAGTACCAGGTTGTTGGCGACCAGCGAGTCGGCGGTGGAGAAGAAGCCGAGGTTGCGCTTGACGATGCGACGCTCGTCCTCGGTGAGGCCGTCCGCGCTCTTCCAGGTCGCGATGTCGGCGTTCATGTTCACTTCCTGAGGCATCCAGTGGTTGGCGCAACCATCCAGATACTTCTGCCAGGCCCAGTCGTACTTGAAGGGTACGAGCTGGTTGAGGTCGGCGCGGGCGTTGATCATCTGCTTGTCGCCGACGTGTACGCGCGCGGAGGAACCTTCCAGGTCGTCCAGGCCTTCTTGGATGTCCAGCTCGTTCAGCGCGGCCTTGGCGCGGGCCACGGCGTCGGAATCGTCAGCGGACAGGGCGCGGGCGTCATGGACCAGGGCGTCGCCCTCGGAATCCAGGCGCTCGGTCTGGGCGGGCGCCTGCTGGCCAGCGGCCTGCGCGGGCTTGGCGGGGGTGGCGTCGTCGTCTTTGTCGAATTCTTCCCAGTTCAGCATGGGGTGTCTCCTGGGTGGCTGTGCGGTGGGGGCGGGGCGGCGGGCCCTCACCCTAACCCTCTCCCGGAGGGAGAGGGGATAAGAGCGGTGCGCGGGTGGGGGATTCGGCCCTCACCCTGGCCCTCTCCCGGGGGAGAGGGGATAAAGAGCAGCCCTCTACTGGGAGAGGGCTTGGGGTGTTACTGGCAGGCTTCGCACTCGGGATCGTCGAGGCTGCAGGCCTTGGGCACCGGAGCCGGTGCGGGGGCGGGAGCAGCTTCGGCTTTCTGCGCCGGGGCGGGCGCTGCACTGGCCTGGACGCCGGTGATGGGATCGGCGCTCACGGCGTTCAGCTTGCCGGTATTGATGGTGGACTTCTCGGTACTGGTGGCAGCCAGGGCACGGAGGTAGTAGGTGGTCTTCAGACCGCGGAACCAGGCCATGCGGTAGGTCACGTCGAGCTTCTTGCCCGAGGCGCCGGCGATGTACAGGTTCAGCGATTGGGCCTGGTCGATCCACTTCTGGCGACGGCTGGCGGCCTCGACGATCCACTTGGTCTCCACTTCGAAGGCGGTGGCGTAGAGGTCCTTCAGATCCTGCGGGATGCGCTCGATCTGCTGCACGGAGCCGTCGTAGTACTTGAGGTCGTTGACCATCACCGAATCCCACAGGCCGCGGGCCTTGAGGTCGCGTACCAGATAGGGGTTGATGACGGTGAATTCGCCCGAGAGGTTCGACTTCACATAGAGGTTCTGGTAGGTCGGCTCGATCGACTGGGACACGCCGGTGATGTTGGCGATGGTCGCGGTCGGCGCGATGGCCATGATGTTGGAGTTGCGGATGCCCTTCTTGGCACGCTCGCGCAGCGGGGCCCAGTCCAGGGTCTCGGACAGGTCGACCTCGATGTACTTGGCGCCGCGCTCTTCGATCAGGCGCTTCTCGGAATCGATCGGCAGGATGCCCTGGGACCACAGCGAACCCGGGAAGCTGGAGTAGCTGCCACGCTCTTCGGCCAGGTCACAGGAGGCCTGGATGGCGTAGTAGCTGATCACTTCCATGGAGGTGTCGGCGAACTGCACGGCGGCATCCGAACCGTAGGCGATGTGCTGCAGGTACAGCGCATCCTGGAAGCCCATGATGCCCATGCCGACCGGACGGTGCTTGAGGTTGGAGTTCTCCGCCTGGGGCACCGAGTAGTAGTTGATGTCGATGACGTTGTCGAGCATGCGCACGGCGGTCTTGACGGTACGGGCGACCTTGGCCACGTCCAGCTTACCGTCGACGATGTGGTTCACTAGGTTCACCGAACCCAAGTTGCACACGGCGATCTCGTCCTTGTTGGTGTTCAGGGTGATCTCGGTGCAGAGGTTGGAGCTGTGCACCACGCCCACGTGCTGCTGCGGGCTGCGCAGGTTGCACGGGTCCTTGAAGGTCAGCCACGGGTGGCCGGTCTCGAACAGCATGGAGAGCATCTTGCGCCAGAGGTCCTTGGCCTTGATGGTCTTGTGCAGCTTGAGCTTGCCGTACTCGGTCAGGGCTTCGTAGTACTCGTAGCGCTCTTCGAAAGCCTTGCCGTAGAGGTCGTGCAGGTCGGGCACGTCGGCGGGGGAGAACAGGGTCCAGTTGCCGTCCTCGAAGACGCGCTTCATGAACAGGTCGGGGATCCAGTTGGCGGTGTTCATGTCGTGGGTACGACGACGGTCGTCACCGGTGTTCTTGCGCAGTTCGAGGAATTCCTCGATGTCCAGGTGCCAGGTTTCCAGGTAGGCGCAGACCGCGCCCTTGCGCTTGCCCCCCTGGTTGACCGCCACGGCGGTGTCGTTGACCACCTTGAGGAAGGGCACGACGCCCTGGCTCTTGCCGTTGGTGCCCTTGATGTAGGAGCCCAGGGCGCGTACCGGGGTCCAGTCATTGCCCAGGCCGCCAGCGAACTTCGACAGCATGGCGTTATCGTGGATGGCGCCATAGATGCCGGACAGGTCGTCGGGCACGGTGGTCAGGTAGCAGCTGGACAGCTGCGGACGCAGGGTGCCGGCGTTGAACAGGGTCGGGGTGGACGCCATGTAGTCGAAGCTGGCCAGCAGGTTGTAGAACTCGATGGCGCGGGCTTCTTTATCTTTTTCCATGTGCGCCAGGCCCATGGCCACGCGCATGAAGAACAGCTGCGGCAGCTCGAAGCGGGTGCCGTGGCTGTGCAGGAAGTAACGGTCGTACAGGGTCTGCAGACCCAGGTAGGTGAACTGCTGGTCGCGCTCGTGATCGATGGCGGCGCCCAGGCGCTCCAGATCGAAGCTGGCCAGTTTCGGGTCCAGCAGCTCCAGCTCCACGCCCTTGGCGACGTAGGCGGGCAGGGCCTTGGCGTAGAGGTCGGCCATCTCGTGGTGGGTGGCGGACTCGGCGACGCCGAGGAAGCTCAGGCCTTCGGCGCGCAGGCTGTCCAGCAGCAGGCGGGCGGTGACGTAGGAGTAGTTGGGCTCACGCTCGACCAGGGTGCGGGCGGTCATCACCAGGGCGGTGTTGACGTCCTTCTCGGCCACGCCGTCGTACAGGTTCTTCAGGGTTTCCTTCTGGATCAGCTCGCCGTTCACCTCTTCGAGGCCTTCGCAGGCTTCGCTGATGATGGTGTTCAGGCGACCCATGTCCAGCGGCTGGGTGGTGCCGTCGGCCTTGGTCACGCGGATGCTCGGGTGCGGCTCGGCGATGTCGCTGGCGGCGCCCTGCTTGCGCTCCTGGCTGCGGGCCTCACGGTAGATCACATAGCTGCGGGCGACCTTCTGCTCGCCGGCGCGCATCAGCGCCAGTTCGACCTGGTCCTGAATCTCTTCGATGTGGATGGTGCCACCCGAGGGCATGCGGCGCTTGAAGGTGCTGCTGACCTGGTCGGTGAGCTGCTTGACGGTGGTGTGGATGCGCGAGGAGGCCGCGGCGGTACCGCCTTCCACGGCGAGGAAAGCCTTGCTGATGGCCACGGTGATCTTGTCGTCGGTATAGGGGACGACGGTACCGTTGCGCTTGATGACGCGCAGTTGACCGGGGGCGGTGGCGCCCAGGTCCTGGCTGTCATCTTGCGCCGGGCGGCCCTGCTGGGCTTGCTCGCGGGTCAGGTCGGTGTGCATGCGGAACTCCCTTGATCGGAAAGAGGGGATCGTCGGCGAGCCGGCGATCCGGAAGAGTGTTGGCCCTGGGCCTGCGCGACGACTGCCTGTCGCGCCATTAGCAATGAAGATTCCAACGAAAAGCCGTATCGGCACCGATTCCCGAGGGAGCCGGCGTTCGGGGTCAGGGACCCTGGAAATTCATGATTCGGGCGACAGGATAAGCCCTCCTCGCTAGGGAAGACAGTCTTGACAGAGGGGTGTTTCGCCGTCCCAGGCTATACCGACGAACTGCTATATATGGTGGTGCGGGGGTGCAAAGGCCACTAGATGTCGCGTTTGTCACGTTTCCAGCTGTGGATAAGACGTGGATAAGCTGTTCGGGACTGGGGGGTATCCTGGGGGTGGTACCCGGCCAGTGCGCGTGAAGGCTGGGATCAGAGCGAGGTGGTTAAATAACGTACAACGTGGCGGAACCGGCATGACAAAAGCGTCAAGGGATATACCGGTTCGCTATGAGCACTTTCTCCACCATAAGAAAACGTTCGATGGCCGCTGCGACGTTCTGCCCCTGCCAACCTCCGCGGCTCTCATCGACCAGAGAACCCTTCCTCTATATAGGCTTCCCTCAGCGCCGAGGCGCGACCAGCGTCAGCAACCGCTGTTGCTCGTCCAGGCGGAAGTGACCGCGCAGGGATGTCCCGGCGGACCAGCGCGGCGAGAGATCGATCAGCAGGCGGATGTCGAAGGCACCGCCGGGATCGGTGCCAAGGATCTCGGCATCCTGGAAGAAGAACATCTGCCCGACCTGGGGGTGCAGCGCCTTGAACAGACTCTCCTTGGCGGAAAACGCCAGGGTGATGGCAAGGGCCTGCCGATCTTCGTCCAACGCCTGCACGCTTTCCCGTTCGGCCGGGGTGAGGATCTGGTCGGCCAGGCGCAGCGCCTTGGCCGGTTCGAGCAGGGTTTCCACGTCCAGACCCAGACCCAGGTAATCCCCGGCGCTGCCCACCACTGCCGCGGCCCAGCCGTGGCTATGGGTGATGGCGCCGACCCAGCCGCTCGGCCAGGCGGGTCCGCGGTCCGTGGTGCGATGACCGGGCACCGCAGCAGTACCGCTCAGCTGGCGCAGCGCCTCGCGAGCGCAGAGACGACCGGCCAGGTACTCGGCCTGGCGCTTGGCCACGGCGCGGCGGATGTTGTCCGGGGGTAGGGCGCCCAGGCGCAGGGCGTCACGCTCGAAGCTCAGCTGGGTTGGATCGAAGCGGCAGTGCAGGAGGCTCAGGGAGGCGAGTTCCGCCGCCAGGGGCGGTAGCGGCTCGGGCGCTGTGCAGCAGCCGGGCAGGTCGGCGGGGGGCAAGGCAGGCATCTCAGCCGACTACTCGTGGAGGGTAGCTACGGATCACGACAGGCTCCGAGGGAAGGGCGCGCAAAGGATAGCCGACTACCGGCTCCGGCTGGCGGAAAACCGCCTCGGACGGTGGGGGATTTCCGCCCCTTTTCGTCGGGTGGCGAGGTTCCGCCCGCCGCGGGCTACTAGACTTTTGGCTGAAAGGTGCATGAAAGCTGGCCTTTTGATTGCGCAGCCAAAAGTGGAACGACGATTGCTTAGGTTTAGCCAGATACTGGCGTCACCGTCGCGCGGCCGCCAGATCCACAACAAAAAGCTCTCAGGATGAGAGAGCCAACATCAGTCAGGTGCCCACTCAGACAGGACGTCAGGCAGTGGCCACAAGGGAAAGAGCCATGACAGCAACCGTCGACACAACAACTACTACAGCTCCCGCGCCCAAGCGACCCGTCAAGCAGCCGATCTACAAGAGCCTGTACTTCCAGGTAATCGTGGCGATCGTCCTGGGTATCCTGCTCGGCCACTTCTATCCCCAGACCGGCGCGGCCATGAAGCCGCTGGGCGACGGTTTCATCAAGCTGATCAAGATGGTCATCGCGCCCATCATCTTCTGCACCGTGGTGACCGGCATCGCCGGCATGCAGAACATGAAGGCCGTGGGCAAGACCGGCGGCATGGCGCTGCTGTACTTCGAGATCTTCTCCACCATCGCACTGCTGATCGGCCTGATCGTGGTCAACGTCGTCCAGCCGGGCGCCGGCATGAACGTCGACGTCAGCACCCTGGACACCAAGGGCATCGCTGCCTACGCGGCAGCTGGCGAGAAGCAGAGCACCATCGACTTCCTGATGAACATCATCCCGTCGACGGTCGTCAACGCCTTCGCCACCGGTGAGATCCTGCAGGTCCTGTTCTTCGCCGTGCTGTTCGGCTACGCCCTGCATCGCCTGGGCGAGACCGGTCAACTGGTGTTCAACTTCATCGACCGCATCTCCCACGTCTTCTTCAACATCATCAACGTCATCATGAAGCTCGCCCCCATCGGCGCCTTCGGTGCCATGGCGTTCACCATCGGCAAATACGGCGTCGGCACCCTGGTGCAGCTGGGCTACCTGATGGCCTGCTTCTATATCACCTGCCTGCTGTTCGTGCTGGTGGTACTGGGCGCCGTCGCACGCATGCACGGCTTCAGCATCCTCAAGTTCATCAAGTACATCCGTGAAGAACTGCTGATCGTGCTGGGTACCTCGTCCTCCGAGTCCGCCCTGCCGCGCATGCTGACCAAGATGCAGAAGCTGGGCGCCGAGAAGTCGGTGGTTGGCCTGGTGATCCCCACCGGCTACTCCTTCAACCTCGACGGCACCTCCATCTACCTGACCATGGCCGCGGTATTCATCGCCCAGGCCACCAACACCCAGATGGACATCACCCACCAGATCACCCTGCTGCTGGTGCTGCTGATCTCCTCCAAGGGCGCTGCGGGCGTCACCGGTAGCGGCTTCATCGTGCTGGCCGCCACCCTGTCCGCCGTCGGTCACGTACCGGTCGCCGGCCTGGCGCTGATCCTGGGTATCGACCGCTTCATGTCCGAAGCCCGCGCCCTGACCAACCTGGTCGGCAACGGCGTGGCCTCCATCGTGGTCGCCAAGTGGTGCGGCCAGCTGGACGAGCAGACCCTGAAGACCGAACTCGCTCGCGGCCCGAACGCCGTCGAAGTCGAGGAAGCTCGCCAGACTGCCTGAGCCTAGCGCGAGGACCGCTCCTGGAGCGGTCCCTCCGGCACTCGCGAAACGCCCGTATCGAAAGATGCGGGCGTTTTCTTTTGCCTTGGATTTGCTGAGGGAGGGACGCAGGCGCTGTGCCCTGGCGGAAACGCCGAGCGATCAATTGGCTGGGGTTGCCTCAACCGCCGGCCAGGGTGCCTGGGCTGCGGCTCCATCACGCTCTTGGGTGGCAGCCAGGATGCAGTGGAAAGCAGGGGGGCGCTGTACGTGGGCCTTGCGAGCGTCGTCTTGCCGGAGGACGAGCAGGCGCAGGGAAGGTGACCAGGCGGTGTCGGGTGGGTGCGTATGACACGCCAGGCTGCGTGGTCGCAGGCAGGTTGCCGAAGCAGAGGGGAAAGGGGACGGGTAATAGCAGGAGGAGGGGTGAAGCGCTGGCAGGTCGCCAGCGCTTTGGGGGTGCATCAGCGACGCAGGGTCGGGCGATAGCCCATCACGCCGTAGAACAGGATGTAGAGGTAGCAGACCAGGGGGATAAGGAAGGAGGGCAGCAGGCCGATGGTATCGGCGAAGTAGCCCTGGATGGCCGGCACCAGGGCGCCGCCGACGATACCCATGCACAGCAGACCCGAACCCTTGGAGGTGAACTTGCCCAGGCCCTTGAGCGCCAGGGAGAAGATGGTCGGGAACATGATGGAGTTGAAGAAGCCGATGGCCAGCAGGGCCCACATGGCGACCTTGCCGCCTTGCAGCACGGCCACGGCCAGCAGCACGCCGATGGCGATGGCGTTGAAGCTCAGCACCAGGTTCGGCCGCACCTTGGTCATGATCACGCCGCCGATGAAGCGACCGACCATGGCGCCACCCCAGTACAGCGACAGGTACTTGGCGGCGGTAGCGGCGTTCAGGCCGGCCACGTCCGGGCTTTCCATCAGGCTCACCAGGTAGCTGCCGATGGACACTTCGGCACCCACGTACATGAAGATGCCGACCACGCCGAGCAGCAGGTGGCGATAGGCCCAGACGCTGTTGGCGGCCAGGGCGTTCTCGTCGGTGGCGTTGTCCTGTTCGGTGTCCTTGATCTGCGGCAGGCGGAAGAGGCCAATGATCACCGCCAGGGCGACCAGCATGCCGGCCAGGATCAGGTAGGGCAGCTGCACCGAATGGGCGGCGGAGTCTTCACCGACCAGCGCCAGGATGGTCACCGCGCCCACCAGTGGGCCGACGGTGGTGCCCAGGGAGTTGAAGGCCTGGGTCAGGTTGAGGCGCGAGGCCGCGGTTTCCGGCTTGCCGAGGATGGTGACATAGGGATTCGCCGCTACCTGCAACACGGTGATGCCGGCCGCCAGTACGAACAGGGCGGTCAGGAAGAAGCCGTAGGAGTGGGCTCCGGCCGCCGGGTAGAAGAGCACGCAACCAACGCCGGCAGTGAGCAGGCCGACGATGATGCCCTTCTTGTAGCCCAGACTTTCCACCAGGCGACCCGCTGGGAAGGAGACGATGAAGTAGGCGGTGAAGAAGCAGAACTGGATCAGCGAGGCCTGCAGGTAGCTGAGGGTGAAGACCGCCTTGAGGTGGGGGATGAGGATGTCGTTCAGCGAGGTGATCAGGCCCCACATGAAGAACAGCATGGTGAGGACGATCAAGGGTCCGCGGTAGCTCTGGTTTTGATTGTGCATTGGGGCTCCATGGGTACAACAGTTTCTTGTTTCTGCCCGCGATTCTCGGACAGCGCTGTCTAGGGCGGCTGCGCAGACACAGCGAAGCGGCGCGAGATTAAGCTATTCGCGCTGCTGAATCCATTCTTCCTGGAGGTTCGCAGGCGAAGTGCCGGCGCCTTCGACCGCGGGGCCGGTGACCGGTTCAGCGGGGCACGGCGCAGAAATGAAAAACGGCGCCAGAGGCGCCGTTTGGGTCACACAAGTGAGGGCTATCAGCCCTGCCAGCGCTTGAGTACCAGGGTGGCGTTGGTGCCGCCGAAGCCGAAGCTGTTGCTCATGACGAGGTCAAGCTTGGCGTCTTCCTTGGTCTCGCGCAGGATCGGCAGGTCAGCGACTTCCGGATCCAGTTCGTCGATGTTGGCCGAGCCGGCGATGAAGTTGCCTTCCATCATCAGCATGCAGTAGATGGCCTCATGGACACCGGCGGCGCCCAGGGAGTGGCCGGACAGGCTCTTGGTGGAGCTGATGGCCGGCGCCTTGTCACCGAACACGGCGCGTACGCCCTTGATCTCGGCCACGTCGCCCACCGGGGTGGAGGTGCCGTGGGTGTTCAGGTAGTCGATCTCGCCGTCGACGGTGGACAGCGCCTGCTGCATGCAGCGGATGGCGCCTTCGCCGCTCGGGGCGACCATGTCGTAGCCGTCGGAGGTCGCGCCGTAGCCGACGATCTCGGCATAGATCTTGGCGCCACGGGCCAGGGCGTGTTCGAGTTCCTCGACCACCACCATGCCGCCGCCGCCAGCGATGACGAAACCGTCACGCTTGCTGTCGTAGGCACGGGAGGCCTTTTCCGGCGTCTCGTTGTAGTCGCTGGAAAGCGCGCCCATGGCATCGAACAGCATGCTCTGGGTCCAGTGCTCTTCCTCGCCGCCGCCGGCGAAGACCACGTCCTGCTTGCCGAGCTGGATCTGCTCCATGGCCAGGCCGATGCAGTGAGCGCTGGTGGCGCAGGCCGAGGCTACGGAGTAGTTCAGGCCCTTGATCTTGAAGGGGGTGGCCAGGCAGGCGGAGACCGTGCTGCTCATGGTCCGGGTCACGCGGTAGGGACCGACGCGCTTGACGCCCTTCTCGCGCAGGATGTCCAGGGCTTCCATCTGGTTGAAGGTGGAAGCGCCACCCGAGCCGGCGATCAGGCCGGTGCGAGGGTTGGAGACCTGGTCTTCGGCCAGACCGGAGTCCTTGATCGCCTGCTCCATCGCCAGATAGGCGTAGGCGGCGGCATCGCCGACGAAGCGCTTGACCTTGCGGTCGATCAGTTCTTCGAGGTTCAGGTCGATGGAACCGGAAACCTGGCTGCGCAGACCCATTTCGGCATATTCCGGATTGTGACGGATGCCGGCACGGCCTGCGCGCAGGTTGGCGGAAACGGTGTCTTTATCATTGCCCAGGCACGAAACGATACCCAGACCGGTAATGACGACGCGACGCATGCGAAAAGCCCTTAGAAGCTATCGGTGGAAGTGAACAGGCCGACGCGCAGACCTTCGGCGGAGTAGATCTCGCGGCCGTCCACGCTAACGGTGCCATCGGCGATGGCCAGAATCAGCGACCTGTTGATGGTGCGTTTGATATGGATATTGTAGGTGACCTTCTTGGCGGTCGGCAGTACCTGACCGAAGAACTTCACTTCGCCAGAGCCCAGGGCGCGACCGCGACCCGGATTGCCCTGCCAGCCAAGGTAGAAACCGACCAGCTGCCACATGGCATCCAGGCCCAGGCAGCCCGGCATCACCGGATCACCTTCGAAATGGCAACCGAAGAACCAGAGGTCGGGACGGATATCGAGTTCCGCCACCAGTTCGCCCTTGCCGTATTTCCCGCCTACCTCACTGATATGCGTGATCCGATCGATCATCAGCATGTTCGGTGCGGGCAATTGGGCATTGCCCGGACCGAAGAGCTCGCCACGGCTGCAGCGCAGCAAGTCTTCGTAGGTAAAGGCGTGTTGTTTGGTCATGCAAGCTCCTGTAGCTGGCCTAGGTCCAGGCTCTGGCGACTCCGAAGGTCGCTCTGGGTATGGCTTCGTGTAGCAGTAGACTGCCGGGGCATCGGGAAAGTCACAGGCCAGCGCCCCGCTCGTTAACGGACCATTGTGCACTTTTCGCAGTCAATTCTCCATCCTGGGCGCCCGCTCGGGGTCGCGCGCGCCCTGGGGCGACGCGGCGGGCAGTACCGGGAAAGGGGTGTTTGCCCACCCTAGATAAGTATTCCTCGGGCGTTTTCAATACCGTTCGGCCGATACGCGGCAGACCGTGAACCGGCCCTGAGGCCGGCGCGCGGCTACCGTATACTGAGCGACGAGGCCGCGCGATCGCGGTGAAGCCGAGAGTTTCGATGACAGTCCAATCCCCCATCGCCGTCCTGGGCGGCGGCAGCTTCGGTACCGCCCTGGCCAATCTGGTCGCCGAGAACGGGCTGCCGGTGCGCCTGTGGATGCGCGATCCGCAACAGGCCGAGACCATCCGCCGCGAGCGCGAGAATCCGCGCTATCTGAAGGGTATCAAGGTGCACGCCGCGGTCGAGGCCACCAGTGACCTGCAGGGCGCCATCCAGGGCTGCGAGCTGATCCTGGTGGCCCTGCCGTCGAGCGCGCTGCGCCAGGCCCTGGCACCCATCGCCCAGCAGCTGGAAGGGCGTTTCCTCGTCAGCACCACCAAGGGCATCGAAGCGCATTCCTTCATGCTGATGAGCGAGATCCTCGCGGAAATCGTGCCGCGGGCGCGCATCGGCATCATCTCCGGGCCCAACCTCGCCCGCGAGATCGCCGAGCACCAACTCACCGCCACCGTGGTGGCGAGCGAGGACGAAGCCGTGTGCCGGCGGGTCCAGGCGGCGCTGCACGGCCGCACCTTCCGCGTCTATGCCAGTGCCGACCGTCTCGGCGTGGAGCTGGCCGGCGCCCTGAAGAACGTCTACGCCATCATCGCCGGCATGGCCGCGGCCCTGGCGATGGGCGAGAACACCCGCAGCATGCTGATCACCCGGGCCCTGGCCGAGATGACCCGCTTCGCCGTGCAGCGCGGCGCCAATCCCATCACCTACCTGGGCCTGGCCGGGGTAGGGGACCTGATCGTGACCTGCTCGTCGGAGAAGAGCCGCAACTACCGAGTCGGCCATGCCCTGGGGCGAGGATTGACCCTGAACGAGGCGGTGGCCCAGATCGGCGAGACCGCGGAAGGCGTCAATACCCTGCGCGTGCTCAAGGAAAAAGCGGACGAGTTGGGCGTCTACATGCCCCTGGTCAACGGCCTCTATGCGATCCTGTTCGAGGGCCGCAGCCTGGGGCAGGTGATCGAGGCCCTGATGGGCGGCGAGCCCAAGACCGATGTCGATGTGGCGGATGCCCCCTTCAATTGAGCCGCTACACTGTCTGAAAAGAGGAATTTCCATGTCCCAACCCGAACATTCCCGCGAGCTGCTAGGCCTGCGCCTGATCTGGATGCTGCTGTTCCTGTTCGTCTGGCTGGGTGCGCAGTACGTGCTGGCGGTGGTGGTGCTGGTGCAGCTGGTGGTGCGCCTGATCAAGGGCGAAGCCAATCCCGGTCTGACCGCCTTTGGCGCGGCCCTGGGCAGCTATCTGGCGCAGATCGTCCGCTTCGGAACCTTCGCCAGCGAAGTGAAGCCCTGGCCCTTCGCCGACTGGCCGGCCACCGAGCAACCCGACGACCGTTCCGCCACCGCGCCATGAAGCTCTGGCTGCTGCGGCATGGCGAAGCCGAGGCGCGGGCGCCCAGTGACGAGCTGCGCGAGCTGACCGCGACCGGTCGCGCCGAGGTGCTGCGTAGCGCCCTGCAGCTCAAGGGTGCCGAGTTGCAGCTCATCCTCGCCAGTCCCTATGTGCGCGCGCAGCAGACGGCGGCCCTGGTGCAACAGCAGCTGGGCTGGCCGGGCGAGTTGCGCAGCGTTTCCTGGGCCACGCCCGACGGCGAGCCGGAACGCGCCCTGGCGGAGCTGGCGCGACTGGAGGTGGAGGAGCTGCTGCTGGTGACCCACAATCCCTTCGTCGGTGAACTGGCCGGCTGGTTGCTGCACGGTCATCGGCAGGCACCGGTGGCCATGGGTACCGCGTCCCTGCTGTGCCTGGAGGCGCCGCTGCCCTTGGCCGGCGGTTTCGATCTGGTCAGTCGCTTCCACGGCTGACGCCCTTGCAAGGAAAGTACATGAGCATCTGGCAGACCCTTCCGGATCCTGAGGACCTCGGGCGTGCGCTCGAGAACACCCTGGCCGAACACCTGGACATGCGGATCGAAGCCTGGGACGACAGCAGCCTGACCGCCAGCATGGTGGTCGACCGCCGCACCCACCAGCCCATGGGGCTGTTGCATGGCGGCGCTTCGGTGGCCCTGGCGGAAACCGTGGGCTCGATCGCCAGCATGCTCTGCGTGGATCGCTCGCGCTTCTATTGCGTGGGTCAGGAAATCAATGCCAACCACCTGCGCGGCGTCCGCTCCGGGCGGGTGACGGCGGTGGCGCGTCCCCTGCACCTGGGGCGCAGCAGCCATGTCTGGGACATCCGCCTGAGCGATGAAGAGGGGCGCCTGACCTGTGTCTCGCGGCTGACGGTAGCCGTGGTGCCCTTGCAGCGGGATGCCTCACCGGCATGAAGCGCGCACTGGCATTCGCGAAGCACAAGACATGACCGCCCAGGTGCAGGAATTGCGGCTGGAATTGCCCCATATCGACTTGAGCGCCCGGGTCTTCGGTCCGGAAGATGGCTATCCGGTGCTAGCGCTGCATGGCTGGCTGGACAATGCCATGACCTTCGCCCAGCTCGCGCCACGGCTGCACGGCCTGCGCATCGTCGCTCTGGACCTGCCGGGTCATGGTCTGTCGGCCCATCGTCCCGCAGGCGTTGGGTATGCGATTCAGGACTATGGGCTGGATGTGCTCGCGGCTGCGCAGCAACTGGGCTGGGATCGCTTCGGTCTGCTTGGCCATTCGATGGGCGCCATCGTCGGCGTCATCGCCGCCGCGGCCCTGCCGGAGCAGATCGAACGCCTGGCGCTGATCGATGGCCTGCTGCCCTATACAACGCCGGCAGAGGAGATCGCCGAGAAACTCGGCAAGGCGCTGCTGGCGGAGCTGGAGCTGCCCAACCGGCGCAAGCCGGTCTACGCCACGGTGGAAGACGCCGTAGCGGCGCGGCTGAAGGGGTCGCTGACGGTCAGTCGGGAAGCCGCCGAGCTGCTCGCCGAGCGTGGCTTGATGGCGGTACCCGGTGGCTACACCTGGCGTTCTGATCCCCACCTGAGGCTGCCCAGTCGAATGAGGTTCACCCCGGAGCAGGCCGAAGCCTGTCTGCGCGCGGTGCGCTGCCCCACAGCCCTGGTGGTGGCCACGGGTGGCCTGGTGGCGCCCCACGCCGAGGCCATGCGCCTGGCGCGGGAGCAACCCAACTTCAGCGTTCACGAATTGCCGGGCGGGCACCATCTGCATCTGGACGATGCGGCGGGCGCCCAGGCCGTCGCAGATTGTTTCAATGCCTTCTTTGCCGCCGGCACCGGGCACGACGAATAATGCGGCATGCCTAGCCGTCTGTTCTGCCCGCGCTCCCGCTCCCTGCCACGCCTCCTGCTGATCGGCCTGCTGCTGTCCGTTGGGACGACGCAGGCGGAGGTGCTGCCGGAGATCGCACCCATGGACCATGCCCAATTGGTGCGCGAAAGCGGACCGGCCAGCGCCGAACGCCTCTATCCGCTGGGACCGGCCAGTCGCATCGGCGGTCGCCTGCGTCTGGAGGATTCGCTGCAGGTGGAGGGTCAGCTCCAGACCCAGACCTTCGAGCTGGCCCCTGGGCATCCGCCACTGGCACGGCTGGACAGCGAACGCCAGCGCCTGCAGCAGCAGGGCGCGACGCTGCTCTATTGGTGCGAGGGGCGTGACTGCGGCGCCAGCAGCGTCATCGCCAACAGCCTGCTGGGCGAGGCCATGCTGTTCGGGCCCGACGACCAGCAGGGTCTGCTGGTATTGCAGCTGGCGGAGCCACAGACGGTGCTGACGCTCTATGGCATCACCCGGGGCAACCGCCGCGGCTACCTGCATGCCGAGCGGCTGCAGGCCGGCCAACCCCTGCCCGAGTTGTTGCCGAGCGC
Organism: Pseudomonas sp. 313; assembly: GCF_000316965.1. NCBI lineage: Bacteria > Pseudomonadati > Pseudomonadota > Gammaproteobacteria > Pseudomonadales > Pseudomonadaceae > Pseudomonas > Pseudomonas sp. 313. The sequence goes on from NZ_ANBZ01000079.1 coordinate 123,239, forward strand.
TGCCACCCTGCTCAAGGAATTGCAGCGCGACGGTCAGCTGCTGCTGCCCGCCCTGGAGCGGACGCCGGAGCAACCCTGGATCGCCCGCCTGGCGGCGGCCCTGGCGCTCAATGGCGATGTCGCCGTGACCCTGGGCGGCGACCAGGCCATGGCCTGGCAGAGCGTCCTGCGCGAGGCGGGAATCCGCGCGCCGCGACTGCAGACCGAGGCCAGCCGCGCTGCCGGGCTCTATCGCCGCTAGACGTCGTTGACGTAGCGGGTCCGCCCCGCGCCCAGACCAAAGAGCGTGGCCAGCACGGCGATCAGGGTGAAGAGCACGCCCATGGGTGCCCAGTCGTGGGTGGCGTCATGGAGGATGCCCACCAGCAGCGGGCCGAGCGAAGCCAGGCTGTAGCCCGCGCCCTGGGCCATGCCCGACAGCCGCCCGGCGGTTTCCGCATCCCGCGAGCGCAGCACCAGCAGGGCGAGCGCCAGGCTGAAGGTGCCGCCCTGGCCCAGGCCGAGCACGACGGCCCACAGCCAGAGACTACCCAGCGGCGCATAGAGGCAGCCCAGCAAGCCGGCGAGGGTCAGGCTCATGGCCACCACGATGGCCAGGCGCTGGTCTCGGCCGCGGGTCGCCAGCCAGGGGGCGGTGAGGGCGCTGACCAGCTGGGTCATCACCGAACCCGACAGCATCAGACCCGCCTGCACCATGCCCAGGCCGCGATCCATCAGCAGGGTCGGCAGCCAGCCAAAGACGATATAGGCCAGCGACGACTGCAAGCCCATGTACAGGGTGATCTGCCAGGCCAGTCGGTTGCGCCACAGCGAACCGCCGGCACCCCGGCGCGGTGCGATGGTGGGCGGCTGGCGCAATTGCGGCAGCCAGACCAGCAGGGCCACCACGGCGACCAGGGCCCAGGTGGCGAGAGCAGGTTGCCAGCGGCCGTCGAAGGCCGTGGCGAGGGGTGCGGTGGCGCCTGCGGCCACGGCGGCGCCAATGCACAGCATCATGGTGTAGAGCCCCATCAACTGGCCGGCCTGGGCGGGAAAGTCGCGCTTGACCAGGGCTGGCAGCAGCACGCCGAGGATGCCGATGCAGGCGCCGGCGATCAGGCTGCCAAGAAACAGCCCCAGGGGTGGCAGCAGACTGCGCAGGACGATGCCGCCGGCGAGCAGCGCCAGGATGGCGCCCAGGGTACGTTCGCTGCCCCAGCGGCGCGCCAGGCGCGGGGCCAAGGGCGCGAATAGCCCCAGGCAGAGTACCGGCAGGGTGGTGAGCAGGCCGATGGCGCTGCTGGAAAGGCCCGTGCTGGCTTCGATCTGCCGCAGCAGGGGTGCCAGGCTGGAGAGGGCCGGGCGCAGGTTGAGGGCGATGAGCATGAGGCTGGCGAGCAGCAGACCGCGTTGCCAGGGCGTGAGGTGGGACGTCGCTGAAGAAGACATGAGCACTGCTATGACCGGGGAAACCGGCAATGCTAGCGCACCCTGGCCATAACGCACGGCGCTTCCGTTCGCTACCCTTCAGCGGGAAAAAATAGTTGGCGGACCGGCTAAAAAATCGCCAGTTCGTCCATCGCCGCACCGCCGCTCGCTTGTCCGGGGTCGGCCGGAGGTTTTCCACGAGGTTATCCACAGCAACTGTGGATTACCGCCAGAAAACAGTCCTTTTGCTTTGGCTGGCGATCTGTTAGGCGCGGTCGCTCCCCGCCGGCTGACAGGCATTTGCTACTATTACGCCCCTTCGCGCTGGCTGTCGAACCAGCGCCACCGCTGAACCGGAGTAACGATGACCGATCCCATTCGCCTCACCCAATACAGCCACGGTGCCGGTTGTGGTTGCAAGATCGCCCCCAAGACCCTGGAGACCATCCTGGCCGGCAGCGGGGCCCAGCATCTGGATCCGCGGCTGTGGGTGGGCAATGCGTCGCGCGACGATGCGGCGGTCTATGGTCTGGATGACGAGCGTGGGGTGGTCTCCACCACCGACTTCTTCATGCCCATCGTCGATGACCCCTTCGATTTCGGTCGCATCGCCGCCACCAATGCCATCAGCGACATCTATGCCATGGGTGGTGACCCCTTGCTGGCCATTGCCATCCTCGGTTGGCCGGTCAATGTGCTGCCGCCGGAAGTGGCGCGCGAGGTCATCGCCGGCGGTCGGCGGGTCTGCGACGAGGCCGGCATTCCCCTGGCCGGCGGCCATTCCATCGACGCGCCCGAGCCGATCTTCGGCCTGGCCGTGACCGGGATCGTGGAGAAGCGCCACCTCAAGCGTAACGACACCGCGACCTTGGGCAGTCGTCTCTATCTGACCAAGCCGCTGGGCATCGGCATCCTCACCACCGCCGAGAAGCGCGCCCTGTTGCGGCCGGAGGATCGCCATCTGGCGCGTGACACCATGTGCCAGCTCAATCGTCCCGGCAGCCGTTTCGGCCGCCTGGCCGGGGTGACGGCGATGACCGACGTCACTGGCTTCGGGCTGCTCGGCCACCTGGTGGAGATGGCCGACGGCAGTGGCCTGACCGCCGAACTCGACTTCGCCGCCATTCCCCGTCTCGACGGGGTGGATTTCTATCTGCAGCAGGGCTGCGTGCCCGGCGGCACCGAGCGCAACTTCGACAGCTACGGCAGCCGCATCGCCCCGCTGGACGAGGCCCGCCGCCAGCTGCTGTGCGATCCCCAGACCAGTGGCGGCCTGTTGGTGGCCGTGGCCCCCGAGGGCGAGGCGGAATTCCTTGGCGTGGCCGCGGAGCTGGGTCTGGCCCTGCAACCCATAGGGCAACTGGTGGCTCGGCGCGCCCATGCGGTCGAGGTGGCTTGATGAACCAGCGTGAGGATGCCCGCGACCTGCGAGCGCTGTTCCTGAGCGATGTACCCCTGATCGATGTCCGCGCCCCGGTGGAGTTCGGCAAGGGTGCCTTTCCCCAGGCGACCAACCTGCCATTGATGAACGACCTGGAGCGCCAGCGCGTGGGCACCCGCTATAAGCAGCAGGGCCAGCAGGCGGCGTTGCAACTGGGTCATCAACTGGTGTCCGGTGCGGTCAAGGAGGCGCGCATCCAGGCCTGGGCCGATTTTGCCCGGGCCCATCCGGAGGGCTATCTCTATTGCTTCCGCGGCGGCTTGCGCTCGCAGATCAGCCAGGAATGGCTGCGCAGCGAGGCCGGCATCGCCTATCCGCGGGTGGTGGGTGGCTACAAGGCCATGCGCACCTTCCTTATCGACACGCTGCAGCAGGCCCTGGCCGAGTGCCGCTTCGTGGTGGTGGGCGGCATGACCGGTACCGGCAAGACCGAGGTGGTGGCCCAACTCGACAACGCCGTCGACCTCGAAGGGCATGCCAACCACCGCGGTTCCAGTTTCGGCAAGCGCGCCACGCCGCAGCCGGGCCAGATCGATTTCGAGAATCGCCTGGCCGTCGATCTGTTGCGCCGCCGCCAGGCGGGGCAGGGGCAGTTCGTGCTGGAAGACGAGTCACGGCTGGTCGGTCGCTGCTCCTTGCCGTTGGAATTGCACCAGGGCATGCAGCAGTACCCGCTGGTTTGGCTGGAAGACAGCCGGGAAAATCGCATTGAGCGCATCCTGCGCGACTACGTCATCGACCTGGCGGCGGAATTCCTTGCCCTGCACGGGCCGGAGCAGGGCTTCGCGCTGTTCGCCGAGCAGCTGCGCAAAAGTCTCTCCGGCATCGCCAAGCGCCTGGGTGGCGAACGCTTCCAGCGCCTATCGACCATTCTCGAAGACGCCCTGGCCGAGCAGGAGCGCTCAGGCGACGTTGCCGCGCATCGTGGCTGGATCGAGGGCCTGCTGGCCGAATACTACGATCCCATGTATGCCTATCAGCGCGAGAGCAAGGCGTCGCGGGTGATCTTCAGCGGCGACCAGGCTGCGGTGGTCGAGTTTCTGCGCAATCGAGGCTGAACAGCGGCCACGGTTAGCGGTCTACGCTGCGGTTATCCGGCCGTTCCGGCCGGTCACAGGTCGCAAGGAGAAAAAGAGATGAAAGCGAAACTGGTTCCCGTCCTGGTCGCTACGTTGGCTACCGTGGTGCTCGCGGGATGCTCGGGCAAGGTGGTCAATCGCGACAGCTGCGCCAGCCAGACCCGCTCCGCCTGGCAGGAACTCGACCTGGCCAAGGCCGAAGGCTTTTCCGGCACCGTGAGCTATTCCAAGGCGCTGGCGCTGCTGTCCACCGCCAAGACCCAGCAGCAGGTCGAGGCCTACACCGGTTGCGTGAAGAATGCGGAAAAGGCGCGCTTCTATATTCGCGAGTCTCGCGCCGGTCGTTGATCGTTCGTGCGACTGGCAAACGGCCGCCATCCAAAGCGACGTCGGCATAACCGAGTGCGACGGATAGCGGCTCGTTAGCCCCCCAGCCCCTCAAGAATCGGCTTCTGCGGACGACAGCGTCGGTAGAACTCATTCCGTTGGGGTGCCGTATGAAAGGGATTGCCCGCTATCGCCTGGCCAATTGGCGAACCGCGACCAAGCTGGCGGTGGGCTTTGCTCTGGTGCTGCTGCTGACACTGGTGGTGGCCCTCCAGGGCGGCCTTGCGCTCAAGGATGTCGAGCATCGTTTCGGTTCCCTGCGCGACATGGCGGCGATCAACCGGCAGGTGATGCAGGTGCGCGCCCTGGAGCAGGGCTTTCGCCTGAGTGGCGAGGCCGCCCAGGCCGAGCACCTGCGGCAGGCCCTGCCTGTGGTACTCGAGCGGTTGGGGCAGTTGCAGGCGGAGGTGGGCAATGCCAACGCTGCCGATATCGATGCCGCCCGCGAGGCCACCAAGGCCTATGGTGCCGCCTTCGCCGACTTCGAGCGCCTCAATACCTCGCGCCGTCTGGCCATGGAAGGGGCGGCCTTCCTGGTGGAGGGCGCGGCCAACAGCCTGGATATCCTCCAGTCCGGTCTGCTGGATGACGGCGCCTATGCGCTCAAGGATTCCGCTGGCAAGCAGGGCGCCGAACTCCTGACCCTGTCGCAGCAGGTCGGCGAACTCTATCGCCTGATGCTCAAGAGCCTCGACGAAGCTCAGGCACGGGCAGGCAAGAACACGGTGGACGACCAGCCCTTGCCCTCGGCCAGTGCCGCCCTCGAGCTACTGGCCAAGGTGGAGCCGCAGCTGAGCGATCCGGCCTATTCCTCGGTCATCCAGGACGTCTCCACCAATATCAAGGAATTCATCCGCCGCCTGGGCGACTATGCCGCCGCCCTGGCCCAGGAGCAGACCGCCGGTGCGCGGATGACCAGCCTGGCCGAGGCCGCCGTGGAGCGGGTCGATGCCCTTTATGGGCAACAGGAAGCCGAGTTGCAGGCGATGATGACCAAGCGCCTGCTGACCATCGGCGGCGTCGCGCTGCTGGCGCTGATCGTCGGTGCCCTGGCCGCGCTGATCATCACCCTGGCCATTGTCCGCCCGCTGCGCAAGGTGATCGCTGCCGCCGAACGCATCGCCCAGGGCCAGCTGGATGTCGAGTTGACCGTGGATCGCGGTGACGAGATCGGCCAGCTGCAACGTTCCAGCGCCAGCATGGTGGCGGCGCTGCGCGGCATGGTTCTGCAACTGCAGAATGGCATCGGCCGACTAGGCCAGTCTGCCGCGGCCCTGGCCGAGCAGGCCCGGGATGCGCAACTGGGCGTGACCCGCCAGCGCGAGGAAACCGATCAGGTGGCGGCGGCCATGGCTGAATTGGCCGCCACCGCCCAGGGCGTCGCCGCGGACGCCGAGGCCGCCGCCGGTGCCGGCGACCAAGCCGAGCGCCAGGTCAACGACGGCCAGGCGGTGATCGGCCGCAGTCTGGCCGGTATCGAGACCCTAGGGGTGGACGTCCGGGCAGCTGCCGAGCGCCTCGAAGGCGTGTCCCACGACAGCCAGGCGATCAGCAGTGTGCTGGACGTGATCAAGGCAGTGGCCGAGCAGACCAACCTGCTGGCGCTCAACGCGGCCATCGAAGCGGCCCGCGCCGGTGAGCAGGGGCGAGGGTTTGCTGTGGTCGCCGACGAAGTCCGCGCCCTGGCGCGCCGTACCCAGCAGTCGAGTGTCGAGATCGAGCAGCTCATCGTGGTGTTGCAGAAGGGCAGTGGCGAGGCGGTCGCGCGGATGCAGCAGAGCGAGACCCTGCTGGCCGGTACCCTGGGCAGTGCCGGCGATACCCGGCGGGCCTTCGCCGGTATCGCCACGGCGGTGGCCAGCATCCAGCAGAAGAATCAGCAGATCGCCGCGGCGGCCTTGCAGCAGCGGGGCGTGGCCGAAGAGGTGGCGGTCAATGTCACCCGGATTCGCGACGGCGCCGATCAGTCCAGCCAGGCGATGGCGGCGACGGCGTCAGCCAGTCGGGAGCTGGCCGAGCTGGGCGACGAGCTCTCGCGACTGGTGCAGCGCTTCCACGTCTGACCGAACCCGCTACTGGGCGTTGAGCGCCTGCCCGGTGGTGCCTCGACTGTCGGGGCCGAGCAAGTAGAGATAGACCGGCAGGATGGCCTCCGGCGCGGGCACCCGGGCAGGATCTTCCTCGGGATAGGCCGCCGCGCGCATGGCGGTGCGGGTGCCGCCCGGGTTGACGCTGTTGACCCGGATGCCGGCTTCTCCAAGCTCCTCGGCCCACACCTGCATCAGGCCTTCGGTGGCGAACTTGGACACCGAATAGGCGCCCCAGCTGGCCCGTCCCTTGCGACCGACGCTGCTGGAGGTGAAGATCACCGAGGCCGCATCGGCGGCCCTGAGCAGCGGCAACAACGCCTGGGTCAGGGCGAAGCCTGCCTGGACGTTCACCTGCAGCACCTGCGCCAGGGCCGTGGCGGAGGTTTCTTCCAACGGCATCCGCGGTCCCAGCAGGCCGGCGTTGTGCACCAGGCCGTCCAGGCGGCCATGACTTCGCTGCAGGCGCTCCGCCACGACGGCATAGGCCGCCGCGTCAGCCTGTTCCAGATCCAGTACCAAGGCCTCGACCTGGCCACCGCTGGCCTGGATATCCTGGCACGCCGCATCCAGCGCCGCGGCATCGCGACCCTGGAGGATGACCTTGGCACCCAGGGCCGCACAGCCCTTGGACAGGGCGGCGCCGATGCCGCGGTTGGCGCCGGTGACGAGGATGACGCGGTCTTTCAATAGCTCGGCGGGAGCCTGGTAGTCGAACATCTGAACCTCTAGCAGCCGCACAGCGCGCGATCGAGCAGGGCGCGCAATTCCAGCGGGTGGTCGATGATGGCGTCGGCACCCCAGTGCTCGGGGTGGTCGTCCGGATGGATGTAGCCGTAGCGTGCCGCCACCGTCTTGCTGCCGGCGGCGCGGCCCGACTCGATGTCGCGCAGGTCGTCACCGATGAACAGGGCGGTCTGGGGATCGACATCCAGTTGCCGACAGGCCAGCACCACCATCTCCGGGTCCGGCTTGCTGTGCGTGACGTGATCCGGGCAGACCAGGCAGGCCGAGCGTTCGGCCAGGCCCAGGCGCTGCATGATCGGCTCGGCGAAGCGCACCGGCTTGTTGGTCACCACGCCCCAGCGCAGCCGGGCGGCGTCGAGATCGCGCAGGATCTCGTCCATGCCCTCGAACAGCCGGGTATGGACCGCGCAGTGCGTCTGGTAGCGTTCGAGAAACTCCAGGCGCAGGGGCTCGAGTTCGGTGCCCAGCGGGTCGACCTCGAAGCCGGCCAGAATCATGGCCTTGGCGCCACCGGAGATGACGCCGCGCAGGCGGGCTTCATCGGCAGGCGCGAGGCCCCTGTCCTGGCGCATGCCCTGGATGATGGCGATGAAGTCCGGCGCCGTGTCCAGCAGGGTGCCATCCATGTCGAAGAGGACCGCTTGCAGACGCATGGCCTAGTCCTCGCGCTGGGTGCGCACCATGTAGTTCACCGTCACGTCGCCTTCCAGCTTGTATCTCTTGGTCAGCGGGTTGTAGGTGAGGCCGATGACGTCGCGCAGGTTGAGGCCGGCGGCACGGGCCCAGGCGCCCAATTCCGAGGGGCGGATGAACTTGCGGAAATCGTGGGTGCCGCGTGGCAGCAGGCGCAGCACGTATTCCGCGCCGACGATGGCGAACAGATAGGCCTTGGGATTGCGGTTGATGGTGGAGAAAAACACCTGACCGCCCGGCTTGACCAGGTCGTGGCAGGCCTTGATCACCGAGGAGGGATCCGGCACGTGTTCGAGCATTTCCAGGCAGGTCACGATGTCATAGGTGCCGGCGTGCTTGCGCGCGTGGTCCTCGGTGGTCTCCTGGATGTATTCCACCGGCACGCCGGACTCCAGCTGGTGCAAGCGGGCGACGGCCAGGGGGGCCTCGGCCATGTCGATTCCGGTCACCTGGGCACCACGTTGGGCCATGGCCTCACTGAGGATGCCGCCACCGCAGCCGACGTCCAGCACCTTCTTGGCGGCCAGGCCGGCGTGCTGATCGATCCAGTTGACGCGCAGCGGATTGATGTCGTGCAGCGGCTTGAATTCGCTCTCGCGATCCCACCAGCGGTAGGCGAGGGCCTCGAACTTGGCGATCTCGGCGTTATCGACGTTGGACATGGGGTTCTCCAGAGGCAAGGGAGCGGGGCGCGTCAGGCGCCCTGCTGGATACGGGTGGCCCACTGCTGCGCATTGGCTATGAGTTCGGCCTCGTCCAGGCGCACGAGTTCGCTCTGGCGCAGCAGCGGCACGCCGCCGACCCAGACGTCGCTGACGCGGTCCCGGCCGGTGGCATAGATGAGTTGCGAAACGGGGTCGTAGAGCGGCTGCTGGGCGAGACCCCCGAGGTCGACGGCGGTCAGGTCGGCGGCCTTGCCGACTTCCAGCGAACCCAGGCAGCGCTCCAGGCCCAGGGCGCGGGCACCGTTCAGGGTCGCCATGCGCAGCGCGCGATGGGCATCCAGGGCAGTGGCCGAGCCGGCGACGGCCTTGGCCAGCAGAGCGGCGGTGCGGGTTTCGCCGAGCAGGTCGAGATCGTTGTTGCTGGCCGCACCATCGGTGCCGATGGCCACGTTGACGCCGGCCTGCCAGAGGCGCTCCACCGGGCAGAAGCCGCTGGCCAGCTTGAGGTTGGACTCGGGGCTGTGGATGACGTGGCTGTTGGTTTCGACCAGGTTTTCCAGATCCTCGTCGTCCACCTGGGTCATGTGCACGGCCTGGAAACGCGGACCGAGCAGGCCCAGGCGCCGCAGCCGGCTGAGCGGCCGCTCGCCGGTCTGCTCCAGCGCCTGTTCCACCTCGAAGGCGGTCTCGTGCACGTGCATCTGGATCGGTGCCTGCAGCTGCTCGGCCAGCACCAGAATCTCTTCGAGCTTGGCGTCGGCGACGGTATAGGGCGCATGGGGACCGAAGGCCACGCTGATGCGCTCGTGCAACTTCATGTCGTCGAACAGCTCCAGGCCGCGGCGGATCATGTCGTCCGCGGTACGGGCGCCGGGAATCGGGAAATCGAGGATCGGCAGGCAGACCTGGGCGCGTACCCCGGTGCGATGGATCGCCTCGCAGGCCACCTGGGGATAGAAGTACATGTCCGAGAAACAGGTAATGCCGCCCCGGATCTGCTCGGCGATGGCCAGGGTGGTGCCATCGCGGACGAAGTCCTCGTCGACCCAGCGGCCTTCGGCGGGCCAGATGTGATCCTGCAGCCAGGTCTGCAGCGGCAGGTCGTCGGCCATGCCGCGAAACAGCGTCATGGCGGCGTGGCCGTGGGCATTGATCAGGCCAGGGATCAGTACCTTGCCCGGCAGCTCCAGGGTCTCCTTCGCCGGCTGGCGCAGAGCCTCGGCGCGCGGGGCGAGCAGGGCGATGCAGCCGTTGCGCACGCCCAGGGCGTAATCGCGCAGGACCACCCCGGCCGGCTCCACCGGCACGATCCAGCTGGGGAGCAACAAGAGGTCCAGGGGCGCGGGGGTCGGCATCTGCGACGATTCCAAGAGGGGCGAGCCGGCAGTATAGCGGTCCTTGTGGCGCTACCGCTAAATCCGCGCGCCGATGCCGGTATACTGGCGGGCTACAGATTCAGGTCGAGGAGAGATCATGCGAGAGCGTCTGCTGGCGGCGGAAAAGATCAAGGCGATCGACTGGCGGGACGGTGCCCTGCACCTGCTCGACCAGCGCCTGTTGCCGCTGCGCGAACACTGGGTCGCCTGTCACAGCGCCGCCGAGGTGGCCCAGGCCATCCGCGACATGCTGGTGCGTGGCGCGCCCGCCATCGGCATCAGCGCCGCCTACGGCGTGGTGCTCGGCGCCCGGCAGCGCGCCGCGGCGGGTGAGGACTGGGAGGAGACCGTCAGCGCCGACTTCGAGCTGCTGGCGGCGTCGCGGCCCACCGCGGTCAACCTGTTCTGGGCGCTCAACCGGATGCGCGAGCGCCTGACGCGCGCGGCCGGGGAAGGCGCCCTGGCGGCGCTGGAAGCCGAGGCGGTGGCCATCCACCTGAGCGATCGCGAAGCCAACCTGACCATGGCCCAGCTGGGCGTCGAACTGATCCGCAAGCACGACGCCAGCAAGCAGACCTTCCTCACCCACTGCAATACCGGCGCCCTGGCCACCGGCGGCTTCGGCACCGCCCTGGGCGTGTTGCGCGCGGCGCACCTGGACGGCCTGGTGGAATGCGTCCACGCCGACGAAACCCGTCCCTGGCTGCAGGGCTCGCGGCTCACCGCCTGGGAGCTGGCCGGGGAAGGCATTCCGGTCAGCCTCAACGCCGATGCCGCGGCGGCGCACCTGATGAAAACGCGCAACGTCGCCTGGGTGATCGTCGGCGCCGATCGCATCACCGCCAATGGCGACGTGGCCAACAAGATCGGCACCTACAACCTGGCGGTCATCGCCATGCACCACGGGGTGCGCTTCATGGTGGTGGCGCCCAGTTCGACCATCGACATGAATCTGGCGTCCGGTGACGACATCCCCATCGAGGAGCGCGCCGGTCACGAATTGCTCGAAGCCGGTGGCCAGCGCATCGCCGCGGATGTGGACGCCTTCAATCCGGTGTTCGACGTCACCCCGGCCGATCTCATCGACGCCATCGTCACCGAGCGCGGCGTGGTGGAGCGTCCGGACGCCAAGAAGATGGCCGAGTTGATGAATCGCCGACGCCTGCATTGAGGTGATCGCCAGGGGCGGATACCTCCCTGAATGTGTTAGAATTTCGCTCTTTGCACAGGCTTTGTTCGAAAGCCCTCGGCAGGCGGTGATGCAGTGCTGAAAACCGGTCGGGGCGCCCTTTGCGCCGCCGGTGACAGCCGCCGCCAGACGGGCTTTCGCCTCTCCTATATCAGGCTCGGCCGACGTGCGGACGAGCCCTAGCGCTTTTCAGATCAGAAGGAACCAGGCTTCTCATGGGTGAACTGGCCAAAGAAATCCTCCCGGTCAATATCGAAGACGAGTTGCGGCAGTCGTATCTCGACTACGCGATGAGCGTCATCGTCGGCCGGGCCTTGCCGGATGTGCGTGACGGCCTCAAGCCGGTGCACCGGCGCGTGCTCTACGCCATGAGCGAGCTGGGCAACGACTGGAACAAGCCGTACAAGAAATCCGCTCGTGTGGTGGGTGACGTCATCGGTAAGTACCACCCCCACGGCGACACCGCCGTCTACGACACCATCGTGCGGATGGCCCAGCCCTTCTCGCTGCGCTACATGCTGGTGGACGGCCAGGGCAACTTCGGTTCGGTGGACGGCGACAACGCCGCGGCCATGCGTTACACCGAAGTGCGGATGTCCAAGCTCGCCCACGAACTCTTGGCCGACCTGGACAAGGAAACCGTCGACTGGGTGCCCAACTACGACGGCACCGAGCAGATCCCGGCGGTGATGCCCACGCGCATCCCCAACCTGCTGGTCAACGGTTCCAGCGGCATCGCGGTCGGCATGGCCACCAACATTCCGCCGCACAACCTCGGCGAAGTGATCGATGGCTGCCTGGCCCTGATCGAGAACAGCGAGCTGACCGTCGACGACCTGATGCAGTACATCCCCGGTCCGGACTTCCCGACCGCGGGCATCATCAACGGTCGTGCCGGCATCATCGAGGCCTATCGCACCGGTCGTGGGCGCATCTATGTGCGGGCCCGCGCCGAGGTCGAGGACATCGACAAGAGCGCCAATCGCCAGCAGATCGTCATCACCGAGCTGCCCTACCAGCTCAACAAGGCACGGCTGATCGAGAAGATCGCCGAGCTGGTGAAAGAGAAGAAGATCGAAGGCATCACCGAGCTGCGCGACGAGTCCGACAAGGACGGCATGCGCGTGGTCATCGAACTGCGGCGCGGCGAAACCCCCGAGGTGGTGCTCAACAACCTCTACGCCCAGACTCAGCTGCAGACGGTGTTCGGCATCAACGTGGTGGCCCTGCTCGACGGCCAGCCGCGCACCCTGAACCTCAAGGAACTGCTGGAAGCCTTCATTCGCCACCGTCGCGAAGTCGTCACCCGGCGGACCGTCTACGAACTGCGCAAGGCGCGCGAGCGTGGCCACATCCTCGAAGGCCAGGCGGTCGCCCTGTCCAACATCGATCCGGTCATCGAGCTGATCAAGAGCTCGCCGACCCCGGCCGAAGCCAAGGAACGCCTGATCGCCACGCCCTGGGAATCCAGCGCGGTACGCGAGATGGTCGAGCGCGCCGGCGCCGATTCCTGCCGTCCGGACGAACTGCCCGAGCAGTATGGTCTGCACGAGGGCAAGTACCACCTTTCGCCGGAACAGGCCCAGGCCATCCTGGATCTGCGTCTGCACCGCCTGACCGGTCTGGAGCACGAGAAGCTCATCGCCGAGTACCAGGAAATCCTGCTGCAGATCGGCGAGCTGATCCGCATCCTGACTAACCCCGAGCGGCTGATGGAAGTCATCCGCGAGGAGCTGGAAAAGGTCAAGGCCGAGTTCGGCGACAAGCGTCGCACCGAGATCATCGCCTCCCAGGTGGACCTGACCATCGCCGACCTCATCACCGAGGAAGACCGCGTCGTCACCATCTCCCACGGCGGCTATGCCAAGTCCCAGCCGCTGCACGCCTACCAGGCCCAGCGCCGGGGCGGTCGCGGCCGTTCGGCCTCGGCGGTCAAGGAAGAGGACTACATCGAACACCTGCTGGTCGCCAACAGCCACACCACCCTGCTGCTGTTCTCCAGCCTGGGCAAGGTCTACTGGAAGCGTACCTACGAGATCCCCGAGGCCTCCCGCGCCGCCCGTGGCCGGCCGCTGGTCAACCTGCTGCCGCTGGCCGAAGGCGAGCGTATCACTGCCATGCTGCCGGTCGATCTGGAAGCCGTGCGCCAGCAGGCGCCCATCGGTGAAGAGGACCTGGGCGAGCAGGACGATAACCTGGACATCGAAGACGCCGTGCTGGTGGAAGACGAGGTCGAGGTCGAAGGCGAAGAGGGCGAGCTCCTCGACGCCGAGCAGGACGAGCCCACCGGTGCCTACATCTTCATGGCCACCCGCAACGGCACCGTGAAGAAGACCCCGCTGGTGCAGTTCAGCCGTCCGCGCAGCAACGGCCTGATCGCGCTGAAGCTGGAGGAGGGCGACAGCCTGATCGCCGCCGCCATCACCGACGGTGCCCGCGAAGTCATGCTGTTCTCCGACGGTGGCAAGGTCATCCGCTTCAAGGAGCGCCATGTGCGCACCATGGGCCGTACCGCCCGCGGCGTGCGCGGCATGCGTTTGGCCGAGAACCAGCGGTTGATTTCCATGCTGATCCCCGAGCCGGGCGCCGAGATCCTGACCGCCAGCCTCAATGGCTTCGGCAAGCGCACCGCCATGGCCGAATACCCGCAGCGTGGTCGCGGTGGTCAGGGCGTGATCGCCATGGTCATCAACGAACGCAACGGTCCCCTGATCGGTGCCATCCAGGTACTGGACGGCGAAGAGATCATGCTGATCTCCGACCAGGGCACCCTGGTGCGTACCCCGGTCGAGGGCATCTCCCGTACCGGCCGTAACACCCAGGGCGTGACCCTGATCAAGCTCGGCAAGGGCGAGAAACTGGTGGGCCTGGAGCGGGTGCAGGAGCCTTCGGTGGACGAAGAGCTGCTGGACCACGAAGCCGAACTGGACGACGAACTGCTCGACAAGGAATTGCCGGTCGACAGCCACGAGCCGGACCAGGACGATGTGCTGCCCGGTGCCAGCGACGTGCCGAGCGACGACCTTCCGAACGAGGATGACGAGCGATGAGCAAGCGTGCCTACAACTTCTGCGCCGGCCCGGCGGCCCTGCCCGAAGCTGTGCTGCGCCAGGCCCAGGCCGATCTGCTGGATTGGCAGGGCCGTGGCCTGTCGGTAATGGAGATGAGCCACCGCGGTGAAGACTTCACCGCCATTTCGAGCCAGGCCGAGGCCGATCTGCGCGAGTTGCTGGCCATTCCCAGCAACTACAGGGTGCTGTTCCTGCAGGGTGGCGCCAGCCTGCAGTTCGCCCAGCTGGCGATGAACCTGCTGCCCGAGGGCGGCACCGCCGACTACATCGACACCGGCATCTGGTCGCGCAAGGCCATCGAGCAGGCGCAGCACTATGGCACCGTCAACGTCGCTGCCAGCGCCAAGGGCTACGACTACTTCGCCATTCCGGCGCAGAGCGAATGGCAGCTGTCCAAGGACGCCGCCTACGTTCACTACACCCCCAACGAGACTATTGGCGGCCTGGAATTCGACTGGATTCCGGACGTGGGCGACGTGCCTCTGGTGGCGGATGCCTCTTCCGACATCCTCTCGCGGCCGCTGGACGTCTCACGCTTCGGGCTGATCTACGCCGGCGCCCAGAAGAACATCGGGCCGAGTGGTCTGGTGGTGGTGATCGTCCGCGAAGACCTGCTGGGTCGCGCCCGCGCCGGCTGCCCGACGCTGCTGGACTACAAGGTCGAGGCCGACAACGGTTCCATGTACAACACCCCGGCCACCTTCTCCTGGTACCTGTCGGGGCTGGTGTTCAAGTGGCTCAAGGAGCAGGGCGGCCTGCCCGCCATGGAGCGCCTGAATCGCCAGAAGAAGGAGCTGCTGTACGGCTTCATCGACGCCAGCGACTTCTACAGCAACCCCATCGCCAAGAATGACCGTTCCTGGATGAACGTGCCCTTCCGCCTGGCCGACGAGCGCCTGGACAAGGCCTTCCTGGCAGGCGCCGAGGAACGTGGCCTGCTGTATCTGCAGGGCCACCGTTCGGTGGGCGGTATGCGCGCCTCCATCTACAACGCCGTCACCCTGGAAGCCGTCCAGGCGCTGGTGACCTATCTGGCCGAATTCGAGAAGGAGCACGGCTGATCATGTCGGAACACGAGCTCAAGGCTCTGCGCCTGCGAATCGACAGTCTGGACGAACGCATCCAGGAGCTGATCAGCGAACGTGCCCGCTGCGCCCAGGACGTGGCACGGGTCAAGATGGGGACGCTGGCGGAGGGCGAAAAGCCCGTGTTCTACCGACCCGAGCGCGAAGCCCAGGTACTCAAGCGGGTGATGGAGCGCAATGGCGGTCCGGTCCGCGACGAAGACATGGCGCGGCTGTTCCGCGAGATCATGTCCTGCTGCCTGGCCCTGGAAGAGCCGCTGCACGTGGCCTACCTCGGCCCGGAAGGCACCTTCTCCCAGGCCGCGGCGCTCAAGCACTTCGGCAAGGCCGTGGTGACGCGGCCCATGGCGGCCATCGACGAGGTCTTTCGCGAGGTCGCCGCCGGCGCCTCAAACTTCGGCGTGGTGCCGGTGGAGAACTCCACCGAGGGTGCGGTCAACCACACCCTGGACAGCTTCCTCGAGCACAACCTGTCGATCTGCGGCGAGGTGGAGCTGCGCATCCACCACCACCTGTTGATCGGCGAGAACACCAAGGCCGACAGCATCACCCGCATCTATTCCCATGCCCAGTCGCTGGCCCAGTGCCGCAAGTGGCTGGACTCCTACTACCCGAGCGTCGAGCGGGTGGCGGTGGCCAGCAACGCCGAGGCGGCGCGGCGGGTGAAGGGGGAGTGGAACAGTGCGGCCATCGCCGGCGACATGGCGGCTTCGCTCTATGGCCTGACCCCGGTGCAGCAGAAGATCGAGGATCGCCCGGACAACTCCACGCGCTTCCTCATCATCGGCAATCAGGACGTGCCGCCCAGTGGCGACGACAAGACCTCCATCATCGTCTCCATGCAGAACAAGCCGGGTGCCCTGCACGAGCTGTTGCTGCCGTTCCATACCAACAATATCGACCTCAGCCGGATCGAGACGCGGCCATCGCGCAGCGGCAAGTGGACCTACGTCTTCTTCATCGACTTCCTCGGCCACCAGGCCGATCCGCTGATCCGCGACGTGCTGGAGCGCCTGTCCACCGGCGCCGTGGCGCTCAAGGTCCTTGGCTCCTATCCCCGCGCCGTGCTCTGACGGCGTCCTCGATCGGTTGCGTGCGTCAGCGTCGGCGCACGCAACCGTGCTCGTCAAAGGTCACCAGGCGTGAGCGTTCCTTGTGCTGGCGCCCGTCGTAGTGATAGCGGGTCAGGGTATCCAGCTGGGAAATCCGCCGCGGTTGTCCTAGGGCGTTCTCCACGTCCGCTCGGCTCATGCCGACCCTGACCTGTCCGCGGATGATCGCCTGCCGCCTCTCGCTGGCGCTGAGCCGATCACCGCACCCATCCGTCTTGGCGGCCACCACCGTTGGCGCACGCGAGACCTCCTTGCGGGGTGCGGCTTTGGGTTTCGCCATCAGGGTGGGCCTGGCGCCACCCGGACGTGGGTTGTCCGCGCGTTGCAGGCTGCTGTCGCTGTCCGAAGCGCAGCCGCTGGCGGAAAAGGTGAGGTGGCCGCTGGCATCTTCGCAGCGATAGACCGTGGCCGAGTGGGCCGGGTCGCAGCCCAGCAACAGGCCGAGCACGAGCAGCTTCTTCATGGGACGTCCTCCTTGACGTAGGCCTCCAGCTTAGCGAAGTAAAGGTCGCTGCACGAGAACCAAAATCGCCGTCTCGATACCCTGTCAAAGCCCTTGCAAATAGCTGTTTTGAAACCCTTTTGCCTTCGCACCGGCAACCGGTCCGGTGTATCATCCCCGCCGTCAGCCCCGCCGGGGCAGTGGTCATCCCCCCTTATGGACTTACCCAGTCAACACTCAATCGCCTTTTTCGTCCCGTTGTTGAGATAGGGTTCGTCGGTGCGCTCCGCCGGCGGGCCGGAGTGCGCTATGACCGTAGTGAAAGAAGCAGACATCAGAAAGCCCCACGAGACGCTGCAAGAGCGGCTCGCCCAGGTCGTCGAGTTGCTGGAGCGCTACGACCTCGCTGTCGAGGCGCGTGAAGACCAGGACCGCGCCCCCGTAGCCCCCGCCGATATTCCCGAAGAAGGCCTCGAAGAGCTGCGTGCCCGCCTGGACGAACTGCACCCGGCCGACGTCGCCTTCATTCTCGAAGCCCTGCCGCAAGAAGATCGTCTGACCGTCTGGGGGCTGGTCAAGACCGAGCGTGATGGCGAGATCCTACTGGAAGTCTCGGACGCCGTCCGCGAGACGTTGATCGCCGACATGGACGATCAGGAAATCCTCGCGGTGGCCGGCCAGCTCGACGCCGACGAACTCGCCGATCTGGCCGCGGACCTGCCGCGCGATGTCGTCCATGAGCTCATGGACGCCCTGGACGCCCAGCAGCGCGAGCGGGTGCGCTCCGCGCTGTCCTACGAAGAGGATCAGGTCGGTGCCCTGATGGACTTCGAGATGGTCACCATCCGCGACGACGTCGCTCTGGAAGTGGTGCTGCGCTACCTGCGCCGGCTCAAGGAGCTGCCCGACCACACCGACAAGCTGTTCGTCGTCGATAACGACAGCATCCTCAAGGGTGTGCTGCCGATCAAGCGATTGCTGGTCAACGATCCGGACAAGCTAGTGGTCGAGGTCATGGCCAAGGAAGCGGTGGCCTTCCATCCGGATGGCGACGCCTATGACGCGGCCCAGGCCTTCGAACGTTATGACCTTGTCTCGGCCCCGGTAGTGGACAAGAACGGCAAGCTGATCGGTCGTCTCACCATCGACGAGATGGTCGATCTGATCCGCGAGGAAAGCGAAAGCGAAGTCCTCAACATGGCCGGTCTGCGCGAAGACGAAGACGTCTTCGCCTCGGTGTGGAAATCGGTGGGCAATCGCTGGACCTGGCTGGCCACCAACCTCATCACCGCCTTTATCGCTTCGCGCGTCATCGGGCTCTTCGAGGGATCGATCGAAAAGCTGGTGGCCCTTGCCGCGCTCATGCCCATCGTGGCCGGTATCGGCGGCAACTCGGGCAACCAGGCCATCACCATGATCGTCCGCGCCATGGCGCTGGGGCAGATCAGCGTCACCAGCACCACGCGGCTGCTGCGCAAGGAAATGGGCGTCGCCCTGTGCAATGGGGTCATCTGGGGTGGGGTGATAGGGCTGGTGGCCTTCTATCTCTACAGCAGCTGGTCATTGGGCTTGGTGATGATGGGCGCCATGACCCTCAATCTGCTGCTGGCGGCCTTCATGGGGGTCCTGATTCCCATGACCCTGCAGCGCTTCGGTCGCGACCCGGCCATGGGCTCGAGCGTACTGATCACCGCCGTGACCGACAGCGGCGGCTTCTTCATCTTCTTGGGACTCGCCACCCTGTTCCTGATGTAGGGCAGGGTGGACCGCAACGGGCTGCCCAGGTGCGGGGCAGCCCGGACGCCGTCAGGAGGCGGCGTCGATGTCGTGGGCGATCAGCGAGATCAGGGCATTCTGCTGTCGACCCGAGAGTTGCCGAAAGCGCTGCAGCAGTTCCCGCTCACTGGCGGTGATCTCCGGACTGTCCAGGCGAAGCCCGGGTTCGTCGCCTAGGGCGCCCTCTTGCTGCAAGCTCTGCTCGAGGCGCGCGATGATCTCGGAGTTCATGCTGCGATGATGGTTGCGGGCCACATCCGCGATGCGCTCTCGCATGCCCTCGGGCAGACGCACGACGAATTTGTCAGCGGTACGGCTTGAGTAGGATCTAATGGCCTGGGTCATTGAGGTACTTCATCTGGAGTCAAAAATCAGTGAAGGCGTAAGCCCTCGTCTCGTTCCGCTAGCACTCACGGCACCTTGGACTCTGTAACGACCTGTCCCTAGGCGTCTGTTTTTATTGACGTCAATTTACCGACGTACTGGGCAAATTGCAAAGCTAACGAAGAACTTCCTTCCTCTGCCAGCCTTGCATGCCCGCCTGGTTCAGCCGAGCTGGAACATGACAAACGGTTCGCTGCTCGTTAACATGAGTGCCCTTTCCTGTCCCAGTAGCTCAATTGGATAGAGCATCCCCCTCCTAAGGGGAAGGTTGGTGGTTCGACCCCACTCTGGGACACCAGATTCCTTTCCAGTACCTCTCCTCGCGGCCCGACGCCGTCAAGCACCCTTGCCGAACCGTTACAGCAGTTCGGAGGATAGGGCAAAAACAGCGACCTTGTCCGACTTCCAGGCTCTTCCAGCAGCGATTTGTGGTTGTGATCACAGCGTAGAGCAGCAGAAGAAAACCTGTCGAATTTATCTGTACTCTCCGTTGGCTAACCGTCTGCATTGCATGAATCTGGAGCGCCTCTGGAGGTTCGCGTCATGGCCTTTTATCCCGTCCTACTTTCAGTCGTCTTCGTCGTTCGTAATCAGGCAACCGAGTTGCAAAACGTGCTTGAGCGCGCCGCAACTGTCATCGGTCCCTTGGTAAGTGACTACGAACTTATCATCGTCGACAACGCCTCCTCTGATGACAGCGTAGCTCGATTAAAGCAACTCACCAGTATCAATGGCCTGCCCAATCTGCAGGTATATGCCCTGACCAAGGAAGTGGATTCGGATACCGCCGCCTGGGTGGGATTGGAAAATGCCCTGGGCGACTTCGCAGTCGTCATAGATCCGGAAACCGATGACATCGCCTTCCTGCCCGACATGTTGCAACAGGCAGCCGGTGGGGTAGACGTGGTCTTTGCCAACAATCAGCAGAAAGTTCGGCAGACTCTGTCTTACAGCCTTTGCTCCAATGGCTTCAACAGTCTCTACAAGAGATTCAACGGGGTGGATCTGGCCAAGGACGCGCCCCAATTCCGAATGCTCAGCAAGAAGGTCATCAACTACATCCTGCGCCATCCTGCGCCAGCGTTGACCTACCGGCATTTACCCGCCACCGCAGGGTTCTCGCGCATCAATCTCGAATACAGCATGCCGCCGCGCAGCACCAAGCCCAAGCGGCTGTCCGGCAGTTTCGATCGGGGTGCTCGACTGCTGGTGTCCTCCACCCGCAAGCCCATGCGCATGGTCAGTTTCCTGTCCATCGTGGGGGCCCTGTCCAATCTGCTCTATTCCATCTACGTCATCGCCATCGGCGTGTTCAAGGATGACGTGGCACCCGGCTGGGTGACGATTTCATTACAGCAGTCCGGCATGTTCTTTCTCATTTCGCTGGTCCTGCTGGTGCTTGGCGAATATGTCCTGCAGTTGACCCACAGAGTCAACGAAGGGCCGCTCTATCATGTCGCCCAGGAGTTCACCAGTGCGGTCATGACGCGGCGCGACAAGCTCAATGTCGAAGTGGTGCAGGGCGGTAATGCCGCAAGGCCGGCTACTCAATCCGGCATGGCCTGACGATCATGAGAGATGCGATCGTCATAGGTGGCGGATTCTATGGGGCCATGACGGCCCTGTATCTCATGCGGGTGAGAGGCTTTGCGAAAGTCACGCTGATCGAAAGGGAAGAGGGGCTGTTGAAGCGCGCCTCTTATCATAATCAGGCTCGGGTTCATAACGGCTATCACTATCCCCGCAGTTTCGTCACGGCCTTTCGCAGTCGGGTCAACTTGCCGCGCTTCCTGCGCGACTATCCCGATGTGGTGGTGCGGGACTTCACCAAGTTGTATGCCATCGCCCGCAACAACTCCAAGGTGACGGCCAAACAGTTCGAGCGTTTCTGCCAGGGTATCGAGGCTTCCTTACAGCCCGCACCCGAGGAATTAAGTCGACTGTTCGACGACCGATTGATCGAGTCGGTGTATCTCACCGAGGAATATGCCTTCAACTCCGCGGTGCTCGCCGCGGAAGTCGGTCGTGAACTCGATGCCGTCGGCGTGGAGTTGCGCTTCAAGAGTCGAGTAACGGCGATCCGTGGTGAAACCGGTGGTCTGGGCGTCGAGGTGGTGGACGAAGCGGGCGGGCAGGAGGAGATGCACTGCCGCTATCTCTTCAACTGCACCTACAGCGGTCTCAACCAGTACGGCGGTGATTTCCCCGGTACCACCACGCGTCTGCGTCACGAGATCACCGAGATGGCCCTGGTGGAGATGCCTCCGGAGCTGCGCAATCTCGGCGTGACGGTCATGGATGGTCCGTTCTTTTCCATGATGCCCTTCCCGGCGCGCGGTCTGCACACCCTGTCCCATGTGCGCTACACCCCGCACCTCAATTGGGAAGACGCCAATGGCACCGATCCCTATGCGCTGCTCGACGACTACGACCGTGCCTCGCGGGCGGACTGGATGGTGCGGGACGTGGCCCGCTACATGTCGGCGGCGGCACGGGTGGAATACCGGGATTCGCTGTTCGAGGTGAAGACCATCCTGATGAAGAACGAAGGGGACGACGGCCGTCCCATCCTCTTCGAACAACACCCCCAGTTGCCCGGCTGCTATTCGATGCTGGGCGGCAAGATCGACAACATTTTCGATGCCTTGGAGCGCCTCGATGCCGAACCCTTCCACTGAAGCGACACCCAGGGGGGTGTCCGGCGTCGCCGGTTTCATCAGCGTTCTGGCCTTTTCCATCATCAACTTCTTTCTGTTCGGCAAGGGCGTCATTCTCGACCCCTTCCACCAGGGGGAATATTTCGCCACGCTGCCGACGCTGCTGCACAGTCAGCCGGGCGCCCATGCCTTCACCATCCATGGCGGGCTGGATTTCATCCCAGTATGGCTAGCGCAGACCTGGTTCGGCGCCCAGCACACCTTCCTGGTGACCCAGATCCTCTATGGCCTGTGCAACACCGGCGCGGCCTTGCTGCTGTGGGGCACGGCGGTATTGCTGTGCCCCGTGCCCAAGGGCCGCGCGCGCCTGATCCTACTGGTCGCCGTGGGTGCCCTGGCGACCCAGGTGGTGGGCTATCGCGATCTCTTCCTGCTGTTGTCGCTGTTCCTGTTCTGCCTGCATCGCAAGGTGGAGACCACGCCGCGACGCCTGGTGTGCGAGGTGTTGCTGGGGCTGGCGGCGGGCTTCAATCTGTTCTGGTCCTATGACCGCGGCATCGCCGGGGTGCTGGCCATCGGCTCGGCGGTAGTACTCGCCTTGTTGCTGCAACGGCGGCATCTGCTATCGATCCTGAGTTTCGCGACGACCATTGCCTGGCTTGGCTTTGGTACCGATTTCTTCGCCCTGACCGACTACGTCAAGAACCTGACCTTCCTGCTGGAAACCTCTTCCCAGTGGGGCTATGGCCTGAGCGCCCGTCCTCTGGCGCTGAGCTTGCTCCTGGTAGTGCCCACGGCCCTGGCAGGTTTCGCCCTGATCCGCTGCCTGCCCTGGCCGTGGCGTTGGAGCGAAGACCTGCCGCTGATTGGCGCCCTGGCGGTGCTGCTCGCGATCTTCTTCAAGATCGGGGTCAATCGCGCGGACTTCCAGCATATCCAGATGGGTTTCTGGGTGCCCTTGCTGAGCCTGCTCTATGCCGCCCGCCGGCAGCGCCTCGCGCGCAATGGCGGCTGGGATCTCTCGGCCCATCCACGGGCGGCAGCAGTCGCCATTGTGGCTGCCGTACTGCTCGGGCTGGTCGGGCTTAATCCCTCACCGTTCTTCGCGGTGTTGCTGGCGGGTGCCCTGCTGGCCTTCAGCCGGCGGCTGCTGGTGCCGGCATTGGCGGCGCTGCTGGTGCTGCTCGCTGCCTTCAATCTGTACAAGTCGCCGGTGGAGCGGGTGTGGGCCCAGGGGCTCGCCTGGGTGCCAGCGCTGACCGCCTTGCCGGATGACGCGGCGCTGGCCACGCCCGGGGTGCAATGGGCCTCGCGCCGTCTGCAGGAAAGTGGCGCCCAGTGCGTGTTCGACCTGGCCAACAACGGGGTCATCAACGGGATGACCGATCTGCCGGCCTGCACCAAGTACATCTATCCGGTCTATGCCACGCCACCCTACGAGGCCGACCTGCTCAGCGATCTGCAGCACGCCGATCCGCCAGCGGTGGTGTATTCGACGACCTTCTGGTCGTTCAACCTGAACAACATTTCCATGCACGACAAGTTTCCACGACTCAAGGCCTACCTGGACGCGCGATATCCCGTCGAGGAGTGCCAAGTGGACTATTGCCTGAGATTCAAGACCAAGGGGTGAGCAACATGAAGACCGACGCATTGATAGGGTACAGCGGCTTCGTAGGGTCGACGCTGCTCAAGCAGAAGGCCTTCGGCGCGCTGTTTCGCTCCACCAATATCGACCAGATCGGCGACCAGCCCTATGGCCAGGTCATCTGCGCCGGTGCCCCCGCGCAGAAATGGATCGCCAACCGCGATCCTGAGGCCGATCGCCAGAAGATCGATGGCCTGATCGATCATCTCTCGCGGATCCAGTGTGATTCCTTCGTGCTGATCAGCACCGTGGATGTCTTCAAGCAGCCACTCGGCGTGGATGAAACCACCGCGGTGGACGAAGAGGGGCTGCACGCCTATGGCGCCAATCGCTATCGACTGGAGCAGTTCGTCCGTGAGCATTTCGCCAAGGCGCTGATCGTTCGCCTGCCGGGCCTGGTCGGGCCGGGGCTGCGCAAGAACGTGATCTACGACCTGCTCAACGACAACAACCTGCACGCGGTGGAAAGCCGCGGCGTCTTCCAGTTCTATCCGATGGTCAACCTGGGCTATGACATCCAGACCGCCCAGGCGGCCGGGCTGGAGCTGGTGCACCTGACGGCCGCGCCCATCAGCGTGGCGGACATCGCCCGTCAGGGCTTTGGACGCGAATTCGGCAACACCCTGGACGGTACGCCCGCGCGCTACGATTTCCGCAGCGTGCATGCCGAGGTCTTCGGCGGCCGTGACGGCTACCAGTACAGCGCACGCGACACCCTGCTCGCGGTACGGGCTTACGCCCAGTCGGAACCTCCGGTCATCAAGGCGGAGGGTCAGTGATGCGCATCGCCATTTCCAATATCGCCTGGGACGTGGCCGACGACGCCATGGTCGCCGAGATCCTGCAACAGCATCGAGTGGATGCCATCGACATCGCCCCCGGCAAGTATTTCGCCGATCCCAAGACGGCCACCGCCCAGGAGATCCAGGCAGTGCGGCAGCAGTGGCAGGCCCGGGGTATCGAGATCACCGGCATGCAGGCGCTGCTGTTCGGTACCACGGGACTCAACGTCTTCGGTAGCGACGACATCCAGCGCGCGTTGCTGGCGCAGCTGGAAGGCGTCTGCCGGGTGGCCGAGGGCCTGGGGGCGACGCGCCTGGTATTCGGCTCGCCGCGCAATCGCGATCGCGCCGGACTGAGCGACGAAGAAGCCCTGGTGCAGGCACGCGACTTCTTCCGCCGTCTGGGCGATGTGGCCACGGCCCATGGCGTGCAGATCTGCCTGGAGCCGAATCCGCCGCGCTATGGCGCCAACTTCATGATCGACAGCGATTCCACCGCCGCTGTGGTGCGCGCCGTGGAGCATCCGGCGATCCGCATGCAACTCGACACCGGCGCCCTGACCATCAACGAGGAAGATGCCGCACGGGTGCTCGAAGAGCATGCCGAACTGATCGGCCATGTCCATGCCAGCGAGCCGGATCTGGTGACCCTGGGGGAGGGCGGCACCAACCACGACGGCATCGCCTTCGCCCTGACCCGGCGACTGCCGGAGCAGGTGGTCAGCATCGAGATGCTGCCGGCCAAGCAGGGCTCCAACCTGGCCGCGCTGGAGCGTGGCGTCCAGGTCGCGGTCAAGGCCTATCGTGAGCTGCCGGAGGCCGCGGCATGAAGTGGCTGATCCTGATCCTGGGCATCGCTTCCAACGCCTCGGCGAGCGTGCTGGTGAAGCTGGCCATGTTGCCGCCGCGCCGCTTTCCCAGTCTGAGCGATCCCATGGGCGCCCTGGCCAACTGGCCGTTCTGGCTGGGGTTGTTCATGTATGGCCTGGCCTTTCTGCTGTACGCCGCCGCCCTCGCCAAGCTGCCGCTGAACGTGGCGCATCCGGTGCTGACGGCCGGCGCCATCGCCAGCGTCGCCCTGCTGTCGGTGGTGATCTTTCGCGAAGCCTTTCCCTGGACCACGGCGGCGGGCATCGTCCTGATCATCGCCGGCGTCGCCCTCATCACGGCCCGTGTCGGTTGAACCTGGAGGACCTATGACTACTGCAATTCCCGCCACCGAGCGCGCCCTCTGGCAGGTGCCCAGCTATTCGACGACCTTCTGGAACGGTCGCAGCCGTCCGCACTGCGTGGTGATTCCGGTCATCAACGAAGGCGAGCGGATCCTCAACCTCCTGCGGCGCATGGCGGCGGTCAAGATCGCCGACATCGCCGATGTCATCATCGTCGACGGTGGCAGCACCGATGGCTCGCTGGAGCCGCAGCGGCTGCAGGAACTGGGCGTCCGCGGGCTGCTGGTCAAGACCGCACCGGGCAAGCTCAGCTCCCAGTTGCGCTGCGCCTATGCCTTCGTGCTCGACGAGGGTTATACCGGCATCGTGACCATCGATGGCAACGACAAGGACGATCCGGACGCCATCCCGCGCTTCATCGACGCCATCGAGCAGGGCTACGATTTCGTCCAGGCCTCGCGCTTTCTGGCCGGCGGTGTGGCGGAGAACACGCCCAAGTCCCGCGACTTCGCCATTCGCTTCATCCATGCGCCCATGCTGAGCCTGGCCTCGGGTTTCCACTGGACCGACACCACCCAGGGTTTCCGCGCCTACAGCCGGGCCATGCTGCTGGATCCGCGGGTGGCGCCGTTCCGCGACGAGTTCACCACCTACGAGTTGTTGGCCTATCTTTCCTATCGGGTACCGAAATTGGGCTATCGCTGCGTGGAACTCCCCACCGTGCGGCGCTATCCGAAGGGCGAGGTACCCACCAAGATCAGCAGCGTCAGAGGTAATCTGTCGGTGCTGCAGGTACTGATGAAGGCCTGTGCAGGCCACTACAACCCACGCCTGGGCGAGGACGCCCAGCTGGCGGCGCAACGACGAAGCTGATCCCGTCGCGCTTGCCGGGTGCGCAAGAGACGATGGAGTAGGCAATGGTGCGTGTGCTGTCGGCGTTTCGCGGGCTCTATTTCGCGACGCTGTTGATGTTGATCGGAACCGGTCTGCTGAGTACCTATCTGGGGCTGCGACTGGCCGCCGATCAGGTGCAGGGACTCTGGGTCGGTGCCCTGACCGCCGCCTATTACGCGGGACTGGTGATAGGCGGCAAGCTCGGGCATCGGCTGATCGCCAAGGTCGGCCATATCCGTGCCTATGTGACCTGCGCCGGCGTCGTCGGCGCCGCGGTGCTGGGCATCGGCTTGCTGCCCTGGCTACCGATGTGGCTGGCGCTCAGGGTGCTCATCGGCATGGGCATGATGTGCCAGTACATGGTGCTGGAAAGCTGGCTCAACGAGCAGGCCGGCCCTGGCGAGCGCGGCAAGGTCTTTTCCGGCTACATGACCGCCTCCTATCTCGGCCTGGCGCTGGGCCAAGTGGTGCTGGTGGTCTCGCCCGATCTGGGCGTCGACAAGCTGATGCTGGTCGCCATCTGCTACGCCCTGTGCCTGGTGCCAGTAGCGGTCACCGGCAAGATCCACCCGGCGCCGCTTAAGCCTGCGCCGCTGGAACCCACGTTCTTCATCCAGCGGATTCCGCAGTCGCTGACCACCACCCTGGTGGCGGGACTGGTGATCGGCTCCTTCTATGGTCTGGCGCCGCTCTATGCCAGCGCCCAGGGCCTGCCCACCGAACGCATCGGTCTGTTCATGGCCTGTTGCATCTTTGCCGGCCTGATCGCCCAGTGGCCGATTGGCTGGCTCTCGGACCGCCATGATCGCAGCTGGCTGATCCGGGTGGTGGCCATCGCCCTGACCCTGGCTGCGCTGCCGCTGGCCGTGCTGCCCCATGTGCCGCCAGTGGTGCTGCTCCCCCTCGGCCTTATCGCCAGCCTGCTGCAATTCGTGCTCTATCCGCTGGCGGTGGCGCTGTCCAATGACCATATCGAGGGGGAGCGGCGGGTATCCCTGAGTGCCATGCTGCTGGTGACCTTTGGCATCGGTGCCTGTATCGGTCCGCTGGTGGTGGGGGCTCTGATGAATCTGGTCGGGCCCAACATGCTCTATGCCTTCGTCGTGCTCTGCGGCGCGATCCTGATCTGGCGCATCCGTCCGGATGCGGTCACTGGCAAGCACCTGGTCGACGAAGCGCCGCTGAGCCATGTGCAGATGCCCGAAGGATCGACCAGTTCACCGCTGGCGGCGGCCCTGGATCCCCGCGTCGACAGCCAGGTGGTGCAGGAGCAGATGCACAGCGAGCCGGTGGTGGAGGAAGAACCTGCCGAGGAGGGGGCACCTCTGCAGGAGGAGATCGAGTTCCCGCAGAACCCAGCTGAGCCCAAGGCGACTTGAGAGGTGGAGGGGGGCGCCCAGTAGTCGTGGGCGTCCGGTCGGTCACTCGAAGCGGCGATTTTCTCGCTGCAACTGATAGATGAAACGCTCGATCTGACGCTGCGCAGCCCCCGTCAGGCTGTTGAAGCAGACACCGACGTCGCTGAATTCCATACGCTCCGTGCAGGCCACGTGGCGAATGGTCACCGGGGTATTGATGGCCCCGATGGGCAGTTCGGCGGTAAAGCTCTGCACCTGCTGACCCGGCTGCAGCAGATGGGTGACATTACCGGGAAAGCGCAGCTTGCAGCCCGTGGCTGACAGGTCGATCAACTGGCCGCGCAACTGGATCTGGCTGCTGCCCTGACTCAGTTCTGCGGTGGCGGGCTGGGTTAATAGCAACTTGACCCGATAGGCATTGCGCCGCTGGTGATAGGTGAGCTCCGCGGGCAGGCCGATCCAGTAACAGCGCGTGCCGTCCAGTTCGCTGAACTCGACCGGACGGTCGATCTGCCAGGTGACCTTGATGCCTTCGTGAAAGCTGTCTACCCGAAAGGACTGACCCTGCTCAAGCAGGCGTTCGGCCTCACGGGGAATGAATTCGTCCAGCGCGATCAGGCCCTTGGCTTCGTCGATCTCGACGACGAAGCTCTGGAATTGCTGCCCTTGGCGATTGAAGGTGATCCGCAGCGGGATGTGCTGCTGTTGCGCCGGCCGCAGACACGCCAGGATCTCGCCCTTGGAGCGATAGACCTGGGGGGGTTGAGGGGCATTGTCGCTAGCGGAAGAGCCTTGCACCTGGAAACTCCTGTAAACAGCGGTCAGCAAGGATAATGGCTAACGGCCAGCTGTACAGCGAAAAACGCGCTGTGAGAAAAATCCACTGCTCACGCCGAGCTCAGCGGGCGCTGATAGCCACCGCCGGTCTGGTTACCGCGACGGTTGTACAGCGTGGGCGCCGAGGTACCCTGCAGCACATTCAGCAACTTGCCCACCACGAAACGATTGGCCTGGATGATCTGGCCATTGCGGAAGTTGTGGGCTTTGCATTGCTCCATGAGCTGCGCGAGCTGGCTGGAAAGCGCCAGTAGTTCTTCCCCATCGGGCAGCCGCGCAGCCAGGGCTTGCAAGCCCTGCAGATCCGCGCGCAGGCCGTGGGCCTGGAGCAGGGCAGTGCGCTGCTGGGCATGCTGGTCGAGCTGCTTGAGCAGGATCTGCTTGGGGCCCAGCAGCGCTTCCAGCCGATCGAGCTGGCGCTCGCTCAAGGCCTGGAATTCCTGCTCGATCAGGGCCAGCAGTTGCTCGCTCAGGTCGATGTCGTGGCGAGTGATGTCGAGCAAGGTAGCATTGGTCATGGCGCGGTTTCCGTTCGAACCTTAGTTACGATCGTCAGGAAGGCCGTGCCGAACCGGGCGTCAGGACTCGAACGCCATCAGCTTGTCGGCCACCTTCTGGCTGTCGACCTTGTAGGAGCCATCGGCGATGGCCTGTTTCAAGCGGCTGACCTTGTCGCTGTCGACCACCGGCAGATCCTTGAGCCCTGCGGTCAGGGAACTCAGTTGCTTGGCTTCAGCGCTCAAGCTCACCGACTCGCCAGAGGCGGTGCCTTGGGTGGCCTTGACGTCGCTGGTCTGAGCCGTGGATACGTCCTTGGTAGAGGCGGCCTTGGTGTTGCCTATGCCTGCAGTAGAGGACGAATTCAGGCGATTGATATCTAGAGCCATGAGTGGAGATCCTCGTGTCGTCTCGTTCGCATGTCCGGCTTATCGGCGTACTGAGCCGAAACTTTAGCCGTAGACCTGTGCGCCGTGTCACATCCTTCGACAGGATGACGCGCAGAGGTTCAGGGAGCGGACGTTCAAGGTACCTCTTTTGGCTCCTGCGCTAAAGGGCTACCTCCACCTGGCCCTGATCGACGACCCGACCATGGATCACCCGGTTGGAGCTGAGATTGCGGACCCGGATCTCCTCGTCCTTGGCACCGGCGCTGAGGGCCTCGCCCTGCATGCGGATGCTGAAGGAGGCGCTGCGGGCATTGATGACCACCTGCTCGCCCTTGCGAATGAGTTCGGCCTGCTCGATAAAGGACGGCGCCAGGACCTGCTCGCTGACCACCTGACGCTTCAGCTGGGTACCTATCACCTGTTCCAGGCTGGTCAGGTAGCCCTGGGTCAGGGTGCCGACATCGCGCTCCACCAGCGCCACGTTCTGGCTGTCCAGCACCGCGCCACGCAACAGGGGCTGCAGCGTGACCACCACCGGGCGATACAGCTTGACCTGCGCGGGCACGAATACCGTCCAGGGACTGGCGCCTTCGCAGCGTACCTTGACGTTGATCCGACCCACCGGCGTCGGGTTGCCCTGCTGCGACAGCGTCAGAGGTTTGTCGCAGGCGGCCAGACGCAAGCGGGAATCCAGCGAGTTGATCTGGGTTTCATGGCGAGCGTTGGAATTGGTCTCCAGCAAATATTCCTGCACGCGCTCCTCAAGAAAACTTTCGACAGCGCCGATAAGTTCGTCAGATGAGGTGTAGTCGCCTTCTGCATAGGCCTTTCCGCCCAGGCATGTCAGGATCAACACAAGATTCGCAGCCCAGCGGCAAGAGGTTTTCATAGGTCGGAAACACGTCGCTTCGATCTTCATGAGTCACATCTAAGCAAGCCCTGTGCCGAGTTTTTCAACCGGTCTGTGGCAACGAGAGGAGTCGCCAAATGGCTGGTGTATTGGACGCAGTCAACCAACGTACCCAACTGGTGGGCCAGAACCGTCTGGAACTGCTGCTGTTCCGCCTGGACGGCTCGCAGCTCTACGGCATCAACGTCTTCAAGGTGAAGGAGGTGCTGCAGTGCCCCAAGCTCACCGTGATGCCGAAATCGAGTCCGGTGGTACGGGGCGTGGCCAGCATTCGTGGCGGCACCTTTCCCATCATCGACCTGGCCATGGCCACCGGTCGCCGCGGGTTGCCGGACATCAACAATTGCTTCGTGATCATTACCGAGTACAACACCAAGGTGCAGGGCTTTCTGGTGCGTTCGGTGGAGCGCATCGTCAACATGAACTGGGAAGGCATCAACCCGCCGCCCAAGGGCACGGGGCGTGATCACTACCTCACCGCCGTCACCCGCGTCGACAACCAACTCGTCGAGATCATCGACGTGGAGAAGATCCTGTCCGAAGTGGCGCCGTCCGTCGAAACGGTGTCGGCCGGCGTCATCAGCGAAATGGTACAGGCCAAGGCCGTCACCAAGCGCGTCCTGATCGTCGATGACTCCTCGGTGGCGCGCAAGCAGGTGAGCCGCTGCCTGGAAACCGTCGGGGTAGAGGTCATTTCCCTCAACGACGGTCGTCAGGCGCTGAACTACCTGCAGGCCATGGTGGCTGAAGGCAAGCGCCCGGAAGAGGAATTGCTGATGATCATTTCCGACATCGAGATGCCGGAAATGGACGGCTACACCCTGACGGCGGAAATCCGTCATGATCCGCGGATGCAGAAAGTGCATATACTGCTGCATACCTCCTTGTCCGGCGTCTTCAACCAGGCGATGGTCAAGAAGGTCGGTGCGGACGACTTCCTGGCCAAGTTCCGTCCCGATGATCTTGCCTCCCGGGTAGCCGAGCGCATCAACGCGGTCGACAGTCACTAGGTGAAGGCGTCTCTATCCCGGTATCCAGAAGGCGGAGCGGCAGTGTCAGCAGTCAACGCGGATTTTGTGCTTTTTCGTGATTTCCTCGAGAAATCCAGCGGGATCCTGCTCGGTGACAACAAGCAGTACCTCGTCTCCAGTCGGCTCAACAAGCTGATGGAGACCGAGGGGATCAAGACGTTGTCGGAGTTGGTGCAGCGCATCCAGATGCAGCCCCGCGGCGGTTTGCGGGAAAAGGTCATCGATGCGATGACGACCAACGAAACCCTCTGGTTTCGCGACACCTATCCCTTCGAGGTGCTCAAGAACCGCCTCCTGCCGGAATTGACCAAGAACACCTTCGGCCAGCGCCTGCGGGTCTGGTCGGCGGCCTGCTCGTCGGGGCAGGAGCCTTATTCGCTGTCCATGACCATGGACGAATTCGAGCGCAGCGCGGCAGGGCAGGGGCGTGGCGGCATGCAGATCGTGGCGACCGATCTGTCCGGTGCCATTCTCACGGCGGCGAAATCCGGTGAATACGATTCTCTGGCCATCGGTCGTGGTCTGTCCCAGGAACGCCTGCAGCGCTACTTCGACGTGCTCCAGCCAAATCGCTGGGCGGTCAAGCCGGCGATTCGCAGTCGGATCGAATTCCGCGCCCTGAATCTATTGGACAGCTATGCCAGCCTCGGCAAGTTCGACATGGTGTTCTGCCGCAACGTGCTCATCTACTTCTCCGCTGACGTGAAGAAGGACATCCTCACCCGCATCCATGCCACTCTCAAGCCGGGCGGCTATCTGTTCCTGGGTGCGTCCGAAGCCCTCAACGGCTTGCCGGATCTCTATCAGATGGTGCAGTGCAATCCGGGCATCATCTACAAGGCCAAATAGGCCGGTCGATGGACACCCAAAGGGCAGACCCAGGTCTGCCCTTTCTTTTGCGCCAAAGTTTTGCCGCACCTGCCTCGGGGGCCGGCAAAGGTGGCGGAAAAACCTTGCCGCTTGCCGTCGTTCTGACTGCCGCGTCGCGCTAAGCCCTTGATTTAGATGGATGTTGGATACTGGCACGGGCCTTGCTAAATCGCTTGCAAGCCACGTCAAAGGTCTCTCGACATGAGCATCAGTTTCGACAAAGCACTCGGGTTGCACGAGCAGGCGCTCAACTTCCGTTCGCAGCGCGCCGAAGTATTGGGCAACAACATCGCCAATGCCGATACCCCGGGCTACAAGGCGCGGGATCTGGATTTCAGCGCCGTCATGGCAGAGCAGGCGGCCAAGAGCGCGCCAGGGGCTTCCGGCCACTATCAGCTGGAAACCACCAACAGCCGCCATATCGCTGCCGAAGGCTTCGACATGGGCATGGGCGACTCGGCCTTGAAGTATCGCATCCCCACGCAGCCCTCGGTGGACCAGAACACCGTGGATGCGCAGGTCGAGCAGGCCAACTACGCCGAGAACGCGATGAATTTCCAGGCCAGCTTCACCCTGCTCAATAGCAAGTTCAAGGGGCTGATGTCGGCCCTGCGCGGAGAATAGCCATGTCCCTGAGTTCGCTGTTCAACATCGCCGGTAGCGGCATGAGCGCCCAGAACGTGCGCCTCAATACCGTGGCCAGCAACATGGCCAACGCCGACTCCGTCTCCTCCAGCGTCGATCAGACCTACAAGGCGCGGCATCCGGTGTTCGCTGCCCAGTTCAACGCGGCCCAGGGCGGTGCTTCGCTGTTCGACGACCAGGGCCAGGCCGGGGTCGGGGTGGAGGTCAAGGGTATCGTCGAGGATCCGAGCGAGGTGCAGAAGCGCTACGAGCCCAATCATCCCATGGCGGACAAGGAAGGCTACGTCTATTACCCCAACGTGAACGTGGTGGAGGAGATGGCCGACATGATTTCGGCCAGTCGCGCCTTCCAGACCAATGCGGAAATGATGAATACCGCCAAACAGATGATGCAGAAGGTACTGACCCTCGGTCAGTAAGGAACCGGCGCCATGGCCATCAGCACGACCAACTCCACCGCTCAATCGGTACTCGACAAGTACTCCGTCAACAAGACCGGCACGTCCGCCGAAACCACCGCCAGCGATGGCAAGAAGGGTGGCAAGCTCGGCAAGGACGAGTTCCTCAAGCTGATGGTTGCTCAGATGAACAACCAGAATCCGCTGGAGCCGCAGGGCAACGGCGAATTCATCGCGCAGCTGGCGCAGTTCAGCACCGTCGAGGGCATCACCAACCTCAATACCAGCGTCGGCTCGATCCTCTCCGGCAGCCAGTCCTCCCAGGCGTTGCAGGCCTCGACCCTGGTCGGGC
Source organism: Pseudomonas sp. 313 (assembly GCF_000316965.1). NCBI lineage: Bacteria > Pseudomonadati > Pseudomonadota > Gammaproteobacteria > Pseudomonadales > Pseudomonadaceae > Pseudomonas > Pseudomonas sp. 313. The sequence goes on from NZ_ANBZ01000079.1 coordinate 156,621, forward strand.
GCAAGGTGATCGTCGATACCGACAAGGTCAAGGTGGACACCAGCGCGGACTTCAAGGGGGCGCTCAACCTGACCGCTTCCAGTCCGAACGTCTGGGTCAACGTCTACAACGATGCGGGCAGTCAGGTGAATCGTCTGAACCTGGGGCAGCAGTCCAGTGGCCTGGTGAACTTCACTTGGGACGGCACCGATGCCAGCGGCAAGAAGCTGGCTGCCGGCACCTACCGCTTCGAGGCCCAGGCGAACGTGAACGACACCACCACGGCCATGAAGACCAGTCTGCCAGCCAACGTCGACAGTGTGACGCTCGGGCAGAACGGCGGCGAAATGACACTCAACCTTGCCGGCGTCGGCAGCATCGGCATCTCCAAAGTCCAGGCGGTCGGCCAGTAAGGCGCGGCACACGAGAGGAATCCAGCATGTCTTTCAATATCGGTTTGAGCGGCATCAAGGCCGCGTCCAGTGACCTCAACATCACCGGCAACAACATCGCCAACGCCAGCACCGTCGGCTTCAAGCAGTCGCGGGCGGAGTTCCAGGACCTCTATGCCGCCTCGGTCCTGGGTACCGGCAAGAATGCCCAGGGCAGCGGCGTGCTGCTGGGCAACGTCGGCCAGCTGTTCAACCAGGGCACCATCGATTCCACGCAGAACGCGCTGGACATGGGCATTAACGGTAACGGTTTTTTCGTCACCAGCAACAATGGCGCCATCCAGTACACCCGTGCCGGTTACTTCGGGACCGACAAGCAAGGCTTCATCGTCGACAACAACGGCTACAAGCTGCAGGGCTACACCACCAACGACCAGGGTCTGCTGCAGCCGGGCGTGCGTAGCGACCTGCGCATCGAGACGGCTAGCCAGGCCCCTAAGGCATCCAGCTCGATCAAGCAGACGGTCAACCTGAACTCGACCCAGACGACGCCGACCACCACCCCGTTCAATCCGTCCGATCCGACCAGCTACAACTCCTCGACCTCGGTGAACATCTACGACAGCCAGGGCAACGCCCACGTCCTGTCGCAGTATTTCGTCAAGGGCGCGAACAACTCCTGGACCATGAACGTGCTGATCGACGGCCGCAATCCGGGCGATCCCACCAAGGAAGACGCGACCACCAAGGTTGCTACGCCCTACACCGTGACCTTGCCGTTCACCAGCAGCGGCGCGCTCGATGGCGGCAAGGTGGCCTCGACCGATCTCAAGCAGGTCAATAACGCCACCACCAACACCTTCGAGGGCGTGCTCAAGCTGGACAACTGGGTCCCGGCCATCTCCAACGGCGGTACCCCGGCGACCTGGGCCTCCAATGGCGCTGTCGCCAACCCGGCCGGCATAACCTTGGACATGCGCGGCTCGACCCAATACAGCAGTGCCTTCGCCGTGACCAGCGTCAACCAGGACGGCTACACCACGGGCCAGCTGTCCGGTCTGGAAATCGACGATACCGGCCAGATCTTCGCGCGTTACACCAATGGTCAGTCCAAGGTGCAGGGTCAGGTCGTGCTGGCCAACTTCGCCAACGTCCAGGGCCTGACCCCCATGGGCAAGACCTCCTGGACCGAGTCGTCGGAATCGGGTCAGCCAGTAGTCGGCACACCGCGCTCCGGCACCCTAGGTGCCTTGCAGTCCGGTGCTCTGGAGGCGTCCAACGTGGACATCTCCACCGAGCTGGTCGACATGATCGTGGCGCAGCGCAACTACCAGGCCAACGCCAAGACCATCGAGACCGAGAACGCCATTACCCAGACCATCATCAACCTGCGTTGATGTCGTTTCTCTGACGGCTTGCCGCTTCGGCGTCAGGAAAAGCCTCCCTCGGGAGGCTTTTCTATTTTCAGGCTACTGATTTTAAAAGGTTTTCAGTTTCTGGAACGGCGCTTGCTAAAGAACCTCCGAACGCAAGCTTGGCGGCAATCTGCCGCCGTCGGAGGATCAGATGGACAAGCTGCTGTACGTCGCCATGACCGGCGCCAGCCAGAACGAGATGGCCCAGCGCGCCCACGCCAACAACCTGGCCAACGTCTCGACTTCGGGATTCCGCAAGGATCTCGAACAGGCGCGCTCGATGCAGGTGTTCGGCGAGACCATGCCGTCGCGCGTCTACTCCATGAGTGAGCGGCCGGCGACGGACTTCACCCCTGGCGCGCTGCAGGAGACGGGCCGTGACCTGGACGTGGCCATCCAGGGGCCGGGCTTCGTCGCAGTCCAGGATCCCTCCGGCAAGGAGGCCTATGTGCGCACCTCCAGCCTGCAGATCGACCCCCTTGGCATGCTGCGGACCGGCAGTGGTTTGCCGGTGCTCGGCAATGGCGGTCCCATTGCCGTGCCGCCTGCTTCCAAAGTGGAAATCGGTCAGGACGGCAGCATCACCGTGCGCGGATCCGGCCAGGCGGCCAATGCCCTGGCCCAGGTCGACCGCATCAAGCTGGTCAATCCCGACACCAAGCAGATGGAAAAGGGGCTCGACGGCCTGCTGCACATGAAGCAGGGCCAGGCAGCGCCGCCCATGGATGCCAACGTCTCCCTGGTCTCCGGCTTCGTCGAGTCGAGCAACGTCAATGCGGCGGAGGAAATGACCTCGATCCTGTCGCTGTCCCGCCAGTTCGAGCTGCAGGTAAAGATGATGCGCAGCGCGGAAGACAACGACGCGGCGATGGCAAAGGTTTTGCAATTCTCCTGATAACGGCTAGCGCCGACGTAAAACCGGCACTTCGAGGAATACCAGCATGATGTCGTCACTGTGGGTCGCCAAGACCGGTCTGTCCGCCCAGGACATGAACCTCACTACCATCTCCAACAACCTGGCCAACGTGTCCACCACGGGCTTCAAGCGCGATCGCGCCGAATTCCAGGACCTGCTGTACCAGATCCGCCGCCAGCCCGGTGCCCAGTCCACCCAGGACAACCAGCTCCCCTCCGGCCTGCAGCTGGGTACCGGTGTGCGCATCGTCGGCACCCAGAAGAACTTCACCGAGGGTTCGCTGCAGACCACCGACCAGCCGCTGGACATGGCTGTCAACGGCGATGGCTTCTTCCAGGTGACCATGCCCGACGGGACCATCAACTACACCCGTGACGGCACCTTTCACCTCAATGCCGATGGCCAGCTGGTCACCGCCAATGGCTTCGCACTGCAGCCTGCCATCGTGCTGCCTGCCGACACCAAGACCTTTACCGTCGGCGAAGACGGCACCGTGTCGGTCACCACCGCCGGCCAGGCCGCGCCCCAGGTCATCGGCAACCTGCAGATCGCCCAGTTCGTCAACCCGGGCGGCCTCCAGGCCGTGGGCCAAAACCTGTTCAGCGAGACCGCGTCCAGCGGCGCGCCTCAGGTCGGTACCCCGGGCTTGAACGGCCTTGGCACCGTGCTGCAGAGCACCCTGGAAAACTCCAACGTGAGCACGGTCGAGGAGCTGGTGAACATGATCACCACCCAGCGCGCCTACGAGATGAACTCAAAGGTCATTTCCACCGCCGATCAGATGCTCGGCTTCGTTACCCAGCAGCTCTAATCCCCTGTGAGGACGCGCTCCATGAAACCTCTATTCGCCGTCGCCCCGCTCCTGGGAGCGCTCGTACTCGCAGGATGCGTAGCCCCGGCCGCCAAGCCTGACGATCCCTACTACGCCCCGGTGCTGCCGCGTACCCCGGTGCCGGCGGCGCAAAACAACGGCGCCATCTTCCAGTCGGGGTTCGAGCAGAATCTCTATACCGACCGCAAGGCTTTCCGTATCGGCGACATCATCACCATCACCCTGCAGGAGCGGACCCAGGCCAGCAAGAACGCCAGTTCTGATATCGCCAAGAACACCAAGGCGACTCTGGGGCTGACCTCGCTGTTCGGCGCCAAGCCCTCGATTCCCAATCCGCTGGCCGATGGCGACTTGAGTCTGGACGCCGGTTTCTCCGGTAACCGCTCCAACACCGGCAAGTCCACCGCGGCCCAGGGCAACAGCCTGTCCGGCTCGCTGACCGTGACCATCGCCGAAGTGCTGCCCAATGGCATCCTGGTAGTGCGTGGCGAGAAGTGGTTGACCCTCAACACCGGCAACGAACTCATGCGCATCCAGGGCATGGTCCGCGCTGACGACATCGCCACCGACAACACCGTGTCCTCCACCCGCGTAGCCGATGCACGTATCACCTATTCGGGCACTGGCGCCTTCGCCGATGCCAGTCAGCCGGGCTGGCTGAGCCAGCTCTTCGGCAGCCCCCTGATGCCCTTCTGAGGATGAGCGCCATGTTCAAGAGCCTCATCGCCGCTGCCGCCCTGGCCCTGGTCATGCCGCTGGCCCAGGCGGATCGCCTGAAGGACATCGCCAGCATCCAGGGCGTGCGGACCAACCAGCTGATCGGCTACGGCCTGGTAGTGGGGCTGCCCGGTACCGGTGACCAGACCACCCAGACGCCCTTCACCGTGCAGACCTTCAACAACATGCTGGCGCAGTTCGGCATCAAGGTGCCGCCGGGCACCACGGCGCAGCTGAAGAACGTCGCGGCGGTATCCATCCATGCCGATCTGCCGGCCTTTTCCAAGCCCGGTCAGACCATCGATATCACGGTGTCCTCCATCGGCAACTCCAAGAGCCTGAGAGGCGGCAGCCTGCTGCTCTCGCCGCTCAAGGGTATCGATGGTCAGATCTACGCCATCGCCCAAGGCAACCTGGTGGTCGGGGGTTTTGACGCCGAAGGCCGTGACGGTTCGAAGATCACCGTCAACGTTCCGTCGTCCGGGCGCATTCCCAATGGGGCCACTGTCGAGCGACCGGTGCCGAGTGGCTTCGACCAGGGCAACAGCATCACGCTGGACCTGAATCGCAGCGACTTCACCACCGCCAAACGCATCGTCGACAAGATCAACGAGACACTTGGCGCGGGTGTTGCATCAGCTGTTGATGCCGGATCGATTCGCGTCACGGCGCCGGTGGATCCCAGCCAGCGCGTCGACTACATCTCGATCCTGGAGAACATGGAGGTCGATCCGGGGCAGGCGGTGGCCAAGGTCATCGTCAACTCCCGCACCGGGACCATCGTCATCGGCCAGAACGTCAAGGTCTCGCCGGCGGCGGTGACCCAGGGCAGCCTGACCGTGACCATCAGCGAGGACCCTCAGGTAAGCCAGCCCAATCCCTTGTCGGGCGGGCAGACGGTGGTGACGCCCCAGTCGACCGTCAAGGCCAAGCAGGAGGCCAAGCCGATGTTCAAGTTCGGTCCGGGCACCACGTTGGACGAAATCGTGAGAGCGGTGAATCAGGTGGGCGCGGCGCCCAGCGACCTGGTGGCCATTCTCGAAGCGTTGAAACAGGCCGGCGCCTTGCAGGCCGATCTGATCGTAATTTAAGGAGAACGGGCGATGGAATCTCGTCTGGGTGGCAACTACGGCAACGTCAAGGATTCGGGGGCCTTTACCGACCTGAATCGGTTGGCCCAGATGAAGGGTAAGGATCGCGACAGCGCGGAAAACGTCAAGAAGGTCGCGGGCGAATTCGAGTCGTTGTTCCTGAACCAGATGCTCAAGTCCATGCGCAGCGCCAACCAGGCGCTGGCGGACAAGGACAGCCCTTTTTCCAGTGAGACCACCAAGCAGTACCAGGACATGTACGACCAGCAGTTGGCCGTCTCCCTGTCCCGGGATGGCGGCGGTATCGGCCTGGCCAATGTCCTGGAGCGTCAGCTGAGCAAGACCGCCCAGCCGTCGGCGCGCCCCAATCCCTTCGCCCAAGTCGGCCAGGCGGCGCCTACCGAAAGCCAACTGGCTGCCGGTCGCAATGCCAAGCTCAACGAGGCTGGTAGTAACAGCCTCAAACCGGTAGGTGCCGCCGTCTCCGGGCGTGACGATTCCAGCGCACTCAACTCTCGCCGGCTGGCCCTGCCCGGGCGTCTGGCCGAGCGTACCGCGGCCAACATTTCCGGCGCGGCCGAGCAGGGCGCCACCCTCAAGCAGAGCTTCCAGGACGTCGCGGCCGCCCAGAGCGCCTGGCGCCAGCAGGCCACGCAACCCGGCAGCAAGCCGGCCGCTGCGACCGAGACCGTCGCCAGCGTGGACGGCGCCGCTGCCACCGGCAAGACCCGTTTCCGCACCCGTCAGGAATTCGTCGACACCATGATGCCCATGGCCGAAGCCGCGGCGAAGCGCCTGGGCGTGGACCCCAAGTACCTGGTCGCCCAGGCGGCGCTGGAAACCGGCTGGGGCAAGCACATGGTCAAGCAGGCCGATGGCAGCAACAGCAACAACCTGTTCGGCATCAAATCCCATGGTTGGGATGGCGGCAGTGCCGCGGCAGTGACCCAGGAATTCGTCAACGGCAAGGCGGTGACCGAGACCGCGAAGTTCCGCACCTACGATTCCTTCGCCGACAGCTTCCACGACTACGTGAACTTCCTGCAGAGCAATGATCGCTACGACAAGGCGCTGTCCACCAACGGCAATTCCGAGCGCTTCATGCAGGGCCTGCAGCAGGCCGGCTACGCCACCGATCCGCAATACGCCCGCAAGGTGATCCAGATCGCTCGCAACATGAACACCTATCAGACGGTCGCCTCCCTGGGCACCAGTCCGTCCCGCGGTTGAGGTGAGCCATGGCTGATCTACTTTCCATTGGTCTGTCGGGCCTGAGGTCCACGCAAAACGCCCTGACCACCACCGGCCACAACATCGCCAACGTCAACACGCCTGGCTATTCGCGGCAGGAGACCATCCAGCAGACCAACATCGCCCAGTACAACGGCTCGGGTTATGTCGGTTCCGGCTCCCAGACGGTGGATGTGCGTCGCCTCGCCAGTGATTTCCTCACCAGCCAGGTACGCTCGGCCAACAGCCAGAACAGCGAACTGCAGACCTTCAAGAGCCAGATCTCCCAGCTCGACGGCCTGCTGTCCGACAGCACGACGGGTATCACCCCGGCCATGCAGAAGTTCTTCGCCACCCTGCAGACCGCTGCCCAGGATCCTTCGTCGATTCCGGCGCGGGAGGCCGTGCTCGCCCAGGCCCAGGGCATGGCCAAGTCGTTCAACACCCTGTACGACCAGGTCGACAAGCAGAACGGCCAGATCAACGATCAGCTGTCGGCGCTGACCAATCAGGTCAATGCCCTGGCCAAGAGCGTCGGCAGTCTCAACGACGCCATCGCCCGTTCCAAGGCTGCCGGCGGCGCGCCTAACGATCTCATCGACTCCCGTGAGCAGGCGATCAAGCAACTGTCGGGTATGGTCGGTCTGCAGGTGGTGGAACAGGACGACGGCGCGCTGAACCTGTTCGTCGGCACCGGCCAGCCGCTGGTGGTGGGCAATACCGTATCCAGCATGACGGCCAAGCCGGGTACCGACGATCCCTCACGCTTCCAGATCGTCCTGACCTCGGGCTCGACCGAGCAGAACGTCACCAGCCAGCTTAGCGGCGGCGAGATGGGCGGTCTGCTGTCCTATCGCGACACGGCGCTGGACCATGCCTACAACAGCCTGGGACAGTTGTCGCTGACGCTGGCGGACACCGTCAACCGGCAACTGGGGCAGGGCCTGGACCTGTCCGGCAATGCCGGCTCCGCGCTGTTCGGCAATATCAACGACACTCAGAGCATCGGTCTGCGGGTCATGGGTCGGTCCACCAACACTGGCTCGGCCAACGCGACCCTAAGCATCACCGATACCAGCAAGCTCTCGCCGAGCGACTACCGCCTCGATTACAACGGCACCGGCTTCACGGCGCGCCGTGCCAGTGACAACGCGGCGCTCACGGTCAACAAGAGCGGTAGCGATCCGGTCACCCTGACCCTGACCGATGCCAACGGCAACGATCAGGGCTTCAAGGTGCAATTCAGTGCCGCCGAGCTCGCCAAGGCCCAGGCGGGCGATGTGTTCAGCCTGCAGCCCACCCGTCGCGGCGCTTCCCAGCTCAAGGTGGATCTGGCCCAGGCCGACCAGCTGGGCTTCGCCGGCACGGCCAAGGCGGGGGCTACCACCAATAACCGCGGTACCGGTGCCATTACCCAGCCGGCGCTGACCACTTCAGTCTCGCCGGTCAATACCGCCGACTTCGGGCGGCTGTTCGGGGCCGATGGCCTGAAGCTGAGCTTCAACAGCACTACCAACCAGTTGGATGGCACTCTGCCGAGCGGCGCAACGCTCAGCTACTTGTCACCCACGGCCGGCGTGCTCACCAGCGGCCAGACCAATACGCTCCGTCTGCAGTACACCGACCCGACCACCAACAACAGCTACACCTACGACTTCAACCTCAGCGGCGTGCCGCAATCCGGCGACAGCTTCACCCTGGGCACCAACAAGGGCGCCGTTTCGGACAACCGTAACGCCCTGAACCTGGTGGCTTTGCAGACCAAACCCACCATGGGGGGCTATGGCAACACCGGCACCACCTACAACAACGCCTACGGCGGCCTGGTGGAGCGGGTCGGTACCCTGACCGCCCAGGTGCGGGTGGATTCGGCCGCCAGCGAAACCGTGCTCAAGCAGTCCCAGGACAATCGTGACTCCCTGTCGGCCGTCAACCTCGATGAGGAAGCCGCCAAACTCGTCCAGTTCCAGCAGTACTACGGTGCCTCGGCGCAGGTCATCAAGATCGCCCAGTCGCTGTTCGACACCCTGCTCGGCGCCTTCAGATAAGGAAACCGGCCATGCGCATTTCTACCGCTCAGGCGTTCAACAACGGTATCAGTGGCCTGCAGAATAACTACGGCAACGTGACCCGTACCCAGGAAGAGATCAGCACCGGCAAGAAGATCCTCACGCCCGCGGACGATCCGGTGGCGTCGATCAAGCTGTTGCAGATCAGCCAGGAGGAGGCGCTCAACAGCCAGTACAACACCGGCATGACCGCCGCCAAGAACAGCCTCAACACCGGGGAAGCCATGCTCACCTCGGTGGAAACAGTGCTGACGCGCATCCGCGAGATCGCCGTCCAGGCCGGCAACGGTGCCCTGGATCCAACCGATCGCGCATCCCTGGCCAAGGAAGTCGGTCAGCGCGAAGACGAGCTGATGAACCTGATGAACAGCAAGGATGCCAGCGGCAAATACCTGTTCTCCGGCTCCATGGGCGACACCCAGCCCTATGTACGCAATGCTGACGGCACCTACAGCTACAATGGCGACGAAGGCCAGCGCAGCGTGCAGATCGCCAGTTCCACCTTCGTGCCCATCAGCGACAGCGGCAAGGACGCCTTCGAAAACAACTTCAACGCCAATCGCGTCGCGACCACGCCGGTGCCTGGCAATACCGGGACCGGGCGGATCTCGCTCGGACTGGTGGATGACAAAAAGGCCTACGACGAGACCTTTCCCGCCAGCAATCCGCCGGCCGCGACCGATGGCGTCGGTATCCATTTCCTCGATGACAAGAAATACGTCGTCTACGACCTCTCCAAGGCGCCTACCGCTGCCGAATGGGCGGCCTACGACCCGGCCAATCCGCCGGTTGGCCAGCTCAAGGCGGACAGCCTGAACAGCACCCAGGAAGCCAGCAAGTTCATCAGCTATGGCGGGGTGAAGGTGCAGATGGACGGCGCTCCGGCGGCCGGTGACGAGTTCAAGATCACCCGCGATACCGCCAACGAAAAGCGCAGCCTGCTCAACGTGGTATCCGACTTGCGCAAGGCCCTGGAGAGCGGCGATGGCAGCACCGAGGGCGTGTACAAGATGCGCGACAGTGCTGCAGTAGCCCTGAGCAACCTCGATACGGCCTATACCCAGGTCGATGGTATCCGCGGCAAGGTCGGTGCGCGCCTCAACGTCATCGACTCCACCAGCGACTTCATCGCCGACGTCAGCCTGGTCAACAAGTCGGTGCAGTCGGATCTTCAAGATCTGGACTATGCTGAAGCCCTGTCACGCTATGCGCTGCAGAATACAGTTCTTCAGGCGACACAACAAAGTTTTGTGAAAGTATCACAGCTGAGTCTTTTCAACTACTTAGGCTAGAAAATGCAACGAGAAAAAAATGGTTCCGAGCTGTTGCGAAAAGGGTTTGGTTCAGCGATTTCTCCTTTTTTTAGTGTGGTAGTAACTACCTATAATCGTCCGGCATTTTTATCGTGTGCTTTGAAAAGTATTCAGGAGACAGAGTTTCAGGCTCTGGAGGTCATCGTTGTAAACGATGCGGGGGCTGATGTTTCCGAGTTATTGGAAGGTTTTAGTTTCCTTTGGCATATGTAGTTCTTGAAAAAAATTCAGGGCCTGCTTTTGCGCGTAATAGTGCCTTGAAATATGCTTCTGGAAAATACATTGTTTTCCTGGATGATGATGATGTATTTTTGCCGAATCATCTCGATGTCCTATATGGGGCGATACAGAGAAATCCTGGTTTTTTTGTATACTCCGATGCTATCCATATCGCTGAGAATATAGATGGGGATGAGCGTTTCGAGGTCGCTCGAGAGCTACGTTATGAGCATGAAGAATTTTCACTAGAAAGGCTTCATGTCGAAAACTATATACCGCTAAATACGTTTGCTTGTCCCTTGCATTTGATTGTTGAGGTGGGGGGGTTTGATACTGGGCTTTCTGGTTTGGAAGACTGGGATTTCCTGCTAAAGCTTTCGGCTAAGGTACCCTTTCTTCATGTCCAGGAGGCTACCGTTGAAGTTAGAATGCGTTTACCTACGGATTCTGGCGCCTTGAGGCGCTCTGAGCAAGCTTTTGATAACTATCCCCAGCTATATGCGGAGATATACAGTCGCTATCCCTTTTTAGAAAGTTGCGATGTGGCTGAAGCTAGATCTCTTGTGATGTCGTATCTTGTAGAGAAAGATCATAACAAGATTTCGGGCTTGGAGGATTGGCTAAAAAACCAACAGCTTTCCCCTCAACAGGTTTCGATAATGAAACCCATGATCGAGGCGGCCCCTTCAGCTCGGATTGCTTTCTTTATTAAGATTGATGATTTTGCAAAACAAAGGTCGGCGCTCTTAGATTCTATTTCCAGTATTTTCGCCTGCCAGTTTTTGTCTGTAGAGGTTTTTCTGATATCTGATGAAAGGTTTTTGCTTTCAGATTATCCTTGTGTTAAGTGGATAGTTTCTTCTCAGGCAGAGATGTCTGCTGTGCTGTTAAGCTCTCTCAGAGAGCTGGATTCAGATTGGTTCGCTTTTTTAGAGTGTGGAGAAAAGATTCTTGAGGAAGGTATCGTTTTAGGATTGCTTCAAGCATGCTGTCAATCTGGTGTAAGCGTGTTTTATGGCGATACCTTGTATGCAGAAAGCGATGCTCCAGTTGCCCTGGCGTTAAAGTCAGGTTTTAATCTTGATATGCTATTGTCAGCTCCTTGTCTTAATAGTAATTGGTTTTTTCCCTGAATGACCTTCCTGCACTGGATGGTGTTTCTGCAGTCAGTCTGGCTGGCATGGCTTTTGAGTTCATTTTGCGCTACGTTGAGGCCAAAGGCATCTCATCAGTTCTTCATATTGAAGAGCTTTTGACAAAGGGCGCTGCACCGGTCTTGGCTTGTTATGACGAATATAGAGATATAATTTCCTCTCATCTAGCTCGTAGAGGTTACTCTGCTCGTGTCGTAAACCGGTCCCCAGGCACCTATTATGTGGATTATGGTTGCTCTGAGAAGCGTTCAATTACTATCTTATTAAAGCTGGATTCTGATTTAGATTCTATCGTATCTTTGATAGAGAAGATTTTCGAAACGTGTTCAGGTTATAAGGTCAATATCGTACTCTTGGCGTACGGCTACCTTGCACCTGTTCTGGATACATGGCTGACCTCTCTTGAGTCTTTGAAGGCTGAAGGTATTTCCATTTTGCGTTTCAATGGAAAGCCTTACGGGGAAGTACTAAATTTCGCCTTTGGCCAGTCTGGCGATGATTTTCTGCTATTGCTTTCCAGCAAAATTCGCATTTTGCAGGGTAACTGGCTGGAAGAAATGCTAAATCATGGCGGTCGCTCAGAGGTTGCTATGGTTTCGCCTAAGTTTTTGTCTTTTTCAGGAAGCATCGCTGGAGCGGGGTTGATACCTGGATTAGAAGGCTACGTGCGGAGTTCCTTTGTAGGCAACGGCCCGAACGATGCCGGATATCTAAAGAGGCTACAGCTTTCTCAGAATTTCAGCGCTTTACCACCTGAGGCTCTTCTGATTTCAAGAAGCGCTTTGATAGAGGTTGGAGGGTTCAACGAATCGTTAGAAAGCGAGCTGTCCGCTTGTATTGATTTAGGATTTAGACTTACCAGTATAGGGTACCTCAATGTTTGGGTCCCTGATGTCTTGATGTCCGTGGCGGAGGCTGAGGTAGCGAAGGAAGAACCTTCCGCTAGTGATTTAGATTATTTTTATAGCGTTTGGCTTTCTCGTTTGTCAGCAGACATCTTTTATAACAGCAGGTTGGGATTGGAGTCGGGCGGTTTTTCGATAAACTACGCTCAACCTGTCGGCTGGCATCCTCGTACCATATTGCAGCAGCCACGAGTGTTGGCCTATCCGGCCGATATGCATGGCTGTGGTCACTATAGAGTTCTACAACCTCACTTGGCATTGAGGGAACAGGGACTTGTCGATGGCTCAATTGGCGATAGACTTCTTGATGTTGTCGAGTTGGAGCGCTTTAAAGCCGACAGTGTCGTATTTCAGCGGCAAATTACCTCCGAGCAATTCGAAATAATATCTCGTAATAGTACCTATAATAAAGCTTTTAAGGTCTTCGAGCTAGATGATTATCTTCCCAATCTGCCTATGAAAAGCTTGCACCGTAATGATATGCCACGCGATATCTTAAGGAGCTTGAGAAAGGTTTTGTCTTGTGTAGACAGATTTGTCGTCTCTTCCAATGCATTGGCTGAAGGATTTGATGGGCTTCACTCGGATATAAGGGTAGTCAAGAACTATCTGCCCGTTAGGTGGTGGCTGCAATTGCAACCGCTTGAGATCTTATCTGATAAGCCACGTGTCGGATGGGTGGGGGGAGTGAGTCATACGGGCGACCTGGAAATGATAGCAGATGTCGTCAGGGATCTAGCACCGTATGTGGATTGGGTTTTCTTTGGATTTTGTCCTGAAATTATTAAGCCATACGTAAGAGAGTTCCATGCTGGCGTTCCTATTGAAAAGTATCCTGAAAAAATGGCATCTCTTGGGCTTAGCCTGGCTATAGCACCTCTTGAGGATAATTTATTTAATCGTTGTAAGACGAATCTAAAATTGCTGGAGTATGGAGCTTGTGGCTATCCCGTCCTGGCCAGCGATGTCGGCTGCTATGCAAGTTCCAGTCTTCCTATTTTCAAAGTGAAAAATCGTTATAGAGACTGGGTCGACTCTATAAGGTCATTAATTGCAGAGCCAAATATTTTGAAATCAGCGGGTTGTAACTTGAGGAAAGCAGTAAACGACCAGTGGATGCTGGAAGGTGACAATCTTAAAAAATGGTATGAGGGTTGGCTTCAATGAAGGAAGTAGTCCCTGGCTGTTTTTAGACGATTTTTTACTTGAAGTTTCGGAGGGGAAGTCTTGAGTCTTAGAAAAGAGATAATTAATAAAGGCGATTTGGTCGGACTCTGTGGTGAAGATGGCGTGACGAAAGTGGTTTGGTGCTTTTGGTGGGATGGCGATTTGACTCCTAATAGGCGCGTAGGTCTTGAGCTCATACAGAAGAACTTGAATATCCCGGTTTGTTTGGTAACGAAAAATAACATAGCAGAATTTATTTTGAAGGAAAGGCCTTTACATTCGGCTTTTTCGCTTTTGTCGGACGTGCATAAATCGGATTACATAAGGGCTTATCTCCTACATTGTTATGGAGGTTGTTGGAGCGATATAAAGCCAATAGAGGTAAGCTATGCTGAAGCCATGATTTTGTTTTCGAGCAGTGATGCCTTACTTATGGGTAAGCCGGAAATCGAAGGGGGTGCAGCGGCCGTACACTCAGTGTGCGGTAAATGGCTGCCTGATGAATGGCAGAATCTTGTGGCAACAAATCGCTGGATAGGGAGATCTGACACTCCTTTCAGCGCGGAACTGCTCGAAAATATGAACGATTTCTTGAGTCGTAAACATATGGCGCTTTTGAGGAGTCCAGCTAAAGGTCCTTATGATTGTTTGCGCCCTAACGCCAATCCGCTGGCAAAATCTATTCCTAGTTACCCGATACAATGGACCTTTATAGGTGATTTTTTTCACCCTTTAGTATATAAATATAGAAAAAGTATCTTGAGAAGTTTGCCAGTGGATGAGGTTGAAAATCTTGGGCTGCCGTATAGGTAACACGGATTTATTGTGATCAAATTTTTTAATTTTACTAGATCGGTGCGTTGCTTGTTTCAGATGTTGGTGTTTTGTGTCTTAAAATTTATTTTAATGGCCTAAATTTCTATCTTTTCTATCTTTTCTATCTTTTGCGTTATGTCATGCGTCATGCGTCATGCGCATTTGAGGTTTCAAAAAATTTGATGCGATCAAAAGGTTGAGATTGATATCTAGGTCTTTGGTGTTTCTTTTCACTGTTGGTAATAATTGATTTCTACGTGCTTGCCGTTGCCTCAAGAAAATTTCCTCCCTGCCGATAAATAGATGCATTGGAAGACAAGATGCAGCATGTCATGTCCATAGCACGTCAAGGGCTTTCAAAAAAAAATTAAAGGTTTTTTTGAGAGCGTCGATAAAGAGGATGAACGCGAACTTCATGGGATGCCTGGGTACAGCCCCTCCCCGAGGTCGCATGCTCAGGCAAACAGCACACGTCCTTCGGAGGACAGCATCATGGCACTTACCGTCAATACCAACATCCCTTCCCTGAACACTCAGCGTAACCTGCAGAACGCGTCTAGCTCGCTGGCTACCTCCATGCAGCGCCTGTCCACCGGTAGCCGTATCAACAGCGCCAAAGACGATGCCGCCGGTCTGCAGATCTCCAACCGTCTGACCAATCAGATCAACGGTTTGAACCAGGCGACTCGCAACGCCAACGACGGTATTTCCCTGTCGCAGACCGCTGAAGGCGCCATGCAGCAGTCCACCAACATCCTGCAGCGTATTCGCGATCTGGCCGTACAGTCCGCCAACGGTTCCAACAGCGACGCCGACCGTTCCGCCCTGCAGAAAGAAGTGACCGCGCAACAGAACGAACTGACTCGGATCGCCCAGACCACCACCTTCGGTGGCCGCAAGCTACTGGACGGTTCCTTCGGCACCACCAGCTTCCAGATCGGCGCCAACGCCTACGAAACCATCGACGTCACTCTGAAGGATACCTCAGCGACTGCTTTGGGCTCGTATCAAGTAGGCAGCAGCACTGCCAGCGGCGCTGCTGCAGGTAACGTCGCCTCTGGTAGCGCCGGTGTGTTGACCACTAGTGGCAGCATCACGCTGGTAGGTGGCGGTAAGAGTCAGGCTGTGACCTATGCATCTGGTAGCTCGGCCAAGACTATCGCTGCGAGCATGAACGGCCAGATACCTGGTCTTACTGCCTCGGCACGTACTGTTGTGACCGTCACCGATAGCATCAGCAGTGGTTCAGCTAACATTAAGATGAATGTTGGCAGCCAGTCCCTGAACCTCGTGGGTGTTACCAGTACCAAGGACATGGCTGACCAGATTAATGCCAACGCTGCAAAGCTAGGTGTTACTGCTAACTACGACACTCAAGCCCAGAAGCTTACAATCACTTCTGCTACTGGTGAAAACATAAGCTTTGAGAAAGACACCGGTACCGCAGGGGGGTCGATCAGCGTGGCTTCGCTAGGATCCGATGGAACTCCTAGCACGGCCCAAGACATCATTGCGGGAAATGGCGCTTCCGCAATGGGTTACGTCAAATTGGACTCACCGACTACCTTCGCCATGACTGGCGATACCGCTCCGATCTTCGGTGCGACCAAGTCCACCCTGAGCAAGGTCTCCGACGTCGACATCTCCACCGCCGACGGTGCCCAGAAGGCCCTGTCCGTGATCGACCAGGCCCTGGCCAACATCGACTCCCAGCGCGCTGACCTCGGTGCGGTGCAGAACCGCTTCGACAACACCATCAGCAACCTGACCAACATCTCGGAGAACGCCACCTCCGCCCGTAGCCGCATCAAGGACACCGACTACGCCGCGGAAACCGCGAACCTGTCGAAGAACCAGGTGCTGCAACAGGCTGGTACTGCGATCCTGGCTCAGGCCAAGCAGCTGCCGCAGTCGGTTCTCAGCCTGCTCCAGTAAGGGCAGAGATCGGTCTAGGCAGGGAGAAGGGGGACGCCCCTTCTCCCTTTCATGCGTTGTGAGGACATTACAATGGACATCGTCAAGACAACGGGTTTTTCAGCGGTAATGCCCTATAGCGCTCAATCGAGCCCTGCGGCCGCGACGTCCTTAAGCACTTCGGCGCCTACGGCGGATTCCTCGGTCAAGCCGGTTTCCCAGGCCAGCAAGGTGGACGGGGACAATGCCGAAAAGCCGAAAGACGGCAATGTAGATGGCGCCCTGTCGAAGCTGAAATCGAAGTTTCAAGAGGATCACCGCAACCTCGACTTCAGCATCGACGACTCCACCGGCGAGGTGGTGGTCAAGGTGCTGGACGGCGAATCCGGCAAGCTCATTCGGCAGATGCCCAGTGAGGAAGTGCTCAAGCTGGCCAAGCAGCTGGATGATATGCGCAGCCTGATGTTCAAGGCCGAAGCCTAGTTGGCGCGGAACTTGTATCAAGCTCACTGAAAGCTGAGGCGACGACGTAACGTTGGCAGGGGGATAGTGAAATGGCAGGTATCAGCGGGATTGGTGGCTCGGGGCTGGACATCGACTCCATCGTCACCAAGATGGTGGCAGCCGAAAAGGCACCCAAACAGGATCAGCTCACCAAGACCCAGAGCAAGGCGACCGCGCAGCTCACGGCGATCGGGTCCCTGAAGGGCGCCATCAGCGAATTCCAGACCGCGCTGACCACGCTCAACAGCCCCACCAGCTTTCAGGCTAGGGGCGTTACCCTGTCGAAGAGCGACTACCTCACGGCAACGGCCAGTACCAGTGCCAGTGTCGGCAGCTATCAGGTCGAGGTCAGCAAGCTGGCTACTAGCAGCAAGGTGGCCCTAGCATCCGTGCCGGCCACCTCTACCACGACTGCCAGCAACGGAACTACCTCTACGTCTCCCACCACCTTCGGCAAGGGCACGCTGAGCATCAAGATCGGCGATACCAAGTTGTCGGATATCCAGGTCGATGCCACCAACAACACCTTGAGTGGCATCCGCGATGCCATCAACAAGGCTGGGCAGAGCCAGGGGCTCAGCGCCAGCGTCGTCAATGACGACTCTGGGTCACGGCTGGTACTGAGCAGTACCAAGACCGGAGACGGTAACAACATCTCGGTATCGGTGAGCGGTGACGACGGTTCGGGCAAACAGAGCCTGACCAAGTTGGCCTATAACCCAAGTGACAGCGAGTCCAGCGATCCCGCTGCCGCCCATTCGCTCACCAAAGCCCAAAGCGCCCAGATGACCATCGATGGTCTGAAGATCACCAGCGCCTCGAACACGGTGAGCGGTGCGGTCGATGGTCTGAGTTTCACGCTCAAGGCGACCACCCCAGCGGGCAGCCCGATGACCGTCGGCGTCAGCCAGGACGAGTCGGGCGTCAAGGGCAATATCCAGAAGTTCGTCGATTCCTACAACAAGCTCATGGGCGTGATCAAGACCCAGACCTCGGTCACGACTGTCGGGGAAAACAGTGCGCCCATTACGGCCGCGCTGGTGGGGGATGCGACCGCCCGCGGCCTCACCACCACCATCCGCAGTGAGCTGAGCACCATGCAGGGGACGGGCGCGGTCAAGGCGCTTGCCGATCTGGGCATCACGACTCAGAAAGACGGCACCCTGGCCATCGACGACACCAAGCTTAGCAAGATGGTCAGCTCCAACTTCAGCGATCTGCCCGGCTTCTTCACCGGCGACCAGGGCCTGGCAGCGCGCCTCAAGGGCAAGCTCGATCCCTACACCATGACCAATGGCATCCTCGAGCAGCGTTCGAATTCCCTGAGCGATACCCTGAAAAAGGTCGACGCCCAGACCGCGACGCTGAATACCCGGATGACCGCGCTCTCGGACCGTCTCTACAAGCAGTACAACACCATGGACCAGCTGTACTCGTCGTTGTCGAGTACAGCGTCTTCGCTCTCCCAGCAGCTGGCGGCCATGCCATTTGCCAACAAGAGTTAAGTAGGCGGATTCGGCCCATCCGGTCGATAAAGGGGTCAAGTTCTTCGCGTCCTGACCGATAAAGGAAGTATCGGAAACACACAGAGGTCATGAC
Source organism: Pseudomonas sp. 313 (assembly GCF_000316965.1). Lineage (NCBI taxonomy): Bacteria > Pseudomonadati > Pseudomonadota > Gammaproteobacteria > Pseudomonadales > Pseudomonadaceae > Pseudomonas > Pseudomonas sp. 313. The sequence goes on from NZ_ANBZ01000079.1 coordinate 174,853, forward strand.
ATGAACGCAATGACAGCCATGCGCCAGTACCAGCAGGTAGGCCTGCAGGCGCAGGTGTTCGAAGCCAGTCCCCATCAGCTGATCCAGATGCTCATGCAGGGCGCTCTGGACCGTCTGGCCAAGGCGCAAGGTGCGCTGGAGCGTGGTTGGCTGCCTGAGAAAGGCGAGCTGATCGGCAAGGCGGTATCCATCATCGCGGGTCTGAAGGACGTCCTGGATTTCGAGCAGGGTGGCGAGCTCGCCACCAACCTGGATCGGTTGTACGACTACATGATCCGCCGGCTCAGCGAAGCCAACCGCAACAATGATCCTGTTATCCTGGAAGAAGTATCCGGCCTGATCCGCGAGATCAAATCCGGCTGGGATGCCATTGCCCCCTGATCTGGAGTCGACCGATGAACGTCGCCATGCAAAAGACCCCGGTGGAACGCGTCGAGCTCGTCTATGAGCAGATGGCCGCTGCGCTCAAGGCCGGAGACTGGACGCGGATCGCCGAGCTGGATCTGGATTGCCGCCTGTTCGTCGACGAAGCCATGTATGCCACGGGCGACGAGGCCGTAGCCCTGCGTGCCAGCCTCGAGCGCCTGCTGTCGCTCTATACCTCCCTGCTGCAGAGCTGCAAGGCAGAGCGGGACGCCACCGCCCAGGAGCTGACCAGGCTCAACAAATCGAACCAGGCTGCTAAGGTCTATCAACTGTTCGGTTGACTGTCATCTGTTGGACGGTAATTCAAAGTTTGGATATTTCGCCGCCATAAAATTGACCCCGCATCACAATTTGTCTTAACTTGCGCAAGATGCCGACCAGTTGGCACTTGGATGCAGGCGACACCTGCGCGTAGCGAACCGACAAGCCGAATTGGGGCAGGGACATGTGGCGTGAAACCAAGATCCTTCTGATCGACGATGAAGCCGAGCGGCGCAAGGCGGTATCGGTCATTCTCGATTTTCTCGGCGAGGCTCATCTCGCCTGCACCAGTTCCGATTGGCAGTCCTCCCTCGAAGCGCTCGACAGCAGTCGGCAAGTCAGCTGCGTGCTGGTTGGGCGCGTCGACAGTCGCGGCAACAGTGTCGAGCTGCTCAAGCAGATCGTCGCCTGGGACGAGATGGTCCCATTGCTGCTGCTCGGTGAATCGGCGCAACCGGAGTGGCCGGACGACGTTCGCCGTCGTGTGCTGGTCTCCCTTGAATATCCGCTGGCCTACAATAAGCTGCTGGATTCCCTGCACCGCGCCCAGGTCTATCGCGAGATGTATGACCAGGCCCGGGATCGCGGGCGTCAGCGCGAGCCCGAACTGTTCCGCAGCCTGGTAGGCACCAGCCGCGCCATTCAGGGTGTGCGCAAGATGATGCAGCAGGTGGCCGATACCGAGGCCACGGTGCTTATCCTCGGCGAGTCCGGCACCGGCAAGGAGGTGGTGGCGCGCAACCTGCACTTCCACTCCAAGCGCCGCGAGGCGCCCTTCGTGCCGGTCAACTGCGGTGCCATTCCGGCCGAGTTGCTGGAAAGCGAGCTGTTCGGCCACGAGAAGGGCGCCTTCACCGGCGCCATCACCAGCCGCGCCGGCCGCTTCGAGCTGGCCAACACCGGCACCCTGTTTCTCGATGAGATCGGCGACATGCCGCTGCCCATGCAGGTGAAGCTCTTGCGCGTGTTGCAGGAACGGACCTACGAGCGGGTAGGCAGCAACAAGACCCAGAGCGTGGACGTGCGCATCATCGCCGCGACCCACAAGAATCTGGAGCAGATGATCGCTGCGGGCACCTTCCGCGAAGACCTCTACTATCGCCTCAATGTCTTCCCCATCGACATGGCGCCCCTGCGCGAGCGGGGTGAAGACATCCCGTTGCTGATCAACGAATTGATCGCTCGGATGGAGCACGAGAAGCGTGGCTCCATCCGCTTCAACTCGGCCGCCATCATGTCGCTGTGTCGCCATGAGTGGCCGGGCAACGTCCGCGAACTGGCCAACCTGGTGGAGCGCATGGCGATCATGCATCCCTATGGCGTCATCGGCGTGGCCGAATTGCCACTCAAGTTCCGCTACGTGGAAGACGAAGCCGATCCCATGGTGGAGTCCCTGCGCGAGGAGTTGCAGGAGCGCGAGGCCATGGCCGGGATCGGCACCGTCGAGGTGTCGTCCTCTGCGTTGCTGCCCAGCGAAGGCCTGGATCTCAAGGACTACCTGGCCAATCTGGAAAAGAGCTTTATCCAACAGGCGTTGGACGATGCCGGTGGCGTCGTGGCCCGTGCTGCCGAGCGGCTGCGCATCCGCCGGACCACCCTGGTCGAGAAGATGCGCAAGTACGGCATGGGCCGTCGCGACGACGAGTTCGACGAAGAGATCTAGCGGGCTCTTTGTAGGTTGGGCTAAGCGCAGCGAAGCCCAACGGTGCTCAACTCGGCCATGCGGTTGGGCTTCGACGATGAAGCCGCCTCCACCAACCTACGGCTCGTTTCTCTCCCAACAAGCGTCACTACTAAGCGGCATGGGTCTTGCTCCAGCCCGGACAATGTCAATTGTCCGTCGCGAGCCCTAGCCAATGCCTGCGCAAGCCCTTTCTTCTGCTGTCCCTGCCGACGCTGCCGTGGAGGCCTCCGCTTCGGCGCAGGCCCGTGAAGCCCTGGGGCAGATGTCGCGTCAGCTGAGCGAATCTTTCCAGTTGCTCGAAGCCCGGATGAATTCGCTGCAGGGTGAACTGGAGTGGGTGTCCGCCCAGCGCTTGCAGGAGTTGGCGGAAAAGGAACGCCTAGCCAGCCGGCTGCAGAATCTGCTTGACGTCCTGCCTGCCGGCATCGTGGTGCTGGACGGTGCCGGGCGCGTGCGTGATGCCAACCCCGTAGCGGAGGCCCTGCTCGGCGAGCCGCTGGCAGGCGAGTTGTGGCGCTCGGTCATCGCACGGGCCTTCGCTCCGCGTCATGACGACGGCCATGAAGTCTCCCTGCGTGATGGGCGCCGCCTGTCCATCGCCATTCGCTCCCTGGACGGTGAGCCGGGTCAACTGGTGCTGCTCAACGACCTCACCGAAACCCGCCATCTGCAAGGCGAACTGGCGCGGCATGAACGGCTCTCGGCACTGGGGCGGACCATGGCTTCGCTGGCCCACCAGATCCGTACCCCGCTGACTGCGGCGCTGCTCTATGCCAGCCACCTGGAGGAGGGCGGTCTGGCGCTGGCGCAGCAGCAGCGCTTCGCCGGTCGGCTTAAGGAGCGACTGCACGAACTGGAGAACCAGGTCCGCGACATGCTGGTGTTCGCCCGCGGCGAATTGCCCCTGGCGGATCGACTGACGACCAACGCGCTGTTCAATGCCCTGCGCGAGGCCGCCATCCCTCACCTGGGCGACTGTCCCGTGCGTTGGCAACTCGACACCCAGGGTGGGCTGCTCGCCTGCAATCGCGACATGCTGGTAGGTGCTGCCTTGAACCTCATCCATAACGCCCTGCAGGCCATGGCCGGCGGCGGTCGCCCGGCGCGTCTCAAGATACATCTCCATCGCCGTGGCGGAGAATTGCGCCTGGCGATCAGCGACAGCGGCCCTGGCATCCCGCTGGCGGTCCAGCAACGGCTGGGCGAACCCTTTCTCAGCACCAAGACCACCGGCACCGGTCTCGGCCTGCCCGTCGCCCTCGCAATGGCCAAGGCCCATGGTGGCCGTCTGACCGTGCGCTCGCGGCTGGGTCGTGGCACGCTGGTGACCTTCATCCTGCCGCTGCTGGCGGGCGAGGAAATCTCGGCATGACCCTGCCCATCCTGCTGGTGGAAGACGACCGCGCCCTGCGCGAAGCCCTGGCCGATACCCTGGAGCTCGGCGGCTACCCTTATCGCGCCGTGGACAGCGGCGAGGCGGCCCTGCTGGCGCTGGCCGAGGAACCCTTCGGCCTGGTGATCAGCGACGTCAACATGCCGGGCATCGATGGGCATCAGTTGCTGGCCAGTATCCGGCTGCGCGATCCGGCGCTGCCGGTACTGCTGATGACCGCCTTCGGCAGCATCGAACGCGCCGTCGAGGCCATGCGTGGCGGCGCGGCGGATTACCTGGTCAAGCCCTTCGAGCCGCGCCTGCTGCTGGATACCCTGGCGCGCTGCTGCCCCCAGGGACGACGCGTGCCCGGTGCTCGCCAGCCGGTGGCGGCCGATCCCCAGAGTCGACAACTGCTGGAGTTGGCCAGCCGGGTGGCCCAGAGCGAGGCCACGGTGCTGATCACCGGCGAATCCGGTACCGGCAAGGAAGTGTTGGCGCGCTTCATCCACGATCAATCGGCACGGGCGGAAGGCCCCTTCGTGGCGGTCAATTGCGCGGCCATTCCCGATCACCTGCTGGAAGCCATTCTCTTCGGTCACGAGAAGGGCGCCTTCACCGGGGCGATCGCCACCCAGCCCGGCAAGTTCGAACTGGCCCAGGGCGGCACCCTGTTGCTGGACGAGATTTCCGAAATGCCTCTGGGCCTGCAAGCCAAGTTGCTGCGCGTCCTGCAGGAGCGCGAGGTGGAGCGGGTCGGGGCGCGCAAGCCGATGGCCCTGGACATCCGCGTGGTGGCCACCAGCAACCGCAAGCTGGCGGAGGAGGTGGCCGCCGGACGCTTTCGCGAAGACCTCTTCTATCGGCTGTCGGTCTTTCCGCTGGCCTGGCTACCGCTGCGCGAGCGGCCGGCCGACATCGTACCCCTGGCCGAACGGCTGCTGGCGGTCCAGGCCGCGCGGATGAATCGGCCGGTACCGATCCTGAGCGCTGGTGCGCGCCAGGCCCTGGCCGAGCACCCCTGGCCGGGCAATGTGCGCGAACTGGACAACGCCGTGCAGCGGGCGCTGATCCTGCAACCGGGCCAACAGATCCAGGCCGAGGATTTCGGGCTGCACTGGTTGGCCACGGGTGTATCCCTGGCGCCTCGGGCGGCGCCCGTACCCGAGGCACACCCTGACGAGGCCTTGCGCCCGCTGGATGCCGATCTGCGCGACCGGGAATTCCAGGTGATTCTCGATACCCTCAGGGCCGAGCGCGGTCGGCGCAAGGAGACCGCTGAACGCCTGGGCATCAGTGCCCGCACCTTGAGGTACAAGCTGGCGCAGATGCGTGACGCCGGACTGGACGTCAAGCAGTCGCTTGCCGCCGGACACTGATCGCGCAAGTCGATAGTCGGCTATCTACCGCCATGGAACCAACCCTCCGGCGTGCTGTTCTAGAGAAAGGATCGCGACTGCGGCGTGGGGTCGCAGAGGATGCCTGCCCCCGCCGTCCCGGACCTCGTCCGGCCGCTTTGCTTTTTCTCTTAGGCGCTGCCTTTGTTGAAAACGGTTTCAGGGACCGTAAAGACCGTTTTCGCCGCGGGTGGCGTGTCTGCCAGCACGAGGACGCTTGCCATGGGTTCCACCGCACCTTCCAGCTCCAACGCCGACCAACTGACCATCAATACCATCCGTACCCTGTCCATGGATGCGGTACAGAAGGCCAACTCCGGCCACCCCGGTACGCCGATGGCCCTGGCCCCGGTCGGCCACACGCTGTGGAGCCGCTTCCTCCGCTATCACCCCGAGCATCCGGACTGGCCCAACCGCGACCGCTTCGTGCTGTCGGTCGGCCATGCCTCCATGCTGCTCTATTCGCTGCTGCACCTGGCCGGGGTCAAGGAAATCGACGAGCACGGCACCGCCACCGGCAAGGAGGCGGTCAGCCTCGACGACATCAAGCAATTCCGCCAGCTGGATTCCAAGACGCCAGGCCATCCCGAGTACCGCATGACTACCGGGATCGAGACCACCACCGGGCCCCTGGGTCAGGGCTGTGGCAACAGCGTCGGCATGGCGCTGGCGCAGAAGTGGCTGGCCGCGCGGTTCAACCAGCCGGGCGTGACCCTGTTCGACTATGACGTCTACGTCCTCTGCGGCGACGGCGACATGATGGAAGGAGTCACCGGCGAGGCGGCCTCCATGGCCGGCCACCTGGGCCTGGATAACCTCTGCTGGATCTACGACAACAACACCATCAGTATCGAAGGCCACACCGAACTGGCCTTCAGCGAAGACGTGGCCGAACGCTTCCGCGGCTATGGCTGGCACACCCTGCACGTCAAGGATGCCAACGACGCTGAAGCCCTGGCCGCCGCCCTGCATCGCTTCAAGGGCAATACCGGCAAGCCGACCCTGATCGTGGTCGACAGCCTCATCGGCTACGGCGCGCCCAACAAGCAGAACACCGCGGCGGCCCACGGCGAGCCCCTGGGCGCGGACGAGATCAAGCTGGCCAAGAAGGCCTATGGCTGGCCGGAGGACGCCGACTTCCTGGTGCCCGACGAAGCCCGTCACCACCTGCGCGACGCCCTGCTGGAGCGTGCCAGCGGCCTTTACGAAGCCTGGAACCGTGCCTTCGATCGCCTGCGTCAGGACGATCCGACTCGTGCCGATGAACTCCAGCGCATGCGCGCCGGCGAGATGCCTGACGGCTGGGACGCCAAGCTGCCCAGCTTCGACACCGACGCCAAGGGCGTGGCCTCCCGCGAGTCCGGTGGCAAGGCGCTCAATGCCTTTGCCCAGAACATTCCCTGGCTGGTCGGCGGGGCAGCGGATCTGGCGCCGTCCACCAAGACCAATCTCAAGTTCGACGGCGCGGGCAGCTTCTCCGCTCGTGAGCCGTCCGGGCGCAATATGCACTTCGGCATCCGCGAGCACGCCATGGGCTCCATCGCCAATGGCATGGCGCTCTGCTACCTGCGCAGCTTCACCGCCACCTTCCTAGTGTTCAGCGACTACATGAAGCCGCCGATCCGCCTGGCCTCCATCATGGAGCTGCCGGTGGTGTTCGTCTTTACCCACGACTCCATCGGCGTCGGCGAAGATGGCCCGACCCACCAGCCCATCGAGCACCTGGCGCAGCTGCGTGCCACGCCCGGTCTGCTGACCCTGCGTCCGGGCGATGCCAACGAAGCGGTGCAGGCCTGGAAGATCGCCCTGCAGCAAACCAATAGACCGTCCTGCATGGTGCTGTCGCGCCAGCCGCTGCCGACCTTGGATCGCAGCAAATACGCCAGCGCCGAAGGCGTGGCCCAGGGGGCCTACGTGGTAGCCGATGCCGAGGGCGGTACGCCCCAGGTGATCCTCATGGCCACTGGCAGCGAGCTGGGCCTGGCGATGCAGGCCTATGAGCAGCTCCAGGGCGAAGGGGTGAAGGCACGAGTCGTCTCCATGCCCTGCTGGGAGCTGTTCGAGGAGCAGGACGAGGCCTACAAGCAGTCCGTGTTGCCCGACGAGGTCCTGGGCCGCGTCGCCATCGAACAGGCCGGTCCCCTGGGCTGGGAGCGCTACATCGGTCGCAAGGGTGCCTCGGTCACCATGAGCACCTTCGGTGCCTCCGCGCCCATCGGCAAGCTGCAGGCGAAATATGGCTACACCGTGGAAAACGTGGTCAAGCTGGCCAAGGAACAGGCGCAACGTAAAGGGAGCGCCACATGAGCAATCCACTCAAACAGCTGACGGAGCAGGGCCAGGCGGTCTGGCTCGACTTCGTCAGCCGCGAGTTCCTCGCCAAGGGTGAGCTGCAAAAGCTAATCGAGCGTGACGGCCTTACCGGTGTCACCTCCAACCCCTCGATCTTCGAGAAGGCCATGGGCCACGGCAGTGACTACGATGCAAGCCTCGAGGCCTTTCTGGAACAGGCCGATGCCGAGCCGGTGGACGTCTACGAGCATCTGGCCATCGAGGACATTCAGCAGGCCGCCGACATCCTGCGGCCGGTCTATGACCGGCTCGGAGGGCGCGATGGCTATGTGAGCCTGGAAGTCTCGCCCTACCTGGCGCTGGATACCCGTGCCACCCTGGAGGAGGCGCGGCGCCTCTGGCAGGCCGTGGCTCGGCCCAACCTCATGGTCAAGGTGCCCGGTACGCCCGAAGGGGCGGTGGCCATCCGCAAACTGATCGAGGAGGGGATCAACGTCAACGTGACCCTGCTGTTCGATCGCAATGCCTACATGGCAGTGGCGGAGGCCTATATCGCGGGTCTGGAAGCACGGCTGCACCAGGGCAAGGACATCAGTCGGCTCGCCAGCGTCGCCAGCTTCTTCATCAGTCGGGTCGACGGCGTGCTGGACAAGCTGATCGACGAGCGCAAGGGCGAGGAGGCCGAGCTGGGCGAGCTGCGCGGCAAGGTCGCCATCGCCAATGCCAAGCTGGCCTATCAGGACTACCAGCGGCTGATCCAGTCGCCACGCTGGAAGGTGCTGGAAGCCAGGGGCGCCCATCCGCAGCGACTGCTGTGGGCTTCCACCGGCTCCAAGGATCCGGCCTATCCCGATACCCTCTATGTTGACCAACTGATCGGTCCGGATACCGTCAACACCATGCCGCCCAAGACCATGGACGCCTTCCGCGACCATGGCACGGCAGCTCCCATGCTGAGCACCGATATCGAAGCCGCGCAGCGGGTGGTGGACGCGACTGCCCGTTTCGGGCTGGATCTCGATGGTGTGGCCAAGCGGCTGGTCAAGGATGGCGCCCGCCAATTCGAGGACGCCGCCGATGCCCTGCTGGGTGCGGTTGGGCAGAAGCGCCTCGATTTTCTTGGCGAGCGCTTGAATGCGGCGGACTATCGGCTGCCGCACGATTTGAATGAAGCCGTCGAGGCCCGCGTCGACGAGGCACGACGTGAAGGCTGGTCGCGCCGGCTGTGGCAGGGTGATGCCTCGCTCTGGACCGGTCGCGACGAAGACCAGTGGATCGGCTGGCTAGCCGCCGCCCAGGGGCGTCAAGCCGATCCCGTAGCCCTGGAGGCCTTGGCCGACGCCGTGCGCAAGGAAGGCCTGGATACCGTGGTGCTACTGGGCATGGGCGGTTCGAGCCTGGGCCCGGAAGTGCTGGCCAATACCCTGGGTACCGCTACGGGCGGACTCACCCTCAAGGTGCTGGATTCTACCGATCCGGCGCAGATCACCGCGCTGGAAGAGCAGTTGGACCTGCGCAAGACGCTGTTCCTGGTATCGAGCAAATCCGGCTCGACCCTGGAGCCAGAAATCCTGCGTGCCTATTTTCACCAGGCTGTCGAGCGCACGCTGGGCGCGGGTGAGGTGCAACAGCGCTTCGTCGCCATTACCGATCCCGGCTCCAAACTCGAAGCCAGCGCCACGGCCGAAGGCTACCGGGCCATTTTCCAGGGCGATCCCCACATCGGTGGGCGCTATTCGGTGCTGTCGGTGTTCGGCATGGTGCCTCTGGCGCTGCTCGGGCACTCGGTGGCCGATTTCTTCCAGGTGACCCAGCCCATGGTGCTGGCCTGCGGTCCCAGTGCGCCGCCTGCCATCAACCCCGGTATCCGTCTTGGCGTGGTCCTGGGCGAGGCGGTGCGTGCCGGACGTGACAAGGTCACTCTGATCGCTTCACCGGGTGTCGCCAGTCTGGGCGCCTGGCTGGAGCAGCTGCTCGCCGAGAGCACCGGCAAGCAGGGCAAGGGCATCATCCCGGTGGATCTGGAGCCGCTGGGCAGTCCGGACGTCTATGGTGCGGATCGGGTGTTCGTCAGCCTGGTGCTGGCCGGTGAAGACGACGCCGAGCGTGACCGGCACCTTGAGGCCTTGGCCGCGGCCGGGCATCCGGTGGTGGACATCCGTCTGGCCCGTGCCGAGCTGATCGGTCAGGAATTCTTCCGTTGGGAGGTGGCTACCGAAGTAGCGGGTGCCGTCATCGGCATCAATCCCTTCGATCAGCCCGACGTGGAAGCCAGCAAGATCAAGACCCGTGCGCTAACCGATGGCTATGAGCGCGACGGTCGTCTGGCCGGTGATGAGCCGCTGCTGGAGGAGGGCGCCCTGACCCTGTTCGGCGATGCCGACCTGCAGGGGCAGGACACCGCCCGCGCGGCGATCAAGGCGCACCTGGCACGTCTGCAGCCCGGCGACTACCTGGCGGTGCTGGCCTATCTGGAGCGCAATGCCGTGCACGAGGAGGCCTTGAGCGCCATGCGTGATAGCATTCGCGACAGCAAGCGCGTAGCGACCGTCGGCGGCTTCGGCCCCCGCTTTCTGCACTCCACGGGACAGGCCTACAAGGGCGGTCCCAACTCGGGTGTATTCATCCAGATTACCGCCGATGCCCAGAACGACCTGGAGATTCCAGGGCGGAGTCTGAGCTTTGGTGTCGTCGAGGCCGCCCAGGCCAAGGGCGACCTCGAGGTGCTGGCCGAACGGGGACGGCGCTATCTGCGTGTGCATATCAAGGGCGGCGACATCGACGCCGGCCTGCAACAAATCGTCGAACTGGTCGAGGCGGCGGTCGCCTGACCTCAAGGAGTCATCAGCATGCAATTGGGAATCATCGGACTGGGCCGCATGGGCGGCAATATCGCACGGCGTTTGATGAAGCATGGGCATGAAGTCGCGGTCTATGACCGCAGTGCCGAAACCGTGGCCGGCCTCGGCCAGGAAGGCGCCATCACCGCCGACAGCCTGGACGGTGTCATCGCCGCCCTGGCACAGCCGCGGGCCATCTGGGTCATGCTGCCGGCCGGCGAGCCGACCGAGCAGACCATCGCCGAGCTGGCCGACCGCCTGGCTCCCGGTGACGTCATCATCGATGGCGGCAACACCTACTACAAGGACGATATCCGTCGCGCCAAGACCCTGGCCGAGAAAGGCATCGACTATGTCGACGTCGGCACCTCCGGTGGCGTCTGGGGCCTGGAGCGTGGCTATTGCATGATGATCGGCGGCAAGTCCGAAGCCGTCGAGCGCCTGGAGCCCATCTTCGAAGCCCTTGCCCCTGGCTATGGCAGCATCGAGCGTACCCGTGGCCGCAACGCCCCGGATGAGCGGGCCGAGCGCGGCTTCATCTTTACCGGTCCGGCCGGTTCCGGTCACTTCGTCAAGATGGTGCACAACGGCATCGAATACGGCCTGATGCAGGCCTATGCCGAGGGCTTCGACATCCTCAAGATGAAGAACAGCAGCAAGCTGCCGGAAGACGAGCGCTTCGACCTGGACCTGGCCGACATCGCCGAGGTCTGGCGTCGTGGCAGCGTGGTGTCCTCCTGGCTGCTGGACCTGACCGCCCAGGCCCTGGCCGGTGACGTCGAACTGGAGAAATTCTCCGGCTCGGTGGCCGACAGCGGTGAAGGCCGCTGGACCATCGAAGCGGCCATCGAGGAAGCGGTACCGGTCAACGTCCTGTCCGCCGCCCTCTATGCGCGTTTCCGCTCCCGCCAGCAAGCCACCTACGCCGACAAGCTGCTGTCGGCCATGCGTTTCGGCTTCGGCGGCCACGTCGAAATCCCGCAATAAAACCCCGGCCGTTCCCCTGTGGAGCGGCCACGGGCCGCGTCCCGGGGGACGGCACCAGCCGCCCTCGTGGATAAGGCCCCGTCATGACCGATTCTCCTGCCGTCACACCCAGCACCGCCGCCCAGGCGCGCCGCTCCTGCACCAAGGCACACCGCACCGCCAGCCACGCTCTTTCTGTTCGGCGCCAATGGCGATCTGGTCAAGCGACTGCTGATCCCCTCGCTGTACAACCTGCTGCGTGACGGTCTGCTCGACGACCGCACCCAGATCATCGGCGTCGATCACAATCCCAACACCGACGAAGGTTTTGCCGACCGGCTGGAAGCCTTCATCCGCGACCAGGCCGAAGCCAAGGGCAAGTCCCGGGACGAGGCGCTGGATGCCGATCTCTGGGGCCAGCTGCGTGGGCGCATCCGCTATCTGCAGGGCGATTTCCTCGAAGACGCCACCTACCAGGCGGTAGGCGAGCGCATTGCCCAGGCCGACACCGACAACGCCGTCTTCTACCTGGCCACCGCCGCGCGCTTCTTTGGCGATGTGGCCGAGCGCCTGGGCAAGGCCGGGCTGCTGGAAGAACGCGAAGACGCCTACCGCCGACTGGTGGTGGAAAAGCCCTTTGGCGCCGACTTGGCCAGCGCCCAGGCGCTCAACCAGCGCCTGCTGGCGAACATGGAAGAAAAGCAGATCTATCGGATCGACCACTACCTGGGCAAGGAGACGGTGCAGAACATCCTGGTCAGCCGTTTCTCCAACGCCCTGTTCGAATCGTTCTGGAACAACCACTACATCGACCATGTGCAGATCACCGCAGCGGAAACCGTGGGCGTGGAGTCGCGTGGCGATTTCTACGAGAAGACTGGCACCCTGAGGGACATGGTGCCCAATCATCTGTTCCAGCTGCTGGCCATGGTCGCCATGGAGCCGCCGGCGTCCTTCAACGCCACCTCGGTGCGCGATGAGAAGGCCAAGGTGGTGGGTGCCATCCGGCCCCAGACCACCGAAGAGGCCCTGGTCAATTCGGTGCGCGGTCAGTACGCCGCCGGGACCATGAATGACAAGCCGGTGAAAGGCTATCGCGAGGAAGAGCGGGTCGATCCGCAAAGCCAGACCGAGACCTATGTGGCGCTCAAGCTGTTCGTCGATAACTGGCGTTGGGCCGGGGTGCCCTTCTACCTACGTACCGGCAAACGCCTGACCGCGCGCGACACCGAGATCGCCATCTGCTTCAAGCACGCGCCCTATGCGCAATTCCGCGATACCAAGATTGACCGGATGAAGCCCAACTACCTGATCATCCAGATCCAGCCCGACGAAGGCATGTGGTTCGATTTCCATGCCAAGCGCCCGGGGCCCCTGGTGGAGCTGGAAAACATCCGCATGGGCTTCGCCTATACCGACTTCTTCGAGATGCAGCCGTCCACCGGCTACGAAACTCTGATCTACGATTCCCTGATCGGTGACCAGACGCTGTTCCAGCGCGCCGACAACATCGAGAACGGTTGGCGCGCCGTGCAGCCGTTCCTCGACGCCTGGCAGCAGGGCGGTGAGGTGGAAAGCTATGCCGCGGGCAGCGCCGGTCCCGCCGGTGCCGACGAACTTCTGCAAAAGGACGGCCGCTCATGGCATCCCCTGACCTGATCCCCATCGACCTGCTGGTGTCGGATATCGATGGCACCCTGGTGCGTGACGACAAGAGCCTGAGCGAGGCGGTGATCGCTGCCGTCAAGCGGCTCCAGGCGTCTGGTAAAGCCATCACCCTGGTCAGCAGCCGCCCTCCGCGGGCGCTGCTGCCGCTGGTGCGGCAGCTGGGCATCGACCAGGCGGTGGCCGGGTTCAATGGCGGCAATCTGGTGGAAGCGGATGGCACCCTGATCCGCGCCCATCGGTTGGCGGAGCAGGTCACCCGCGAGGTGCTGGAGCGCCTTGAGCGCGAGGCCTTCGAAGTCTGGCTGTTCGCCGACGACCTCTGGCTGACCCGCGACGGGGAGGGGCCCTACGTCCCCCGCGAGACCCGGGCACTGGGCTATGGCCCCACCGTCGTGGACTCCTTCGAACCCTACCTGGATCGCGTCGACAAGATTGTCGCGGCCGGTAGCGATCACGCGGGCCTGGAAGCCCTGGAGGGCGAACTGGGTGAGCGGTTGAGGGAGGGCGCCACGGTGCTGCGCTCCCAGCTCTATTACCTGGACATCACCCACCCCAAGGCCAACAAGGGCGATGCCCTCATCGAGCTGGCCCAGGCCGCGGGCGTGCCCGTGGCGCGCACTGCGGCCATCGGCGATGGCAGCAACGACGTGCCCATGTTCCGCCAGGCGGGCCTGGCCATCGCCATGGGCCAGGCCGGGGCAGGAGTGCGGGAAGCGGCCGACCGGGTCACCGCCAGCAATCAGGAAGACGGCCTGGCCCAGGCCATCGATCGGTGGATCCTGGGGAGCTGATGGCTGGTTGGTGATGTTGGGCTTCGCGGCGCTCAACCCAACCTACGTGTCGGTAGTCCTGTAGGTTGGGTTGAGCGCAGCGAAGCCCAACAAGGCTCACCCTCGACCATGTGGAAAAGGCTGCGCCATTTACCTCCTTGCTACAGGGCCCGCCTGTGCGCCTCCTCTCTCCTTGGGAAAGGGCCGGGGTGAGCGCCACCCAAACCCCGCGCTACCCCCCGTTCTCCGCCCGATACCCCCGCACATGCTCCACCAGCGCCCGCAGCTTGGGCGCCAGGTTGTGGCGATTCGGATAGTAGAGATAGAAGCCGGGAAAGGGCGGCAGGTAATCTTCCAGCACCCGCTCCAGTTCGCCACGGTCCAGATAGGGCCTGAAGGTGTCCTCCATGCCAAAGGTGATGCCGCCGCCGGCCAGGGCGGTGCGTACCATCAGCAGCATGTCGTTGGTGGTGATCCGGGGTGCAGCCGCCACATCGAAGGCGCGACCGTTCTCGCTGAATTCCCAGCGCCAGGGCGCCACCTCCGGGGCCGGGCGCCAGCCGATGCAGCGGTGGTCCGCCAGTTCGCGCGGGTGCCGGGGTCGGCCATGACAGGCGAAATAGCCTGGGGTCGCCACCGCCACTTCGCGCTGCGGTCCGGTCACTGGAATGGCGATCATGTCCTGCTCGATCACCTCGCCCAGCCGTACTCCGGCATCGAAACCACGGGCGACGATATCGAATTCCTCGTCGGTAACGGTGATGTCCAGGGTCACCTCCGGATAGGCCTCGACGAAGCCGGCCAGCAGTGGGCCATCGAGAAAGCGCTCGGCGATGGAGGTGACCGCGACCCGCAACAGGCCCCGCGGTGGTCCGGCGTGGCTAGCGTCTTCCAGGGCGCCCAGCAGACCGGCCAGGGGGCCTGCGACCTGCCGTTGCAAGCGTTCACCGGCCTCGGTCAGGCGCACGCTGCGGGTGGTGCGCTGCACCAGCGAACTGCCCAGTTCGTCTTCCAGACGGCGGATGGCCTGGCTGACCGCGGAGCGACTGACGCCCAGGCGATCAGCTGCCACCCGGAAATTCTCGGCCGTGGCCACCACGACGAAGACCTTGAGCAGATTCAGATCGGTGTGCATTGGTGAGTCTGGCTAACCATGGCAGTCAGGAGCGGGGGAATTATCACGACAATGAGCCTTCGCTAAGGTGGTGGCAAGCCTGGAAGGGCGCAGTGCTGGAAGGGCACGCAGCTGACCAGCAGGTCGTCCAGGCAATTCACCCCCATTCGAGAGGAACACCTCATGACTATCGACAAGGTCGTACTCATCACCGGCGCCTCCAGTGGCATAGGCGCGGGCATCGCGCGTGAACTGGGCGCGGCCGGCTGCAAGCTGCTGCTCGGCGCGCGCCGCAGCGAACGGCTGGAGGCCCTGGCAGCCGAGATCAACGGCGCGGGTGGCGAAGCCGCCTGCCGCCGGCTGGATGTCACCGACAGCGCCGACGTGGCTGCCTTCGCCGAGGCAGCTCGCGAGCGCTGGGGCCGGGTGGACGTCATCGTCAACAACGCCGGGATCATGCCGCTGTCGCCCCTGGCCTCGCTCAAGACCGAAGAGTGGATGCAGATGGTCGACGTCAACATCAGGGGCGTGCTCAACGGTATCGCCGCGGTGCTGCCGGAATTCACCGCGCGCGGCGCTGGCCATGTCATCAACCTGGGCTCCATCGGCGCCCTGTCGGTGGTGCCCACGGCGGCGGTCTATTGCGCCACCAAGCACGCGGTACGGGCGATCTCCGAAGGACTACGGCAGGAGCGTGACGATCTGCGGGTCACCTGCATCCATCCGGGCGTGGTGGAAAGCGAGCTGGCCTCGACCATCACCGATGCGGCGGCGCGAGCGATGATGGATGGCTACCGCGCCATCGCTCTGCAACCCGACGCCATCGGCCGGGCTGTGCGCTACGCCATCGAACAGCCGGACGACGTGGACGTCAACGAGATCGTCGTCCGCCCGACCCGCAGCGCCAACTAGACCGTTTCGGCCAGGGCTTCGAGAAAGCGCTCCAACACCAGATTCGGTCGCCGTCCCTTGCGGGTGACGGCGGCCAGGGTGGTGTCGAAGTGGAAGCGTTCGGGATTGAGGGCGCGCAACTGGCCCTGGGCCACCCAGGGCTGGGCGACGTGGTCGGGCAGGTAGCCGATGTAGCAGCCGGTGAGGATGAGAAAGGCCACGCCTTCGCGATCCGAGGCCCGCGCCGTGCAATTCAGCGCGGCATGGCGCTCGTGGCCGTCCTGGTTGAGCAGATGGTTGGGGCCTACCGCATCCTGGGTGGCCAGGGTGCTCTCGTCCAGCGCCGCGTCGGCCACCGCGAACAGCGGATGACTGCGGCTGCAATAGAGCAGCGCGCGCTCTTCGTAGAGCGGCAGGTAGTCGAGACCGGCCAGGGCATTGATCAGCGGCAGCACGCCCAGGTGCAGGTGGCCGTCGAGCACGCCGGTCTCGATCTCGCCGGGCAGGGTCATGCCGATGTTGACCACCACCCCCGGCGCAGCACGCTTGAGCGCCGCCAGGGCATGGGTGATGCGCATGTGCGGCTGGGTCACCAGGTTGTTGATGATGCCCAGGTTCAGCTCGCCACGCAGGTGCTGGTGCAGCTGGTTGACCTCGCTGCGAAAGCCTTCCAGGGCGGCGAACAGCGACTGGCTGGCCTTGAGCACCTCGCGGCCTTCGTCGGTCAGCGAGAAGCCGGCGCGACCGCGTTGGCAGAGGCGCATGCCCAGGCGCTTTTCCAGGTCGTTCATGTGCAGGCTTATGGCCGAGCGGGTGATGCCCAGGCGACCTTCGGCGGCGGTGAAGCTGCCGCATTCCACCACCGTCTTGAACAGCCGCAGCAGGCGGATCTCGAAATCGCCGACTTGGGCGAGCAGGGCCTTGCGCGTCGTCTTCATGGCTGCCACCGCAAATGCGGGACAGCATAAGGCGCCGCTTGGCACGGCGCCAGCGACTGGCTTCAGGCGCCGATCAACACCCGGCTGCGCTGCTGGCTGACCTGCTTGACCAGCCAGACCGCGGCGATGCAGCAGAGCAAGGTGATCAATGTCAGGCATAGGCGAGTGCCCAGGTACTGGGCGAAGTTCTGCTCACCCAGCAGGCGACCCAGCACCCGGTAGGCACCAGCCAGATAGCCGTGCAGAAAATAGATGGCGAAGCTGTAGGCACCGAGCAGGGCCATGCCCTTGGCCAGACGGCCGTCCGTACGTCCCGTGGTCTTGACCTGCTGGCTGAAGACGGCGAAGAGCAACAGGCACAGCGCCAGTTTCTGCAGGCCATAGAAGGCACTGTCGAGTACCGCCGCACCGCTCAGCAGCACCAGGGCCGCCAGCAGCCAGTAGCGCGCCTGGGGGCGCTGCAGGCGTTCGCGCTGTTCGCAGGCCAGCATGCCGCAGAGGTAGATCGGCAGGAAATGCAGGGCGGCCAGCAGCGGATCGGCATCATTGGCCGGGCGGTCGGACACCAGGAAATAGAGCAGGCCGACCATGGTCGCCGCCGGCAACAGGCCACGCTGGACGATCCACTCCAGGACCGGCGCGAGCAGGAAGATCAGCGTCAGTGCCGGGATGAACCACAGCGGGCCCAGGTGGGCGCCAGTGGCCAGCAGCAGGGCGGTCTGGGCGAAGGGCGGCCAGTCATGGAAGGCGTTCATGTCGATCCACTCGTGCTCCTGCTTGAGCCCGGAAACATAGAGCAGCACGGCAGGAATCGAGATCAGCAGGTAGGGCAGGATGACGTTCTGCAGCTTCTTGCCCAGATAGACCTGGTAGCTGTATTTGCCGAGGTTGTAGCGAAAGAAGAAACCGGAGAGGGCGACGAAGATGCAGGTGGTTTCCAGCGATAGCAGATTCAATGCGATCTGCTGGTGCTCGGTGGTCTGGTAGCTGCCCACGGTCATATGGTGGAAAACGATGAGGACGGCCGCCAGGCCGCGGATCCAGTTGAGCTGAATCAGCATGGAGAGGTTTCCTTGAGGAATAGGTAAACCACGCGCTCTGCCTCAGAGGAGGGGCACGGGTTAGCGAAAGCGGACAGTGGGGTACGCGGCAGAGACGGCGGACAGGCTACCGCGCCCGGCAGGACTACGCGCCGGGAAAAGAGGTGAGGCGAGGAGGCCTCGGCGCCACGGGACTACGGTGGCAGGCGGCCAGCTTAAAGTGTTTCAGGCAAATTACTGATCACTAATCAAATTTGTTGTTTTCAAGATGTTTCTGTCGATGGAGTTGGCACGCCCATGATCTCTGGCCTGGGGTTTCCCAGTCATGGATCGAAGCTGACGTTGGGCCTGGCAGACACACCAAGCAGGGCTCACTGTCAGCCGACTGCCATACCGCGCAACAGATCCTGTTCGAGAAAGCTGAGAAAGCGCTGGCGGAACAGCATGGTGTGTTCATGGGCTGCGGCTTCGGCCTCGTCGCCGTCCTGGTGTTCGATGGCGGTGACGATACGATCATGGTCGCGACCGAGCTGGGTGGAGCCAGCACTGTTCATGATGTAGTCGAAGTGCAGGTGCAGCAGTCGCTGTCCCTCGCCCAGCAATCGGTCGTAGCTGGCCGTGAGATAGGCATTCTTGCCGGCACGGGCGATCTCCAGGTGGAAAGCCTTGTTCAGTTCCGACATGGCCTGGAAATCACCGCTGGCGACCGCGTCCAGGTAGCGCGCGTCCGCCTGTTTGATCAGGTCCAGCTCGCGCGGTGTCCGCCGGATGGCGGCCAGGCGGGTTACGGCGCGCTGCAACAGATCCAGCGCGGACACGTAGTTGGGGAATTCCTCGATCTCGAAGGGCGTTACCAGCAGGGTGCGATTGGGCAGGATGGTGACCAGGCCCTCGCTTGCCAGGCGCGCCAGGGCGTCGCGGACCGGCGAGCGTGACAGCCCGAACTGGGTGGCCAGCGATGTTTCATCCAGGGGCATCCCTGGTTTGAGCTGCAGGGTGAGAATCTGCCGGCGCAGCTCTTCATAGATGTAACGCCCACCGTGACGGCGGGCGGCAACGGTGGGATCAGCGTCTTTGGGAGCCATCGAGGAGTTCTTCACGCTCGGAGGTTGGAGGGCCAGTCTAGCATCGCGTTTGCAGCGCTAACCGAACCCGGCGCCCCAGGTATCGCTGAGCATGAAGCCGGCGGCGAGCGGATCGTCAGGATCGATACCCAGCTGTTGCAGGCCATAGAGCCAGGCTCGCCCGGTGACCCTGGGCAGGACCGCTGGCCGACCCGCCACTTCGGTCAGTCCGCGCAAGCCAAGAGTGAATTCGCCGCCAATGGTCGAGCGTGAGGTGAGCTGATCGCCTACCGCGACCAGTCCGCGCGCGGCGAGGGTGGCCAGATTCGCCGAGCTGCCGGTGCCGCAGGGCGAGCGATCCACCCGGCCTGGCGGCAAGGTGGTGCAGGTCTGGTAGGTGCAGGCGTCCAGGCGCTTGCGGAACATCACGTAGGCGATCTCGTTCACGCTGGACAGCAGGGGATGCTGAACGCGGACCTGCCGCCCGATCTCGTGCTTTAGTTCTACACCGAGTTCGGCCAGCTCTCGGGCATGCTCCGGTGCGATGCTCAGCCCGACCTGATCGACATCGATCAACGCGTAGTAGACCCCACCGAAGGCCACGTCTACCGTCAGGGTGCCATGCTGGGCGGTAGGGACCTGCAGATCCAGCGCCTCGACGAAGGCCGGCACCATGTCCAGGGAGACATTCAGGCAGCGGCCGTCACGGCACTCGGCCTGGGCCACCACCAGACCGGCCGGTGTATCCAGCGTCACGGTGGTCAGCGGCTCCTGCATCGGCAGGATACCCAGCTCCAGCAGCGCCGTGACCACGCAGATGCAGTTGCTGCCCGACATGGGATGGGCCTTGTCCGCCTGCAGCACGATGAACCCCGCCTGGGCCTCCGGGCGGGTCGGCGGCAGCAGCAGATTGACCGACATCTGCAGGCAGCCCCGCGGCTCCAAGGTCACCAGGCGCCGCAGGCTGTCATCCACCTCGTTGATATGGTTCATCTTGTCGAGCATGGTCCGCCCGGGCACGTCCAGCACGCCCCCGGTGATGACCTTGCCGATCTCGCCTTCGCAGTGGACTTCCGCCAGCTGCAGGGTCTTCTTCCAGCGCATGATGGGCGTCCTATTTGATGTACCAGCCCCAGGGCTGGTCGCTGTCGTAGCGGGTGATCTGCTTGGTTTCCAGGTAGTTCTGCAGACCCCATTCACCCAGTTCGCGACCGATGCCGCTCTGCTTGTAGCCGCCCCAGGGCGCCTCGGTAAAGGTCGGCTGCGAGCAGTTGATCCAGACGATGCCGGCACGCAGTGCGCGGGCCACCCGCTCGCAACGGTCCAGGTCGCGAGACATCACCGCGGCGGCCAGTCCGAAGCGGGAATCGTTGGCGCTGCGCACCGCCTCGGCTTCGCTGTCGAAGGGCCGCACGCAGACCACCGGGCCGAAGATTTCCTCGCGCCAGATCCAGCTGTCCTCGGCGACGTCGGCGAACACCGTGGGTTGCACGTAGTACCCGGTGGGCAGCTGCGTGGGACGCTTACCGCCAGTGACCAGGCGGGCGCCTTCCTCTTCACCCCGGGCGATGGCGGCCAGCACCTTCTCGTGCTGGCCACGGCCCACCAGGGGGCCCAGCAGCACGCCGGATTCGAGCCCCGGACCGATGGTGATGCGCTGGGCTTCCTGGGCCAGACGCTGCAGCAGCGGTTCATAGAGATCTCGCTGCACCAGGACGCGCGAGGTAGCCGAACAGACCTCGCCCTGATTCCAGAAGATGCCGAACAGGATCCATTCGACCGCTGCTTCCAGGTCGGCGTCGGCGAAGATGACGAAGGGCGATTTACCACCCAGCTCCAGGCTGATGTTTTTGATGTCGCGGGCCGCGGCCTGCATGATCCGGCTGCCGGTGGGCACGCTGCCGGTAAAGGCCAGCTTGTCGACGTCTGGATGCTCGGCCAGCGGAGCGCCCGCTTCGGCCCCCAGGCCGGTGACCACGTTGAGCACGCCGGCAGGCAGCCCGGCCTGGTGGCAGATGTCGGCCAGTTCCAGGGCGGTCAGCGGGGTCAGTTCCGAGGGCTTGAGCACCAGGGTGCAGCCGGCGGCCAGGGCCGGGGCGACCTTCCAGGCGGCCATCAGCAGCGGAAAGTTCCAGGGAATGATGGCCCCGGCCACGCCGATGGGTTCCTGGCGTGCGACGGCGCTGAAGCGCGCATCGCTCAGGGTGATGGCGCGCTCGCGGTCGCGGTCTAGGCGTTCGGCCTGGTCGGCGTAGAAGTCGAAGCAGCCAGCCGCGTCGCCGATGTCCCATAGCGCTTCGGGAAGCGGTTTGCCGTTGTCGCGCACCTCCAGTTCGGCGAGTTGCTGCTGGCGCTCACGGATCGTCGCCGCGATGCGGCGCAGCACCGTCGCCCGTTCGGCACCGCTCTGTCGCGGCCAGGGGCCTTCGTCGAAGGCACGGCGGGCCGCGCGCACGGCCAGGTCGATGTCCTCGGCGGTCGCCGCGGCGACCTGGGCAAGGGGTGTCTCGAGGGCCGGGTCGACGGTCTCGAAGGTGCCGCCGCGCAGGGGGCGCACCCATTGGCCGTCGATGTACAGGTGGTCATAGGAAGCCATCGGCGAAGTCCTGTCAGAAGCGCGAGGCGCGGAAAGGGTGGAGGTCGAGGGAGGTGGCACGACCGCTGGCGAGATCGGCGATGAGTCGCCCGGTGGTGGCGCCCAGGGTCAGGCCGAGTTGGCCATGGCCGAAGGCGAGCAGTACGTTGGGCAGGCGCTGGCTGCGGTCGATGATCGGTTTGGTGTCGGGCAGGAAGGGGCGATAGCCGATGCCGTATTCGAAGTCGGTCGTACGCAGCTGCGGCAGCACGCGCCGTGCCTTCTCCAGGATGATGTCGGCCCGTGCGAAGTTGGGTTTGGCGCCTTCACCGGCGAATTCGATAGTGCCGCCGATCTGCAGCCCGCGCGTCATGGGCGCGAAGCAGAAACCGCCATCGGCGTAGATGGTGGAGTGGTGGATTTCGACCTCGGGCTCTGGCAGGACCACCTGGTAGCCGGCGATTCCCGCCAGGGGGATGGAGAGTCCGAGTTGGCCGAAGAAGGCCCGTGAGCCATTGCCTGCGGCGATGACCACTCGCTCGGCCGGCAGTCGTCTTCCGTCGGCCAGGGTCACCCCGGTGGCCTGACCCTGATGTTCGTCGAGGCGCGCGACTCGTTCGCGGATCCGACGTCCGCCAGCCTGCTCGAAGCTGGCGGTGAGGGCGGCGATGAAGCCTTCGGTGTCGCTGACCGCGCGCCAGTCGGGAAACAGCAGCCCGTGCTTGAAGCGGCCGGCCAGGGCTGGTTCCAGATCGGCGATGGCGGCGGCGTCCAGTTCTTCCACCTGAAAGCCCAGTCGCTCGCGCAGCTCGAAATGATGGCGCTCCTGGGCCAGCCCCTGGGGCGTGTCGAAGACCTCGAGAATGGGGCGTTCGCCTAGCAGGCGCTTGTCAGGGCAGGCCTCCAGCAGCACGGCGTAGTCGCGGTAGACCTCCCGGGTCAGGGTCGCCAGTTCCGCGGCGATCGCCTGGATGCGCGCGGGCCGGGCGCAGGCCAGGAAGCGCAGGAACCACGGCAGGATGCCGGGTAAGGCGCTGGGCCGCAGGGCCAGCGGACCCTGTTGATCCAGCAGCCAGCCGGGGATCTTCTTCAGGATGCCCGGCTTGGAAAGGGGGACCACCTCGCTGACGGCCATCTGGCCGCAGCTCCACTTGGCCGTGCTGTCGCCCGGTGCAGCGGGATCGACCAGCGTGACCGCCAGGCCATCGCGTTGCAGCCAGAGGGCGCAGCACACCCCGACGATACCGCCTCCGACGACGATCGCGGTCCTGGGAACGCCTGACTCCTGATTCATAGTGCTCTCTCGCTGGATGACTGCCTGACGCGCGGACCGGATGGCCAACCCTGCCAGGCCGGCGCAGAGGCGTCCACGCTAGGGGCGCAAGACGCCGCTCGCGTTCTCCACACCTGGCCTTGGGCGCCGTTGAAGCTTGGGCTCATGGAAATCCTCCGCCTACCCCATGGCAGCGGGGTAGGCTCTGGGTCAGCGTTGCGAGGCTTCGAAGACGGCGCGGAAGTCGGCCTTCTCGGCGTCGCTCAGCGGCAACAGCGGCAGGCGCGCGTTACCCGAGTTGAACCCGGCCAGCTCGCAACCGTACTTCACCTTCTGGATGAACTTGCCCTGCTCCATGCTCGCCATCACCGGGAACAGCGAACGCATGACCGCCTGAGCCCCCTGGATGTCGCCGGCGGTGAAGGCCTTGTGGAAGGCGACGATCTGATCCGGGAAACAGTTGGCCGGCCCGCAGATCCAGCTGGTGGCGCCCCACAGGAAGAAGTCCAGTGCCTGGTCATCCGAGCCGCAGGACAACTGGTAGGCGCCCTTGAAGGTCTCGCCGATCTCGATGGCGCGCAACAGATTGCCGGAGCTTTCCTTGATGCCGATGACGCGCGGGTGATCGCGAAAGGCTTCCAGCACCGACGTGCCGACTTCGACGTTGGTGCGGATGGGGTAGTTGTAGAGGATGACGTTAATGTCGGCGAAGGTATCCAGCACGACCTGATAATGGTTGATCAGCTCTTCCTGGGTCGGCAGGGCATAGAAGGGTGGGGCCAGCAGGATGTTGCTGAAGCCGCATTCGATGGCCTGGCGAATCTGCTCGATCACCTCACGGGTGCTGGCACCGTTGCAGTTGGCGATCAGGGTGCCCTTGCCTTCGGCTACCTCCTTGACCGTCTGCAGGACCAGGCGGCGTTCGGCGTTGTCGAGGGCGTAGTACTCGCCGGTGGAGCCCAGGGCCACGAAGCCGGACACCCCAGCCTTGAGTTGGTAGTCGACGATGGAGGCGAGCGTCGCGCAATCGACCTTGCCGGCCTTGTCGAAGGGGGTGACGAGAGCGGGAAGGATGCCGTGCATGTTCATGGAGTTACCTCTTCGGGATGGGGGTTCAGTAGGCGAAGCGTCTCAGCAGCCGGGCCTCGACGAGGCCGACCAGACGGGTCAGGGGAAAGGCGATGCAGAAGTAGATGACGGCGACCGCCGAGAGGAACTCGACCGGTCGCGCCGTGCTGTTGGAAAGGTTCTGGCCGACGAACATCAGGTCCGCCACCCCGACCGAGGAGATCAGGGCGCTTTCCTTGAACAGGCTGATGACGTTCGAGAGCAGCGGCGGTATGGCGCGCAGCAGCGCCTGGGGAAAGATCACATAGAGCACCTTCACCCCGGGCGTCAGGCCGAGGGCCACGCAGGCATCGTGCTGTTCGCCGGCGATGGACTTGAGGGCGCCGCGAAAGGTCTCGCTGGTGATGGCCGCCATGAACAGCGTGAGGGAGATCACCACCGACACATAGGGCGAGATCGACAGGCCGAACACCACGGGAAAGCAGAAGAACACCCAGAACAGCTGGATCAGTAATGGCGTGCCGCGAAAGAATTCCACATAGAGCCGGACCGGCGCCCGCAGCAGGCGACTGGGTGCCAGCTGCACCAGGCTCAGCCCGAAGCCCAGCAGGCTGCCCACCAGGGCGCAGCCGAGGGTAATGGTCAAGGTCAGCCCCAGGCCCTTGAGCAGCACCTGCCAGTAGCCGAGGACGATGGAGAAGTCGAGGTGCATATCCATCTCAGCGCTCCAGGGCCGCGTCTTGGCGGCGTTCGACGAACCGCACCAGCTGGGCGATCGGCAGGGACAGGGCGAAGTAGATCAGAGCGATCAGCGAGTAGGTTTCCAGCGGGCGATAGGCTTCGGTGGCGATGGACTTGCCGATGTACATCAGGTCGGCCACGGCCACGATGGCGACCAGGGCGCTCTGCTGGAGGATGCCGATGCCATTGGTCATCAGTACCGGCAGGGCGCTGCGCAGCGCCTGCGGTAGCACCACATAGAGGGTACGGTTCAGCGGTCCCAGGCCGAGAGCGACGCTGGCGTCCAGATGTTCGCGCGGCACGGCCTGAACGCCGGCGCGGTAGGCCTCGGCATTGAAGGCGGTGAGGTTCAGGCCCAGCGCCAGCACGCCCATGGTGATGGGGTCGACGAAGACGTTGAACAGCATGGGCACGCAATAGAAGAACCAGACGATCTGCAGCAGGACCGGGGTGCAGCGGAAGAACTCGATGAACAGCTGGGCGGGCAGCCGTACCAGGCGCCAGCGATTCAGGGTCAGCAGGCACAGCAGGAAACCCAGCACCAGGCCCATGAGATTGGCGGCCAGGGCGAGTTGCAGGGTCACCTTGAGGCCCTGCCAGAGCGGGCCCAGGGTGCCGTTGAGGAAATGGAAGTCGAATTGGTAGTTCATGGCGCCGTCCTCAATCCAGGTGCAGGACCTTTTCCAGGAATTCCCGGGTACGGGGCTCGCGTGGACGGCGGAACAGTTCCTCGGGCGGGCCTTCCTCGACCGGCCGGCCGTTGGCGCAGAACACCACGCGGGTCGCGATGTGCTTGGCGAAGTGCATGTCGTGGGTGACGATGATCATGGCCATGCGCTGCTCGGCCAGCTGCAGCATCACGTTCTGCACCTCGATCACCATTTCCGGGTCGAGGGCGGAGGTGACCTCGTCGAAG
Organism: Pseudomonas sp. 313; assembly: GCF_000316965.1. NCBI lineage: Bacteria > Pseudomonadati > Pseudomonadota > Gammaproteobacteria > Pseudomonadales > Pseudomonadaceae > Pseudomonas > Pseudomonas sp. 313. The sequence goes on from NZ_ANBZ01000079.1 coordinate 200,149, forward strand.
AGCATCAGCGCCGGTTCGAGCATCAGCGCGCGGGCGATGGCGACCCGCTGCTTCTGGCCACCCGAGAGCTGGCTGGGGTAGGCGTGCAGCTTGCTTTCCAGGCCCAGGCGGGCGAGGTACAGCCGGGCCTTTTCGGTGGCTTCCGCGCGGGACAGCCCGCGCACCTTCATGGGCGCCAGGACCAGATTGCCCAGCACCGACAGGTGGGGAAACAGGGTGTAGTGCTGGAAGACCATGCCGATCTGCCGGTGCAGTTCTCGATCCAGCACCTGACTGCGTCCGTTGCGACCTTCTATATAGGGCTGACCCTGGAAGTGGATGCGGCCATCCTGGATGCTTTCCAGCCCCATCATCACGCGTAGCAGCGAACTCTTGCCGCTGCCACTCGGGCCGATGATCACCAGACGGTCGTCGGCACGCATGTCCAGGCAGAAGTCGTCCATGACCTTGAGCTCCGGACCATAGCTCTTGCACACGTGCTGGAACTGGACGAAGCCATCGGGACCCGGGCGGGCCTCCGGTGCGGCAGTGGCAAGGGGCGTCGGCATGATGGAAACGGCTTTCATAGGGGCGAACTCCGGTAAGGACTCGTCAGGACGAGTCCTTTGTCTCAGCGGCGGATTACGGGGCTTTCTGGGCGTTGACCTGCTCGGAGGCCTTGTCCACGAGGGCGGCGATCTCACCCGTTTCGCGTCGCTGGGTGAGATAGATGTTCAACACCTGCATGTCGGCCCAGGAGATGTCGCGGCGCACGCCGAAGGCCACGCCCTGCTTGGCCAGCGCCGGCTTGGGCATCACTTCTTTGGCCCAGGTGGGGTTGGCGATGGCAAAGAGGTGATTGGTGTCGCTGGCATCGACCAGCACGTCGGCGCGGCGGGACATCACCGCCAGACGTGTCTCGTCCATACCGGGGAGACGCATCACGGTCCCTTGCTTGATGACGGCCGAGATCGCCTTGTCCGCGGCCGTACCGGACATCACCGCGAAGGTCACGCCGGGTTTGTCGTAGTCCGCCAAGGTCTCGCCGGCTTGGGCCAACTTGGGGTTGTCCTTGTTCAGCAACAGCGAGATCTGATAGTCAGTGGCGGCCGTGCTGAAGGCCACGGCCAGGGCCCGCTCGGGTGTCTGGTTGAGTGCCATGGCCAGATCCCACTTGCCGCCCTGCAGGCCGGCGACCAGGTTGTCCCAGTTGGTGTCGACGAACTCCACCTTGACCTTGAGCACCCGCTCGCCGAAGTCGCGGCACAGATCGACGAAGTAGCCGCTGTATTTCGCCGAGGCGGCATCACGCATCACATAGGGCGCGGCGACTGCGGCCCCGCATTTCAAGACGCCGGCTTTCTGGACTTGCTGCCACACGCCGGCCTGCTCGGCCTGAGCGGCCGGCTGCCAGAGCAGGGCGCCGGCGATTGCCAGACTACCTAGGACTGCACGAAGGGATTGCGAACGCGATAGACGCCGAGCCATAGCTGCTACTCCATTTGGACGATTGTTATAGGCAGGAGGCAAAAAAGCTTTTTTGTGTATTTCGTTGTATTCAGCGCTGCATGCAGATTAGGAGTGGCGAATTGGGACTGTCAACGGGCTTCCTCAGCAGCGCTGCCGTAAAAGTGCTGCAGCTCCAGTTGAGCTCAGCCGGTAAATCCTTGATATGCCGAAATAAAAGGCTACTTACCGCGGCAGGAAAAAAATTTCCCAAAAACGGAACCAGAGACTTAACGTGATTTTTACTGAATCCAAGTGTGAGAAAAAAACCATTTAACTCACGCAAAGCTGAACGTACTCTGCAGGCTCAACGTCACCGCCCCGAGGCCCTGTCATGAACCAGCCGCTGACCGTTTCCCCACCCGTCGCCGCGCAGCTCAATCTGCGCGCCCACTGGATGCCCTTCACCGCCAATCGCGCCTTCCAGAAGGATCCGCGCATCGTGGTGGCCGCCGAGGGCAGCTGGCTGACGGACGACCAGGGTCGGCGCATCTACGACAGCCTCTCCGGACTCTGGACCTGCGGCGCCGGTCACTCGCGCAAGGAGATCCAGGAGGCCGTGGCACGTCAGCTGGGTACCCTCGACTATTCGCCAGGCTTCCAGTACGGCCATCCGCTGTCCTTCCAGCTGGCCGAAAAGATGGCCGAACTGACCCCGGCCGGTCTGGATCATGTCTTCTTCACCGGCTCGGGTTCCGAGAGCGCCGACACCTCGGTCAAGCTGGCGCGGGCCTACTGGCGCATCAAGGGGCAACCGGCCAAGACCAAGCTGATCGGCCGGGCCCGCGGCTACCACGGCGTCAACATTGCCGGCACCAGCCTGGGCGGCATCGGCGGCAACCGGAAGCTGTACGGCTCCTTCATGGACGTCGACCATCTGCCCCATACCCTGCAACCGGGCATGGCCTTCACCAAGGGCATGGCCGAGACCGGCGGCGTCGAGCTGGCCAACGAGCTGCTCAAGCTCATCGAGCTGCACGATGCCTCCAATATCGCGGCCGTCATCGTCGAGCCCATGTCCGGCTCGGCCGGGGTGATCGTGCCGCCGGTGGGCTATCTGCAACGCCTGCGCGAGATCTGCACCCAGCACGACATCCTGCTGATCTTCGACGAGGTCATCACTGCCTTTGGCCGCATGGGACGTCACACCGGCGCCGAATACTTCGGCGTGACGCCAGACCTGATGAACGTCGCCAAGCAAGTCACCAACGGCGCCGTGCCCCTGGGCGCGGTGATCGCCAGCAGCGCCATCTACGACACTTTCATGAACCAGGCCACCCCTGAGCACATGGTCGAGTTTCCCCACGGCTACACCTATTCGGCTCATCCGGTGGCCTGTGCCGCGGGTCTGGCGGCGCTGGAGCTCATGGAGCGGGAGAACCTCGTACAACAGGCCGCCGAGTTGGCACCCAAGTTCGAGGCCTCGCTGCATGGCCTCAAGGGGGCCAAGCACGTGGTGGACATTCGCAATTGCGGCCTAGCCGGTGCCCTGCAGCTCGCCCCGCGCGATGGCGATGCGGTAATCCGCCCGTTCGAGGCCGGTATCGCCCTGTGGAAGGCCGGCTTCTATGTGCGTTTCGGTGGCGACACCCTGCAATTCGGGCCTACCTTCAACGCCAGGATCGAAGACCTGGATCGTGTCTTCGCCGCGGTCGGTGATGTCCTCAATCGCCTCGACTGACCCTCTTTCCGGCGCTCCTCAGCGGGAGCGCCCATCCCTCGTACAAGGAGTCCTTTCATGAGCCTCAAGCATCTCATCGGCGGCCAGCTGGTCGACGGTGGCAGCCGTCGCGCACCCGTCTACAACCCCTCCACGGGTGCAGTGATCCGCGAAGTGCCCTTGGCCGATGCGGCCACTCTGCAGCAGGCCGTCGACGCCGCCCAGGCCGCCTTTCCCGCCTGGCGCAACACCCCACCGGCCAAGCGCGCCCAGGTGCTGTTCCGCTTCAAGCAGCTGCTGGAAAGCAACGAAGACCGCCTGGTGCAGCTGATCAGCGAAGAGCACGGCAAGACCCTGGAAGATGCCGCCGGCGAATTGCGCCGTGGCATCGAGAACGTCGAATACGCCACTGCCGCACCCGAGCTGCTCAAGGGCGAATACAACCGCAACGCCGGTCCGAGCATCGACACCTGGTCCGACTTCCAGCCCCTGGGCGTGGTAGCCGGCATCACCCCCTTCAACTTCCCGGCCATGGTGCCGCTGTGGATGTATCCGCTGGCCATCGCCTGCGGCAACACCTTCATCCTCAAGCCCAGCGAGCGCGACCCCAGTTCCACCCTGGCCATCGCCCAGCTGTTCGAGGAAGCCGGCCTGCCCAAGGGCGTGCTCAACGTGGTGCACGGTGACAAGGAAGCCGTGGACGGCCTGATCGACGCCCCCGAGGTCAAGGCGCTGAGCTTCGTCGGCTCCACCCCCATCGCCGAATACATCTATGCCCGCGGCACCGCCAAGGGCAAGCGCGTCCAGGCCCTGGGCGGCGCCAAGAACCACGCGGTGGTCATGCCCGATGCCGACCTCGGCAATACCGTCAATGCTCTGATGGGCGCCGCCTATGGCTCCTGCGGCGAACGCTGCATGGCCATCTCGGTGGCGGTCTGCGTCGGTGACCAGGTCGCCGATGCCCTGATCGCCCGACTGGTGCCAGAGATCGAGAAGCTCAAGGTTGGCCCCGGCACCCAGTGCGGCCTGGACATGGGCCCACTGGTGACCGGCGCGCATTTGGACAAGGTCACCGGCTACGTCGTCGATGGCGTCGCCGCTGGCGCCAAGCTGGTGGTGGACGGCCGCAGCCTCAAGGTCGCCGATCACGAAGAAGGCTTCTTCCTCGGTGGCTGCCTGTTCGATCAGGTCACCCCGGAGATGCGCATCTACAAGGAAGAGATCTTCGGACCGGTGCTCTGCGTGGTGCGGGTCAAGAGCCTGGAAGAGGGCATCGCCCTGATCAATGCCCACGAATACGGCAATGGCACCTGCATCTTCACCCGCGACGGCGAAGCGGCGCGGCTGTTCGCCGATCAGATCGAAGTGGGCATGGTTGGCATCAACGTGCCGTTGCCAGTGCCGGTGGCCTACCACAGCTTCGGCGGCTGGAAGAGATCGCTGTTCGGCGACCTCCACGCCTATGGCCCCGACGGTGTGCGCTTCTACACCCGTCGCAAGACCATCACCCAGCGTTGGCCGCAACGTGAGACCCAGGAGGCTTCGCAGTTCGCCTTCCCCAGCAACGGTTGAGCCTGTTTAAAGGCTGCTGCGCGTCGGCCAAACGGCGTTGAAAATGCCCTGGGTCGCCAGCCCGGTCCGCTTCCTCAGGCATTTTCGCCTTGTTTGTCTCTAGCTCGCGAGCCTTTAAATAAGCTCGGAAAGGCTCATTCCTTGGCCTGCCGCACAGCGGGCCGGCCAGGGAAGGCTTTACCCTTCGGCTGCCCTCCATTGCCGAAGCTTCCATGCCTGCCCCTACCTTCACAGCCGTCGCCCGTCTCGGGTGTGTGATTGGCCTCCTGCTCGCGAGTCTGACCGGCTGTAGCAGCCAGTCCGCTCAGGACATTGCCCGGCAATTCGGCAAGACCCGCCCCAGCGAATTCCTGCAGACCAGCTCCGACCGCATGGCTACCCTCGCCATGCAGGCCAATCTGCAGAGTCTCTACCGGCTGATGAACAAGCTCTACCTGCGCAATCCGGCCGAATGGAAGAAGACTGGGCTGCCCGATGCCGCCAGCGCCGAGCGCGAGATCCGCATGGCCATCGAGCAGCAGCGCAGCCTGCCGGCACTGGGCGGACGCAAGGACGTGGCGGCCCTGAGCTACGTGCTGGGTGACGATTACCAGGGTGACCGCGTCGGTGCTTTCATCTATGCCATCGGCAGCATGATCATCGCCGCCCACGGCAATCGCACCGAGTTCTACATCACCGATGTGGTGAATGCGCGCTTCGTCAACAACGCGGCCCGCAACATCGAGAAGGCCACCTGGCTGCTCGGCCAGCGCAAGAACGCCGAGGGCGAACCGCTGCTGTTCGCCAACGAGATCTCGGAGGAGGGCAGCAACCTCAGCTTCGCCACCGAGTTCGGCAAGATCGTCGCTCGCCTGGACCTGCTCGCCCAGTTGCTGGACGAGCGCTATCGGCGCATCGGCGTCAACTACGCCCAGAGCCTGCTGTTCATCAACTTCCTGCCGGTGCAGTAGCGATCACAGCGGCTTGGTCAGTTCCTTGGCGCGGTCATAGGCCTTGGAGAAGCCCTTGAGCGACAGGCTTTCGCTGGCGGTCTCGCCGTTGGCGACCGGGGTGGTCACGGTCAGGCGCCCACCGCGCTGCAGCTGCTTGAAGACGTCACCGACGAATTCCACCGGCACCACGCAGCCCTGGGGGATGCAGGTATGGAAGGGCCGATTCTCCAGGCTGCGCTTGTCGATCTGCAGCGAGATCGGCTTGGTCACCGCCACGCCGAAGGGCAGCACCAGGATGCCGTCCACGCCTTCGCGATTGGGGCGCAGCTCGGTGACCAGCATGCGCTGGCCCTTGGCGCTGTCCTTCTGCTGGGTGATGGCGCACAGCTGTACGGAACGGTCCGCATTACGGGCGATGCGGCAGATCACCTGCCAGTCGCCATACTTCTCCGTGACCGACGGCTGGGGTTCCTGGGCGTTGGCAGGCGCCGACTGGGCGAAGGCCTGGCCGGCGAGCAGCAGGGGCGCGAGGAACAGGGCCGGGCGGAGAAAGCGATAAGACATGGAGAGTCCTTGGCAGGAGGAAAAGAGCCTCAAGGGTAGGCCATCGCTCCGCCAGGGAACACCCCGGCACGACGATCAGACCTTTTTGACGAACTCGGATTTGAGCTTCATCGCACCTATGCCCTCGATCTTGCAGTCGATGTCGTGATCGCCATCGACCAGGCGGATGTTCTTGACCTTGGTGCCGACCTTGACCACCAGGGACGAGCCCTTGACCTTGAGATCCTTGATCACGCTGACGGTGTCGCCGTCCTGCAGGGTATTGCCGACCGCATCGCGGATCACCTTGGCCTCGTCCGTGGCGCCGGTGTCACCGGGCGTCCATTCGTGGGCGCACTCCGGACAGATCAGCTGAGCGCCGTCGGCGTAGGTGTATTCGGAAGCACAGAGGGGGCAGGGCGGCAGAGCGGTCATGTCGAAGGACACCTGGCTGGAAAAGCCGCGCATTGTATAGGGTTTTAGCCGCGCCCGGGTGTCTGTGAGGCCGTTGCACTAGGCGGCCAGCTGCACCTCGACCACGGTGCCATTGTCGTTGCGATAGCGGGCTTCGCCGCCGAGCTGTTCGGCCAGGCTGTTGATGATCTTGAAGCCCAGGCGCTGGCTGGTGCGCGGATTGAACTGCTGCGGCATGCCCCGACCATTGTCGGCGATGCGCAACAGCAGTCGCTGATCGTCGTCGCGTTGCAGGCTGATGCTGATCAGCCCACGCTGGCTGGCGTCGAAGGCGTGCTTGAGGGAGTTGGTCACCACCTCGGCCACCAGCATCGACAGGGTGGTCAGGCGGGGAAGGTCGAAATTCAGCGGCTCGGCAGTGATGGCGCAGGAGACATTGGCCTGTCCCGCGGCGGCCAGCAGGTCATTGGTCAGCAGCTGCAGGTGGTGAGCCACTGGCTGGTCGGCATCGGCGGGGTCGTGCAGGCGCCGATGAATGCGCGAGATGCTCTCCAGTCGCGAGCGCGCCTCTTCCAGGGCCTGGGACGCCTGGCTGTCTCCGGGCAACTTGAGTTGCTGCAGCATGAGCAACGAGGCGATGAACTGGATGTTGTTGGCGACCCGGTGCTGCAACTCCTGGAACATCGTCGTCTGGACGTTGTAAAGGTCGTGGATCACCTTCTGTTCGGCGCGCAGCCGGGCGCTTGCTCTATGCATGTAGTGGATCAGGGCGATGTCCACACCGACGATGACCACGTAGAAGGCCAGGGCCAGAAAGCCCTGGGCGCCGACATCGAAGGTCCAGCCCGGAGGAATGAAGAAGTACCAGGCGGCCAACCCGGACAGCACGGCGCACAGGGTGCCGGCGCGGCTGCCGCAAAAGAAGGTGGTCAGGATGACGGCGGGAAAGAAGGTGAGGTAGGGAAAGCCCTGCAGCAGGACGTCCACCAGGGCGAAGCGTGCCGCCAGGGCCAGGGCGAACGCCAGCAGCGCGAGGCCGTAGGCCAGTACCGGGCGAGCGCGGATCCTGCTGCTGAGATCGCTGATCCAATGACAACGAGACGACGGATCCAAGGCTCTAACCTGTGGGGTAGACAACGGCGGCGCAAGCTTAACGTATAGCGGTCTCGCTTAGGGGGATGAGCGCACCAAAGGTGGCTTTGCCCGGTCCGACGGCGGCAGCTTGTACAAGAGTTGGACCGCCTCGGCCGTTTCCCCCGCTCGCTAATCGGTCAGGTATGTTTCTTGTACAACAGTGCCCTTGGTCGTACAGCTCAAGACGCTAGTGGATTGCTATGGTCAAACGATTGAAATCTTTCAATCACAGGATCCGCTCATGAATCGCCAGCGTGTGCTAGTCGCCGAGGATGAGCCTGTTCTGCGCGAGCTGTTGCAGGAACTCTTCGAAGGCTGGGGTTACCAGGTGTATGCCTTTGGCAGCGCGGATGCCGCCTGCGCCTTCTTGCAGGAAGCGCAGCCCAAGCTGGATCTGCTCTTTACCGATGTGCGGATGCCGGGTCTTCTGAGTGGTGTGGATCTGGCACTCCAGGCGCGTGGCCGTCAGGCCCACCTGCCCATCGTCATCACCTCGGGCTATTGCGACGACAACCCTGCTCGCGCGGCGCGGGCGACCTTTCTGCCCAAACCCTGGGATCTGGAGGCGTTGCACCGCAGTTGCCCAGCGCCCGGTGCTCAAATGAATCCTGTCTAAGTACTCGACAGCTGTGGCGCTGACCAAATCGCGCCCATGAAAAAGCCCGTAGCGGTCGCCCGCTACGGGCTTTTTCAGATTTTGGCTCCGCGACCTGGACTCGAACCAGGGACCCAATGATTAACAGTCATTTGCTCTACCGACTGAGCTATCGCGGAACAACGGGGCGTATCTTACTGATAGATAACGGGAAGTCAAGCCTCGGTGGCACCAGAAAAACGGGCCGCCGAACGCTCGTCGTCAGCCCTGCAATACCGCGGCGATGGCCTGGATGGTGGGCGGCAGATTGCGCTCGTTCAACGCGGCCACACAGATGCGTCCGGTACTGACCGCATAGATGCCGAATTCGCTCTTCAGCCGCTCGACCTGCTCGGCGGTGAGGCCGGAGTAGGAGAACATGCCGCGCTGGGCGTTGACGAAGGCGAAGTCGCGGGTAGCGCCAGCCGCGGCCAAGCCTTCCACCAGGGCGTTGCGCATGGTGCGAATGCGCTGGCGCATTTCCCCCAGCTCGGCTTCCCACAGGGCGCGCAGCTCGGGATTGCTCAGCACGCTGGCGACGATGGTGGCGCCATGGGTCGGCGGGTTGGAGTAGTTGGTGCGAATGACCCGTTTGATCTGGGACAGCACCCGGGCGCTTTCCTCGCGGCTTTCGCTGACCAGGGTCAAGGCGCCGACCCGCTCGCCGTACAGGGAGAAGGACTTGGAGAAGGAGCTGGAGACCAGGAAGGTCAGACCGGAATCGGCGAACAGGCGTACGGCCTGGGCGTCTTCCTCGATGCCGTCGCCAAAGCCCTGGTAGGCGATGTCGAGGAAGGGCACCAGGTTACGCGCCTTGACCACGTCCAGCACCGCTTGCCAATCGGCCGGTTGCAGATCCACGCCGGTGGGGTTGTGGCAGCAGGCGTGCAGCACTACCACTGAGCGCTCCGGCAATGCCTGGAGGTCGGCCAGGAAACCGGCGCGGTTCAGGCCATTGCTGGCGGCGTCGTAGTAGCGATAGTTCTGCACGGGAAAACCGGCGCCCTCGAACAGCGCGCGGTGGTTTTCCCAGCTCGGGTCACTGATGGCGACCACGGCATCCGGCAGCAGCCGCTTGAGGAAGTCGGCACCGATCTTCAAGGCGCCGGTGCCGCCGACGGCCTGGACGGTGATGGCGCGACCTTCGCGCACCAGGCTCGACTCGGCGCCGAACAGCAGGTGCTGCACGGCCTGGTCGTAGGCGGCGATGCCCTCGATGGGCAGGTAGCCACGCGGCGCCTGAGCGGCCACGCGCTGGCGCTCGGCCTCGGCCACGGCGCGCAGCAGCGGAATGCGGCCCTGCTCGTCGTAGTAGACCCCCACGCCCAGATTGACCTTGTGCGGACGGGCGTCGGCGTTATAGGCCTCGTTCAGGCCAAGGATGGGGTCGCGGGGTGCCATTTCGACGGCGGAGAACAAACTCATGGGGCAGGGGCTCGAATGAGGGGTGAAGGGAAGGGCGGAACGCTTAGGAACCAGGAGTATAGCCCCCTGCAGGCACCATCGCGACCCGACCTCGGTAGGAGATTTCCTGACGTGCGGCGCTGCGGGCGGATTGCAAAGGGGCGCATGCGACCTCATCTAGGGGCTTCCAGCTTTTTCCTCGCCCACACCGCCCTGGCCTTGCGTCAGCGCGGTGGTGTCCGTGCATTTCCGCGCTACTGAGGCAGCCATGTCCGCATTCCAGCTCTCCACCCGCTACACCCCGGCCGGCGACCAGCCCGAAGCCATTCGCCAGATGGTGGAAGGCCTGGAGGCGGGCCTGTCGCATCAGACCCTGCTCGGCGTGACCGGCTCGGGCAAGACCTTCAGCATCGCCAACGTCATCGCCCAGGTGCAGCGCCCGACCATGGTGCTGGCGCCGAACAAGACCCTGGCCGCCCAGCTCTATGGCGAATTCAAGGCCTTCTTCCCGAACAACTCGGTGGAGTACTTCGTCTCCTACTACGACTACTACCAGCCGGAAGCCTATGTGCCCTCGTCGGACACCTTCATCGAGAAGGACTCGTCCATCAACGATCACATCGAGCAGATGCGCCTGTCCGCCACCAAGGCCTTGCTGGAGCGCAAGGACGCCATCATCGTCGCCTCGGTATCCTCCATCTACGGCCTGGGCAGTCCCGAGGCCTACCTGAAGATGGTCTTGCACCTGGATCGCGGCGACCGCATCGACCAGCGCACCATCCTGCGCCGGCTGGCCGAGTTGCAGTACAGCCGCAACGACATGGAATTCGCCCGCGCCACCTTCCGGGTACGCGGCGACGTCATCGACATCTTCCCCGCGGAATCCGATCTGGAAGCGGTGCGTATCGAGCTGTTCGACGACGAGGTGGAGAGTCTGTCGGCCTTCGATCCGCTGACCGGCGAGGTGATCCGCAAACTGCCGCGCTTCACCTTCTATCCCAAGACCCACTACGCCACGCCGCGCGAGACCCTGCTGGGCGCCATCGAGAACATCAAGCTGGAGCTCGCCGACCGCCTCGAATGGCTGCGCAGCCAGAATCGTCTGCTCGAAGCCCAGCGGCTGGAGCAGCGCACTCGCTTCGACCTGGAGATGATCCTCGAACTGGGCTATTGCAACGGCATCGAGAACTACAGCCGCTACCTGTCCGGGCGTGGTCCGGGCGAGCCGCCCCCCACCCTCTATGACTATCTGCCGAGCAATGCCCTGCTGGTAATCGACGAATCCCACGTCACCGTTCCGCAGATCGGCGCCATGTTCAAGGGCGACCGCTCGCGCAAGGAAACCCTGGTGGAATACGGCTTCCGCCTGCCCTCGGCGCTGGACAACCGGCCGCTCAAGTTCGAGGAATGGGAAGCCGGCGCGCCCCAGACCATCTTCGTCTCGGCGACCCCCGGTCCCTATGAGGAAGAACACGCCGGCCGCGTGGTCGAGCAGGTGGTGCGCCCCACCGGCCTGGTCGACCCCATCATCGAGATCCGTCCGGCCACCACCCAGGTGGACGATCTGCTCTCCGAGATCCGCCTGCGCGTGGCCCAGGAGGAGCGGGTGCTCTGTACCACCCTGACCAAGCGCATGGCCGAGGACCTCACCGACTACCTGGCCGATCACGACGTGCGGGTGCGCTACCTGCACTCGGACATCGACACCGTGGAGCGGGTGGAGATCATCCGCGACCTGCGCCTGGGCACCTTCGACGTGCTGGTGGGCATCAACCTCTTGCGCGAGGGCCTGGACATGCCCGAGGTCTCCCTGGTGGCGGTGCTCGACGCCGACAAGGAAGGCTTTCTGCGTTCCGAGCGCTCGCTGATCCAGACCATCGGCCGGGCGGCGCGCAACCTCAACGGCAAGGCCATCCTCTATGCCGACAACATGACCGGCTCCATGCAGCGGGCCATCGACGAGACCGAACGCCGGCGCAACAAGCAGCTGGCCTTCAACGAAGAGCACGGCATCGTGCCCCAGGGTATCAAGAAGGACATTCGCGACATCATGGAAGGCGCCGCGGCCCCGGGTGCCAAGGGCAAGCGTCGCGTGGCCAAGGCCGCCGAGGAGCAGGGTGAGTACGCCGCCGAACTGCGCTCGCCGAGCGAGATCGGCAAGCGCATCCGTCAGCTCGAAGAAAAGATGCTGCAACTGGCGCGCGACCTGCAGTTCGAGTCCGCTGCCCAGCTGCGTGACGAGATCCAGGCGCTGCGCGAGCGCCTGGTCCAGGTGTAAGCCTGCTCCAACTGGCAGCGCCGACCCCGGCGCTGCTACCATTCCGCCTTTGCCCCTTCGCGTTTTTCGAGAAAGCCGATGACCACCGTTCGCACGCGCATCGCGCCGTCGCCCACCGGCGACCCGCATGTCGGTACCGCCTATATCGCCCTGTTCAACCTCTGCTTCGCCCGTCAGCACGGGGGGCAGTTCATTCTGCGCATCGAGGATACCGACCAGGTCCGTTCGACCCGCGAATCCGAACAACAGATCTACGATGCTCTGCGCTGGCTGGGCATCGAGTGGGACGAGGGCCCGGACGTCGGTGGCCCCCATGGCCCCTATCGGCAGAGCGAACGCGGTGAGATCTACTGGAAGTACGCTCGTGAGCTGGTGGAGAAGGGCCATGCCTTCTACTGCTTCGCCACGCCCGAAGAACTCGACCAGATGCGTGCCGAGCAGCAGGCGCGCGGCGAGACCCCGCGCTACGACGGTCGCGGCCTGCGCCTGAGCCAGGACGAGGTGCAACAGCGCCTGGACGCCGGCCAGCCCTATGTGATCCGCATGAAGGTGCCGGAGGAGGGCGTCTGCGTCGTTCCCGACCTGCTGCGTGGTGATGTCGAGATCCCCTGGGATCGCATGGACATGCAGGTGCTGATGAAGGCCGACGGCCTGCCCACCTATTTCCTGGCCAACGTGGTCGACGACCACCTGATGGGCATCACCCACGTCCTGCGTGGCGAGGAGTGGCTGCCCTCGGCGCCCAAGCTGATCAAGCTCTACGAGTACTTCGGCTGGGAACAGCCCCAACTCTGCTACATGCCGCTGCTGCGCAATCCGGACAAGAGCAAGCTTTCCAAGCGCAAGAATCCCACCTCGGTGACCTTCTACCAGCGCATGGGCTACCTGCCCGAGGCCATGCTCAACTACCTCGGCCGCATGGGCTGGTCCATGCCCGACGAGCGCGAGAAGTTCACCCTAGACGAGATGGTCGAGCATTTCGACCTCCAGCGCGTGTCCCTGGGCGGTCCGATCTTCGACGTCGAGAAGCTCTCTTGGCTCAACGGCCAGTGGCTGCGCGAGCTGAGCCCCGAGCGCTTCGCCGCCGAGGTGCAGCAATGGGCGCTCAATCCCGAGTACCTGCTCAAGATCGCCCCCCTGGTGCAGCAGCGCGTCGAGACCTTCAGCCAGATCGCCCCACTGGCCGGCTTCTTCTTCAGTGGCGCCCTGAATCTGGATCCGGCGCTGTTCCAGCACAAGAAGCTGTCCGCCGACCAGGTCCGCCTGGTCATGCAGCTGCTGCTGTGGAAGCTCGAAGCCCTGCGCCAGTGGGACAAGGAGCGCATCACCGCGGTGATCCAGGCCGTCGCCGAGCACCAGCAGCTCAAGCTGCGCGACGTCATGCCGCTGCTGTTCGCCGCCATCACCGGCCAGGCCAGTTCGGTCTCGGTGCTGGATGCCATGGAAATCCTCGGGCCGGACCTCACCCGCTTCCGCCTGCGCCAGGCGGTCGAGTTGCTGGGTGCGCCTTCCAAGAAGGAAACCAAGGAGTGGGAGAAGCTGCTGGCCGAACTCGGCTAACCGGCTTCCGGCCGACCCGCCCTGGGGTCGGCCTCTCGCTTGCGCCAGGACGGACCCATGACCTCCCAGCGGCACACTGTGCCGGAACACGTGCTGGCCTTGCTCAACGCGACGCGGATGATCGCCCTGGCGGTCAATCTCCATCGCCAGGCCGGATTGCCGACCGGCGCGCGATCCTCGATCTGACCCTGACGATCAACCCGTGACCGGGTCGTTACAGCGCCATCAGCGAGGGGCTTTCCGTCGCGCAGGCGCAACTTCGATTGGTCCGCGACCCGCCTTGGCTTTAAGATGGCGCCCATTTTCGGCGGCCCGACCGTCGTCATCGCAAGTTGAAGAGGTCTCCATGAGCTGCGATTTCCTGGCACAAGCCCTTCCCGGCGTACAGAAACTTTCGCCCTACGTGCCCGGCAAGCCCGTCGATGAACTGGCCCGCGAGCTGGGTATGGCGCCGGCCAGCATCGTCAAGCTCGCCAGCAACGAGAACCCCCTCGGGCCCAGCGCCAAGGCCCTCGACGCCATCCGCGCCGAACTGGCCGAGCTGACCCGCTATCCCGATGGCAACGCCTTCGACCTCAAGCAGGCCCTGAGCGAGCGTTTCGGCGTGGCCGCCACTGGCATCACCCTGGGCAACGGCTCCAACGACATCCTCGAACTGGTCGCCCGCGCCTACCTGGCACCCGGCTACAACGCCGTGTTCAGCGAGCATGCCTTCGCCGTCTATCCCCTGGTGACCCTGGCCATCGGTGCGGAAGGCCGTAGCGTCCTGGCCAAGGACTACGGGCATGACCTCGAGGCCATGCTCGCCGCCGTCGATGCCGACACCCGGGTGGTCTTCGTCGCCAACCCCAACAATCCCACCGGCACCTGGTTCGACAGCGAGGCCCTGGCGCGCTTCCTCGCCCGCGTACCCGAGCACGTCCTGGTGGTACTGGACGAGGCCTACATCGAATACGCCGAAGGTGATGAACTGCCGGACGGCCTGGCGTTCCTGGCCCAGTATCCCAACCTCATCGTCTCGCGGACCTTTTCCAAGGCCTATGGCCTGGCTGCCCTGCGCGTCGGCTATGCCTTCTCCTCGCCGACCGTGGCCGATGTCCTCAACCGGGTGCGCCAGCCGTTCAACGTCAACAGCCTGGCCCAGGCGGCGGCCTGTGCGGCTTTGGCCGATAGCGATTACCTGGCCCGCAGCCGCGCCCTCAACGATGCCGGCATGGCCCAGCTGGAAGCCGGTTTCCGCGATCTCGACCTCAAGTGGATCCCCTCCCGTGGCAATTTCATTGCCGTGGACCTGGGGCGCGAGGCCGCGCCGATCAACCAGGGGCTGCTGCAGGAGGGCGTCATCGTGCGGCCCGTCGCCGGCTATGGCATGCCTACCTTCCTGCGCGTCTCCATCGGCACCGAAGCGGAAAATGCTCGTTTCCTGGCGGCGCTGAGCAAGGTCCTGGGTCGTGGCTGAAGTGGCCACCCCCCTGATCGAACGTCTCGTCGTTGTCGGCCTGGGCCTGATCGGCGGCTCCTTCGCCAAGGGCGCCCGCGCCAGCGGCCTCTGCCGTGAGGTGGTCGGGGTCGACCGGGATCCGGAGACTCGCCGGCTGGCGGTCGAACTGGGCGTCGTCGACCGCTGCGTCGCCGAGCTGGCCGAGGCCTGCCCGGGTGCCGACGTCATCCAGCTCGCCGTACCGATTCTCGCCATGGAGCGGGTGCTGGCCGATCTTGCGGCCCTGCCACTGCAGGGCGCCATCCTCACCGACGTCGGCAGCGCCAAGGGCAATGTGGTACGCGCTGCGCGGCGGGCCTTCGCCGGCCAGTCGCTGCGCTTCGTGCCGGGTCATCCCATCGCCGGCTCCGAGCGCAGTGGCGTCACGGCGGCCAATGCGGCGCTGTTCAATCGCCACAAGGTCATCCTGACGCCCCTGGAAGAAACCCTGCCGACCGATCTGGACAAGGTCGATCGGCTCTGGCGCGCCATAGGGGCCGATGTCGAGCACATGACCGTCGAGCACCACGACCAGGTTCTCGCCGCCACCAGCCATCTGCCCCATCTACTTGCCTTCAATCTGGTGGACTCCCTGGCCAAGCGCAGCGAGAACCGCGAAATCTTCCACTACGCCGCTGGTGGCTTTCGCGATTTCACCCGCATCGCCGGCAGCGATCCGACCATGTGGCACGACATCTTCATCGCCAACCGCGAAGCCGTGCTGCAGGCGCTGGACACCTATCGCACCGATCTCGACGAACTGCGCGGCGCCATCCAGGCCGGCGATGGTCAGTTCCTCATGGAGGTGCTGACCCATGCGCGCGGCGCGCGCGAATACTTCGGGCGCATCCTCGCCAGTCGTACCCAGGCTGGCGCCCAGGTCGCCGCCCATCATTCTCTTACGGAGGGGCACTCATGAGCAGTACCGCACCCGTCATCACCCTCGATGGTCCCGGCGGTTCGGGGAAAGGCACCCTCGCGGCGCTGGTCGCCCGGCAGCTCGGCTGGAATCTGCTGGATTCCGGCGCGCTCTATCGCCTGCTGGCCTTCGCTGCGCGCAACCATGGCGTGGACTACACCAACGAGGAGTCGCTCAAGCTGCTGGCGGCCCATCTGGACGTCCAGTTCCTCGCCGGCCATGAACACGGCCAGCGCATCATTCTCGAAGGCGAGGACGTCACCGATGTCATCCGGACCGAGGAAGTCGGCGCCGGTGCCTCCCAGGTCGCCACCCTGCCGGCCGTGCGCGATGCCCTGCTGCAGCGCCAGCAGGCGTTCCGCGAAGCGCCCGGTCTGGTCGCCGACGGTCGCGACATGGGCACCGTGGTGTTCCCGGACGCCGAGCTGAAGATCTTTCTGACCGCCGGTGCCGAGGAACGGGCACAGAGGCGTTATCTTCAGTTGAAGCAGAAGGGCGAAAATGTTAGCTTGCCTGCCCTCCTGGAAGAGATCCGTGAGCGGGACGCCCGCGATAGTCAGCGTAGCGTTGCTCCGCTCAAGCCGGCCGACGATGCCGTCGAGCTGGATTCCACGCATCTCTCCATACAACAGGTATTGGAACGCATCCTGACCCTGGCCGCCGAACGCGACCTGGCGGGATGAAGGCCGAGACTCATCCGAGTCGTCGGTGAAAGCTGCCGGGAACCAGTCGCATCCCGGCAGCCGGATGGTAACCACTCACCCCGCATGGGCTGGTCATGCGGTAGCCGGATACATCGGGTATCCATACAACAGGTATAAACATGAGCGAAAGCTTCGCAGAACTCTTTGAAGAAAGTCTGAAATCCCTCGACATGCAGCCGGGCGCCATCATCGTCGGCACCGTGGTGTCGATCGATGGCGACTGGGTTGTGGTCGATACCGGCCTGAAATCCGAAGGCCTGGTTCCGCTCGAGCAGTTCTACAACGAACAAGGCGAGCTGACCATCAACGTGGGTGACGAAGTCCACGTAGCCCTGGATGCCGTCGAAGACGGTTTCGGCGAAACCAAAGTGTCTCGCGAAAAGGCCAAGCGCGCCGAGTCCTGGCTGGTCCTGGAAGCCGCGTTCAGCGCCGACGAAGTGGTCAAGGGTGTCATCAACGGCAAGGTCAAGGGCGGTTTCACCGTCGACGTCAGCGGCATCCGCGCGTTCCTGCCGGGCTCCCTGGTCGATGTCCGTCCGGTGCGTGACACCACTCACCTGGAAGGCAAGGAACTCGAGTTCAAGGTCATCAAGCTGGACCAGAAGCGCAACAACGTTGTCGTTTCCCGTCGTAGCGTCCTGGAAGCCGAGAACAGCGCCGAGCGTGAAGCTCTGCTGGAATCCCTGCAGGAAGGCCAGCAAGTCAAGGGTATCGTCAAGAACCTCACCGACTACGGTGCGTTCGTCGACCTGGGCGGCGTAGACGGCCTGCTGCACATCACCGACATGGCCTGGAAGCGTATCAAGCATCCGTCGGAAATCGTCAATGTCGGCGACGAGATCGACGTCAAGGTGCTGAAGTTCGACCGCGAGCGCAACCGCGTCTCCCTGGGTCTGAAGCAGCTGGGCGAAGATCCGTGGGTCGCCATCAAGGCCCGTTACCCGGAAGGCACCCGCGTTCAGGCGCGCGTCACCAACCTCACCGACTACGGCTGCTTCGCCGAGCTGGAAGAGGGCGTGGAAGGCCTGGTGCACGTTTCCGAAATGGATTGGACCAACAAGAACATCCACCCGTCCAAGGTCGTTCAGGTCGGCGACGAAGTGGAAGTCATGGTTCTGGATATCGACGAAGAGCGTCGTCGTATCTCCCTGGGCATCAAGCAGTGCCGCGCTAACCCGTGGGAAGAGTTCTCGGGTCAGTTCAACAAGGGCGACCGCATCTCCGGCACCATCAAGTCGATCACCGATTTCGGTATCTTCATTGGTCTGGAAGGCGGCATCGATGGCCTGGTACACCTGTCCGACATCTCCTGGAACGAAACCGGCGAAGAAGCCGTGCGTCGCTTCAAGAAGGGTGACGAGCTGGACACTGTGATCCTGTCCGTTGATCCGGAGCGCGAGCGCATCTCCCTGGGCATCAAGCAGCTGGAAGACGATCCGTTCTCCAACTACGCCTCCCTGAACGAGAAAGGCACCATCGTGCGCGGTACCGTCAAGGAAGTCGATGCCAAGGGCGCTGTCATCACCCTGGGCAGCGAGATCGAAGGCGTCTTGAAGGCGTCCGAAATCAGCCGTGATCGCGTTGAAGACGCCCGTAACGTGCTGAAGGAAGGCGACGAAGTCGAAGCCAAGATCATCAGCATCGATCGCAAGAGCCGCGTGATCAGCCTCTCCGTCAAGTCCAAGGACGTCGACGACGAGAAGGAAGCCATGAGCTCCCTGCGTAGCAAGCAAGAGCCTGCTGCTGGCCCCACCACCATCGGCGACCTGATCAAGGCGCAGATGGAAAGCCAGAACTAAGTTCGAGCTTGAATAAAAGGCGGCCCTTCGGGGTCGCTTTTTTTTTGTCTGGAAGAAAGCGGGCAGGGTGGTCACGACCCGTAAAAAGTTGTGGAGGCCAAAGCCGCCAGCTTGACTTTTCAAAAATCGGCCAGCGTGCTAAAAGTCCTTGAAGGTGATCTAGCCGCTTGATAACGAAGGAAAAATCCATGACCAAGTCGGAGTTGATCGAGCGCATCGTTTCCTATCAGGGGCAGCTGTCGTCCAGGGACGTCGAGCTGGCGATCAAGACCATGCTGGAGCAGATGGCCCAGGCGCTTTCCACCGGGGACCGTATCGAGATCCGAGGTTTCGGCAGCTTCTCTCTGCACTATCGGGCTCCGCGTACCGGGCGCAATCCCAAGACTGGCGAGTCGGTCTTGCTGGACGGCAAGTTCGTTCCGCACTTCAAGCCGGGTAAGGAGTTGAGGGACAGGGTCAACGAGCTGGAGCCATAAAGCCGTCGCTGGTTTCCCGCCTTTTCTTCGTCTCTCGCCAAAGTTTTGATTTTCCTGTCTTTTTTGCTTTCCTCAAAGCTGTCAAAAAAGCGTTATCGATAAGGTCTTTATCGGTATTTTGACGTTTACAAAAAAAGTCAAGACGTTTTGATATTTTTGTAGACGGGTTCCGATTTTTGTATGAGACTTCCTTCACATAAGGTCTTGGGTGACCTCGTAGTCCACGCCGAGTGAGGAAGTTGTCATGCGCCACTATCTTTTCATCTGGATCGGTATCGCCGCCTGCTTCACCAGCATGCACTTCGGCCACCCTTTCCTGGCAGTAGCCGCTCTGGCCGGTAGCTGGATGGTTGCGCTGTTCCTGCAGCCCGCTCAGCGTGTCGAGAGCTTCTCGCGTCACTATGTCGCCCAGCCGGCCGCGCGCTTCCAGGCCGTTGAAGTCCAGACTTCCGCCAAGACCTTCTAAGGTTCTTAAGTTTTTTCGGCCCGCCGCGCTCAGGTTCGGCGGGCTTTTTTATGCCTGCGTTTTGCGTCGCTAGGCCCCTGCGGGGCAATGTCTTACCATAAGCGCCCTTTCCTGGCTGACTGCACGGCGCAACACCTTGATGGAACGCAAGATTCTGGTGACAGGGGCGGGGGGCTTCGTTGGCGCGGCCCTGGTCCGGCAACTACAGGCCAAGGGCTATTCGGTGGTCGCGGCGCAACGTCAGGTGGCAGCTGCCTCCGACGACGGCAAGGTCACTCCGGTGATTCGCGAGTTGTCCGCCGCTACCGATTGGTCCGCGCCTCTGACAGGGGTGGATACCGTCATCCACCTCGCCGCCCGCGTCCACCAATTGGGCGAGCAGCCCGGCGCAGCCAGCGAGGCGCGCTACGACGAGGTGAATCGGGCGGCAACTCTCAAGTTGGCCCGGGATGCCCAGGCTGCCGGCGTCCGTCGCTTCATCTTCGTCAGCAGCATCAAGGTCAATGGTGACTGGACCCTTCCCGGCAAGCCCTTTCGCGCTGACGATCTTCCCGCACCCACCGATGCCTACGCGCGTTCCAAGGCCGCTGCCGAACAGCAGCTGTTGGCGCTGATGGCCGAGACCGGGCTGGAAGTGGTCATCGTGCGTCCACCGCTGATCTACGGGCTTGGGGTAAAGGCCAATGTGGCCCGCCTGCTGGACACCCTGGCGCGGGGAGTGCCGCTTCCTTTGGGAGGCATTCGGCACAACAGGCGTAGCCTGCTCGCATTGGAGAATCTGCTCGATCTGTTGATCCTGTGCATCGCGGAGCCCAAGGCAGCAGGTGCCATCCTGCTGGTCAGCGACGATGACGATCTTTCCACCGCCGAGTTGCTCGAAGCCCTCGGTGAAGGCCTGGGCCGGAAACCCCGGCTGATCGCCGTTCCGTCTGCCTGGCTCGAATGGGGCGCCAGATTGCTGGGGCGGAGTGCGGTGGCGCAGCGTCTCTGTGGGTCGCTGCAGGTCGACATCCAGCCCACCAAGGCCTTGCTGGGCTGGCAGCCCCCGCTGTCGGCACGCGCCGCCTTGCGTGCGCTGGGCGCGCAACGGGTCGGTGCGGAGGGCCGGAAATGATGCTGCTCCTATTGCTCCTATTGCTCCTGGCCGGCGGCTGCAGCTGGCTAGGCACGGCGGCGCTCCGCCGCTATGCCCTGTCCGGTGGCCTGCTGGATGAACCCAATGCCCGCAGTTCGCACCAGGTTCCGACCCCGCGCGGTGGCGGTCTGGCGATCGTCGTGGTGTTCGTGCTCGGCTGTGTGGTGCTGCAGCTGCTGGGGCAACTCGATGCGGCTTCTTCCGGGGTACTGATCGGGGCGGGATTGCTGGTGGCGGTGCTCGGCTTCGTCGACGATCATCGGCACGTGGGCGCCGGCTGGCGTCTGCTGGGTCACTTCCTGGCGGCGGTCGCTGTCCTGCTGTGGCTGGGCGGCTATGGCGCGCTTCCTGCGCAGCTGTCCGCTGTTCTGGGGCTGCCCGGCTGGCTGGTGATGCCCCTTGGCGTCCTCTATCTGGTCTGGATGCTGAATCTCTACAACTTCATGGACGGCATCGATGGTATCGCCGGCGTCGAGGCGCTCGTCGTCTGTCTGGGCATGGCGCTGATCTATGCCATGACCGGCCATGGCGCCTTGCTGGGCGCACCGCTGCTGCTGGCGGCGGCCGTGGGTGGCTTCCTATGCTGGAATTTTCCGCCCGCGCGCATCTTCATGGGCGATGTCGGCAGTGGTTTTCTCGGTCTGATCCTCGGCATGCTGTCGTTGCAGGCGGCACTGGCCGACCTGGCGCTGTTCTGGGCCTGGCTGATCCTGCTCGGCGTCTTCGTAGTGGATGCGACCTGGACCCTGTTGCGGCGGCTGAGCCGGGGCAAGAAGCCCTATGAAGCCCACCGCACCCACGCCTACCAGTGGGCGTCGCGCCGGCACGGGGCCCATCGCCCGGTGACCCTGGCGGTGCTCGCCATCAACCTGTTCTGGTTGCTGCCTATCGCTTTGCTGGTGGGGCTGGGGCTTTTAAGTGCCATACTGGGGCTCTTGCTTGCCTATGGGCCTTTGCTTTGCCTGGCCCTTCGATACCATGCTGGGACCGATGAGGTAGCCATGGCTGCGCAGTCCACCGGATTCAGGGATTAGGGACACTGACATGTTGCGTGACCACCTGGTCAAGCTGAACCGGCGTACAAAACGAGTCATTCAGGTCGCGGTCGACCTGTTGCTGATCTGGCTCTCGCTCTGGTTGGCCTTCTATCTGCGCCTGGGTTCCGTGCAGATGATCGAGCCCTTCAGCGGGCATGCCTGGCTGTTCATCACTGCGCCGGCCATCGCCATTCCCCTGTTCATCCGCTTCGGCATGTACCGCGCGGTCATGCGCTACCTAGGCAACGACGCTCTGATTGCCATCGCCAAGGCGGTGACGTTGTCGACGCTGCTGCTATCGGTAGTCATTTACTGGTATCGCGATCTACCCGAGATCGTCCCGCGTTCGATGATCTTCAACTACTGGATCGTCAGCCTGATCCTGATCGGCGGCCTGCGTCTCGCGCTGCGCCAGTACTTCCTGGGCGACTGGTATCGCGCTATCACAGTGCCCTTCATCAAGCAGCCGGACGAGTTGCCCCGTGTCGCCATCTACGGCGCCGGCTCGGCGGGCAACCAACTGGTCGCGGCGCTGCGCATGGGCCGGGCCATGCGTCCGGTAGCTTTCATCGACGATGACAAGAGCATCGCCAATCGCATCATCGCCGGGCTCAAGGTCTACACTCCCAAACACATCCAGCAGATGATCGACGAGACGGGCGCCGAGGAGATCCTCTTGGCGATACCCTCCGCTACGCGTGCACGCCGGCGCGAAGTACTTGGGCTGCTGGAACCCTATCCGCTGCACGTCAGAACCGTGCCGCGGATCAGCGACCTGGCCTGCGGCAAGGTGCAGGTAGACGATCTCCAGGAGGTCGACATCGCCGATTTGCTGGGTCGGGATCCCGTTACCCCCCGGCCCGAACTCTTCGCGCGCTGCATCACCGGTCAGGTGGTCATGGTGACCGGGGCAGGGGGCTCCATCGGCTCCGAGCTGTGCCGGCAGATCATCGGCCAGAAGCCGCGCACCCTGATCCTGCTCGACCATGCCGAATTCAATCTCTACAGCATCCACCGCGAGCTGGAGGCCTATATCCAGCGCGAAGCCCTGCCGGTCACCCTGGTGCCGGTGCTGGGTTCCATCCGCAACGCGCCGCTGCTCCTGCAGGTGATGCGACACTGGAAGGTCGCCACGCTTTACCACGCGGCCGCCTACAAGCACGTGCCCATGGTCGAGCACAACATCGCCGAGGGTTTCGGCAACAACGTGCTGGGTACCCTCAATGCCGCCCAGGCGGCCATCCAGGCCGGCGTGACCAGCTTCGTGTTGATCTCCACCGACAAGGCGGTACGGCCTACCAACATCATGGGCAGTACCAAGCGCCTGGCCGAGATGATCCTGCAGGCGCTCAGCCGTGAAGCGGCGCCTGTGCTGCATGGTCAGGCCGACGGCATCCACCAGGTCAATCGCACCCGCTTCACCATGGTGAGATTCGGCAACGTGCTAGGTTCGTCCGGTTCGGTCATCCCGCTGTTCCGGACCCAGATCCGCAAGGGCGGGCCGGTCACCGTCACCCATCCCAAGATCACGCGCTTCTTCATGACCATCACCGAGGCCGCCCAACTGGTCATCCAGGCGGGCGCCATGGGCGAGGGGGGAGATGTCTTCGTGCTCGACATGGGCGAGCCGGTGCGCATCGTCGAACTGGCCGAGCAGATGATCAAGCTGTCGGGCCTGAGCGTACGCTCGCCCACCAATCCCCATGGTGATGTCGCCATCGAGTTCACCGGGCTGCGACCCGGTGAAAAGCTCTATGAAGAGTTGCTCATCGGTGACGATGTCAGTCCGACCTCCCATCCGAAGATCATGCGCGCCAGTGAAGATTTCCTGGCCTGGGATGCCTTTCGCACCGCCCTCGTCGAGCTCAATCGCGCGATCGAGGCGGGTGATTACCTTCGCGTCCGGCAGCTGTTGCGCGACACCGTCGCCGGCTATTCGCCAGAGGGAGACATCGTCGACTGGCTGCACGGCAAGAGATCCATCGAGTGATCCCGTCCACGCTTTCCCTCGGCCTGGATTTGAAGCCGAGCACAGAAGCGGCAGCCTCCCAGCGCTAGGCTGAACTTTCTTTTCCTGCCACTGTTTAACTCAGGTCTTTGGGTGCATGGCTGTGGCTGTGACCCGAGCCAGGGATGGCTGCGCCGTCCTCCGATGTCTCGTCCGCAGCGCCGGGCGCGATGATGTACAAATCGATATAGGCAGGATTCAGGATGAAGGTACTGGTAACAGGTGGCGCGGGTTTCATTGGTTCCGCCGTGGTACGTTTTCTTATCAACGAAACCCAATGCAAGGTTGCCAACGTCGACAAGCTGACGTACGCCGGTAACGTGGACTCCCTGGCCGAAGTCGCCGACTCCGACCGCTACGAATTCCACCAGGTGGACATCTGCGACTTCGCCGCCCTGCAGCAGGTCTTCGTGTCCTTCCAGCCCGATGTCGTCATGCACCTGGCTGCCGAGTCCCACGTGGACCGCTCCATCGAGGGCCCTGCCGCCTTCATCCAGACCAATGTGGTCGGCACCGGTGTCATCCTGGAAGTGACCCGCGCCTACTGGAACGAGTTGGCGCCGGAAGCCAAGGCCGCCTTCCGTTTCCACCACATCTCCACCGACGAGGTCTACGGCGACCTGCACGGTACCGATGACCTCTTCACCGAGACCACCCCCTATGCGCCGAGTTCGCCCTATTCGGCCAGCAAGGCCGGCAGCGACCACCTGGTGCGTGCCTGGGGCCGGACCTACGGTCTGCCGGTGCTAGTGACCAACTGCTCGAACAACTACGGCCCCTATCACTTCCCCGAGAAGCTGATTCCCCACGTCATCCTCAATGCCATCCACGGCAAGCCGCTGCCGGTCTATGGCGACGGCTCCCAGGTGCGTGACTGGCTGTTCGTCGAAGACCATGCTCGCGCCCTCTACACCGTGGTGACTCAGGGCGAGATCGGTGAGACCTACAACATTGGCGGTCACAACGAGAAGCGCAACCTGCAGGTCGTCGAGACCATCTGCGACCTGCTCGAAGAGCTGGCTCCGCAGAAGCCCGAAGGCGTCGAGCGCTATCGCGACCTGATCACCTTCGTCAAGGACCGTCCCGGTCACGACATGAGATACGCCATCGACGCCAGCAAGATCGGTCGCGAACTGGGCTGGACGCCGGAAGAGACCTTCGAGACCGGCATGCGCAAGACCGTAACCTGGTACCTGAATAATCGTGAGTGGTGGCAGCGGGTACTGTCCGGCGCCTATCGCCTCGAACGTCTCGGCGACGCCGTTTAACGATCCTATCGCGGGCACGCCTGCAGGCGTGTCCGACCGACAGCAACAGTCAATTTTCAGAGGACGATTGCCATGAGCAAATACAAGGGAATTCTGCTGGCCGGTGGCTCCGGTACCCGTTTGCACCCCATTACCCTGGGCGTGTCCAAACAGTCGCTGCCGATCTACGACAAGCCCATGATCTACTATCCGCTGTCCGTGCTGATGCTGGCCGGTATTCAGGAAGTCCTGATCATCTCGACGCCGGCCGACCTGCCCGGCTTCCAGCGCATGCTCGGTGACGGCAGCCACTTCGGCATGCAGCTGAGCTATGCCGAGCAGCCCAGTCCGGACGGCCTGGCTCAGGCCTTCATCATCGGTCGCGAATTCGTCGGCGATGACAACGTCTGTCTGGTCCTGGGCGACAACATCTTCTACGGTCAGCGCTTCAGCGAGACGCTGCTCAAGGCGGCGAGCGTGGAGAAGGGCGCCACCGTCTTCGGCTACTACGTGGCCGACCCCGAGCGTTTCGGTGTGGTCGAGTTCGACGAGCAGGGCAAGGCCCTGAGCATCGAAGAGAAGCCCAAGAAGCCGAAATCCAACTACGCCGTCACCGGTCTGTATTTCTACGACAACGACGTGCTGGACATCGCTGCCAACATCAAGCCGTCGCCCCGCGGCGAGCTGGAAATCACCGACGTCAACAACGAGTACCTGCGCCGTGGCTCGCTGAACGTTTCCCTGCTGGGTCGTGGTTTCGCCTGGCTGGATACCGGTACCCACGATGCCCTGCTGGAAGCCGGCCATTTCGTCCAGACCATCGAGAAACGCCAGGGCCTGAAGGTCGCCTGCCTCGAAGAGATCGCCTTCCAGAAAGGCTGGATCACCTGCGAGCAGATGGCATTGCAGGCCGAAGCCCTGAGCAAGACCGGCTACGGCCAGTACCTGGCCCGTTTGTGCAAGGAGCAGGACTGATGCAGGTCTTCGACACCGCGATCCCGGACGTCAAGCTGATCGAACCCAAGGTCTTCGGTGACGACCGCGGCTTCTTCCTGGAGTCCTTCCAGGCGGAGCGCTATGCCCAGCAGGCGGGGATCACCCTGGCCTTCGTCCAGGACAACCATTCGCGTTCCGCCCGGAACGTGCTGCGTGGTCTGCATTTCCAGCGCAGCAAACCGCAAGGCAAGCTGGTGCGCGTCGTGCGCGGCGAGGTGCTGGACGTGGCCGTCGACATCCGTCGTGGTTCGCCGACCTTCGGCAACGTGGTCGCCGAGATCCTCTCGGAAGACAACAAGCGCCAGCTCTGGATACCGCCGGGCCTCGCCCACGGCTTCGTGGTGCTGTCGGAAACCGCTGATTTTGAATACAAGTGCACAGATTATTACGATCCCTCTGATGAAGGGTCTTTGATCTGGAATGATCCGGATCTGAATATCGACTGGCGGGTAACGGATCCCATCCTGTCCGCCAAAGATGCACAAGGTCTTCGATTGGCGGAGCTGTATAGATGAAGATACTGGTTACCGGCGCGAACGGTCAGGTCGGACGTTGTCTGACCGACCGGCTTCAGCGTTCAGAACTGGCATGGGAGGCCCATGGACGTGCCACTCTGGATATCGCTGACGAAGGCTCGGTAACCAGCCATCTCGAGCGATTCGCGCCGGACGTCGTGATCAATGCGGCCGCCTACACGGCGGTCGACAAGGCCGAGCAGGAGCCGGAGATCGCCGCCCGTGGCAATATCGAAGGTCCCGCAGTTCTGGCCCAGGCCTGCGGCGCTGCCGGTATCGCGCTGCTGCATCTGTCCACCGACTATGTCTTCGACGGTACGGCGACCGAGCCCTACCAGGTCGAGGATCCAGTCAGCCCCTCCGGGGTCTACGGCATGACCAAGCTGGAAGGGGAGAATCGGGTGTTCTCCGCTTGCCCGCGCTCGGTGGTGCTGAGAACAGCCTGGGTATTCAGCGAACACTGCAACAACTTTCTCAAGACCATGCTGCGACTTGCCGCCGATCGCGACGAATTGCGCGTGGTCAGCGATCAGGTGGGTTGCCCGACCTATGCTGGCCATATCGCCGACGCCCTGTTGCAGATCGCCGTCCAGGCTAAGGCTCAGCCCGAGCAGGTGGCCTACGGGCTCTATCACTTCGGTGGCGACAGCGGCCTGAGCTGGTGCGACTTCGCGCGCTACATCATCGATGCCGGCCAGGAGCTGGGCATGCTGGAGCGCGCGCCGCTGATCACTGGCATCGCCACCTCCGAGTTTCCCACCCTGGCCAAGCGCCCAGCCTATTCCATGCTGGATTCCAGCGCCCTGGAGCAGCATTTCGCTATCCCGCCCAGCGACTGGCGCCAGGGTGTGCGCCAGACCCTGCTGGCGCTCAGGACCGAGCGCGCCCAGGCAGGGTCGCTGGTGAGTTGACCGCCTGATCCTTTGCGTTAAGCTCCTCGAATCAAACAGCGGAACAAGGAGGTTCCTCTATGAGATTCATCTGGATAGTGACGTTGCTGGCCCTGCTCAGTCCCTGGGCGGGTGCTTGCGAGCCCAGCGCGATTGCCGCGACCAAACCTGCCGACCCGGCGCCGCTGAACATCAATGTCGCCGACGCCACCGCGCTGCAACGGCTGCGGGGTATCGGGGCGGTCAAGGCACAAGCCATCGTCGACCATCGCCAAGCCCATGGCGCCTTTACCTCGGTGGACGAGCTGCTCGAGGTCAAGGGCATCGGCAAGGCCCTGCTGCAGCGCAACCGTGAACTCCTCAGCGTCGACTGATTTTCGGCAAACTTTAACCGGTTCTCGGCACCTTTCTACCAAGCCATTGTTTTAGCTGGATTTTTAGGATCTGGCACAGGCATTGCTCTATCTCTGACACGAGTGGGTACGGCGTCAATTTCCCGTGCCAGAGGAGCAGAGCAAAATGGTTCAAGGTGTCGAGTTCAATCGGTTGATGCTGGAAATGCGCTCCATGCAGACCGAAGCCATGGCCCGGTCGAAAGCCGTCGCAGCGCCTGCTGCCGGCGCGGAACAGGTCCAGGGTCCGAGCTTCGCCGACATGCTCAGCAAGGCCGTGGGCTCCGTCAACGAGACCCAGCAGACCGCCGGCGAGATGGCCAAGGCCTTCGAGCTGGGTCAGGGTGGCGTCGACCTCACTCAAGTCATGATCGCTTCGCAGAAGGCCAGCGTTTCCGTGCAGGCCTTGACCCAGGTACGCAACAAGTTCGTGCAGGCGTACCAAGACATCATGCAAATGTCGATTTGAGGACGGTCTAGAAAATGGCTGACGCTCTTACCAACGCCCCCGTCCCCACGACCAAGCCCGAGGCTGAAGACAAGCCCAAGAAGTCGCTGCTGGGTCTCAGCTTTCTCGACAACCTGGCCGACATGCCGCTGCTGCGGCAGATGGGGCTGCTGATCGGCCTCGCCGCCAGCGTCGCCCTGGGTTTCGCCGTGGTGCTCTGGACCCAGCAGCCGGACTATCGGCCGCTGTACACCAGCATGAATGGTCTCGACGCGAATCAGGTGCTGCAGGCCCTGGGCGCGGCCGACATCGGCTACAAGGTCGATCCGAATTCCGGTGCCCTGCTGGTCAAGTCCGATGACATTGGCCGCGCGCGCATGAAGATGGCCGCAGCCGGCATCACCCCCTCCGATGGCAATGTCGGCTTCGAACTGCTGGACAAGGAGCAGCCGCTGGGCACCAGCCAGTTCATGGAGGCGGCCAACTATCGTCGTAGCCTGGAAGGCGAACTGGCCCGGACCATCTCCAGTCTCAATGGCATCAAGGGCGCCCGGGTACACCTGGCGATCCCGAAGAGTTCGGTGTTCGTCCGCGACGAGCGCAAGCCGAGCGCTTCTGTGCTGGTCGAGATGTATCCCGGCCGTACCCTGGATGCCGGTCAGGTCATGGCCATCATCAATCTGGTCGCCACCAGCGTGCCGGAACTGGACAAGTCCCAGGTCACCATCGTCGACCAGAAGGGGCAATTGCTGTCCGATCAGCAGAATCTTTCCGAGCTGTCGATCGCCGGCAAGCAGCTGGACTACACCCGCAAGATGGAAGGCTCCCTGACTCAGCGCGTGCAGAACATCATGCAGCCGGTGGTGGGCAACGGTCGCTTCAAGGCCGAAGTGGCTGCCGATGTGGACTTCAATGCCGTAGAGTCGACCTCCGAGCAGTTCAACCCGGATCAGCCGGCGCTGCGCAGCGAGCAGCAGAACAGCGAGCAGCGTCAGACTTCCGGCGGCGGCGCCCAGGGCGTGCCCGGTGCCCTGTCCAACCAGCCACCCGGTCCGTCCTCGACCCCGGAAAAGGCCGGTGCCCAGGGTGGCGGCGCCAACTACATCGCGCCGGGTCAGCCGCTGCGCGACGCCAATGACCAGTACATCTACGACAGCAAGACCAGCCTGCCGGCGACCCTGCCGTACCCGACCGACAAGCGTGAGCAGAACACCCGTAACTACGAGCTTGACCGCAGCATCAGCTATACCCGTCAGCAGCAGGGTCGTCTGCGTCGGCTTTCCGTCGCGGTGGTGCTGGACGATCAGGTCAAGGTCGATGCGGCCGGCAAGGTCAGCCATCAGCCCTGGACCCCCGAAGACCTGGCTCGCTTCACCCGCCTGGTGCAGGATGCCGTGGGCTTCGACGCCAGCCGTGGCGACAGCGTGAGCGTGATCAATGCGCCCTTCGCCCCGGTGCAGCAGGAAGAGATCGAGAGCATTCCCTTCTACCAGCAGCCCTGGTTCTGGGGGGTGATCAAGCAGGCCCTCGGCGTCCTCTTCATCCTGGTGCTAGTCTTTGGGGTGCTGCGTCCGGTGCTGAAGAATCTGTCCGGCGGCAACACCAAGGACGCCGCCGCCCTGGCCGCTGCCGGTGGTGCCGGGGCCCTGGGTGCCGGTGGTCTGGATGGCCTGTCGGACGATCTGGCCGACGACAAGGTGAGCCTGGCCGGTCCGGCACCGCTGTTGCTGCCGAGCCCGAGCGAGGGCTATGACGCTCAACTGACCGCCATCAAGCAGCTGGTCAACGATGATCCGGGCCGTGTCGCCCAGGTAGTGAAGGATTGGATCAATGGCGACGAATGAAGCGCAACTTTCCAAGGTAGAGAAGGCCGCCATCTTCCTCCTGTCGCTGGGCGAAGCCGATGCCGCGCAGATCCTGCGCCACATGGGGCCCAAGGAGGTGCAGAAGGTCGGTACCGCCATGGCCCAGATGCGCAACGTCAACCGCGAGCAGGTCGAGCGGGTGCTGGGCGACTTCATCGAGGTGGTGGGCGACCAGACCAGTCTGGGCGTGGGCGCCGATGGCTACATCCGCAAGATGCTCACCCAGGCGCTGGGCGAAGACAAGGCCAGCGGCTTGATCGACCGCATCCTGCTGGGCGGCAACACCAGCGGCCTGGACAGCCTGAAGTGGATGGAGCCGCGCGCCGTGGCCGACGTTATTCGCTATGAGCACCCGCAGATCCAGGCCATCGTGGTGGCCTACCTGGATCCCGACCAGGCCGCCGAGGTGCTCGGGCACTTCGATCACAAGGTGCGCCTGGACATCGTCCTGCGCGTCTCCTCGCTGAACACCGTGCAACCGGCGGCGCTCAAGGAACTCAACCTGATCCTGGAGAAGCAGTTCTCCGGCAGCGCCAGCACCACCCGTACCGCGCTGGGCGGCGTGAAACGCGCCGCCGACATCATGAACTATCTGGACAGCTCGGTCGAAGGCCCGCTGATGGAGGCGATCCGCGACGCGGACCAGGATCTGTCGGGGCAGATCGAGGACCTGATGTTCGTCTTCGACAATCTGGCCGACGTCGACGATCGTGGCATCCAGGCGCTCTTGCGGGAGGTGTCTTCCGATGTGCTGGTGCTGGCGCTCAAGGGCGCCGACGACGGCATCAAGGAGAAGTTCTTCCGCAACATGTCCAAGCGCGCGGCGGAACTGCTGCGCGACGATCTGGAGGCCAAGGGCCCGGTGCGGCTCTCCGAGGTGGAGGGGGCGCAGAAGGAGGTGCTCGCCGTTGCCCGCCGCATGGCCGACGCCGGCGAGATCGTCCTCGGTGGCAAGGGTGGCGAGGAAATGGTCTGACGGCTTGCAAGGATTGGCCTGTGCTTTGCTAAGGTCTGGTCAGTAGCGGTTTTCTGACGGACAGGTAATGAGCAAAGAAGCGGCAAGCGAACTGATCAGAGCGCGGGACCTGGAAGCCTTCGATGTCTGGCGCCTGCCAGCCTTCGACAGCTTCGACGAGCCCGAGGTGATCCCAGCGCCCACCGCTGCCGAGCCCGAGGCCCAGCCGGAACCCCAGATCGAAGAGGTACCGGCCGAAGAGGTCCAGCCGATCACCCTCGAAGAGCTGGAGGCGATCCGTCAGGAGGCCTACAACGAGGGCTTCGCCACCGGCGAGCGTGACGGCTACCACGCTGGCCAGCTCAGGGCGCGCCAGGAAGCCGAGGCGGCGCTGGCTGCCCGGCTGGCCAGCCTGGAAACCCTGATGAGTCATCTGCTCGATCCCATCGGCGAGCAGGACCAGGCCCTGGAGGCCGGCATGGTGCAGCTGGTCCGGCACATCACCCGCGAGGTCATCCAGCGCGAACTCACGCTAGACTCCAGTCAATTGGTTCAGGTGGTGCGCACGGCGCTGAAGCTGCTGCCCATGGGGGCCGAGAACATCCGTATCCAGGTCAGCCCCCAGGACTTTGAATTGATGAAGGCCCTGCGCGATCGCCACGAGGAAAAATGGCGCATCCTCGAAGACGAGACCCTGATGCCCGGCGGCTGCCGTATCGAGACCGAGAGCAGCGTCATCGATGCCAGCATCGAGACCCGTCTGACCCAGGCCCTGACCCAGCTGGCCGAACAGCAGCGCCACCAGGCGACCCAGCCCCAGGAAGCCGATCTGCACATCGACATCGAGGATGCCTCCCATGCGTCTTGAGCGTCTGAGTTTCGAACGCCGCCTCAGCGGTTACGATGAAGCCATCCGGGTCGAGCAGCAGCCGGTGATCGAAGGCCGCCTGTTGCGCATGGTCGGTCTCACCCTGGAGGCCGAAGGCCTGCGCGCCGCCGTTGGCAGCCGCTGCCGACTGATCAATGGCGGTGGCTACCAGCCCGTGGAAGTCGAGGCCGAGGTGATGGGCTTCAACGGCAACAAGACCTTTCTCATGCCGGTGGGCAGCCTGGCCGGCATCGCCCCCGGCGCCCGGGTGGTGCCCGTGCCGGATACCGGCCGCCTGCCCATGGGGATGTCCATGCTCGGCCGCGTACTGGATGGCCTGGGCAATGCCCTGGACGGCAAGGGCCGCATGCGTGCCGAAGACTGGGTGCCGATGGATGGTCCCACCATCAACCCGCTCAAGCGTGAGCCCATCAGCGAGCCCCTGGATGTCGGCATCCGCAGCATCAACGGTTTGTTGACGGTGGGTCGCGGCCAGCGTCTCGGTCTGTTCGCCGGTACCGGCGTGGGCAAGAGCGTGCTGCTCGGCATGATGACCCGGCTGACCAAGGCCGAGATCATCGTGGTCGGGCTGATCGGCGAGCGGGGCCGCGAAGTGAAGGAATTCATCGAGCACATCCTTGGCGAGGAGGGCATCAAGCGGGCCGTGGTCGTGGCTTCGCCGGCGGACGATGCGCCCCTGCTGCGCCTGCGCGCGGCCATGTACTGCACCCGCATCGCCGAATACTTCCGCGACAAGGGCAAGAACGTGCTCCTGCTGATGGATTCCCTGACCCGCTATGCCCAGGCGCAGCGGGAGATCGCCCTGGCCATCGGCGAGCCGCCGGCGACCAAGGGCTACCCTCCGTCGGTGTTCGCCAAGCTGCCGCGCCTGGTGGAGCGGGCCGGCAACGCAGAAAAAGGTGGGGGTTCGATCACGGCGTTTTATACTGTGCTCTCGGAAGGCGACGACCAGCAGGATCCCATCGCCGACTCGGCGCGTGGCGTGCTGGATGGTCACTTCGTGCTGTCGCGGCGGCTGGCCGAGGAAGGGCACTATCCGGCGATCGACATCGAGGCGTCCATCAGCCGGGTCATGCCCCAGGTGGTCAGCCCGGAGCATCTGCGCAACGCCCAGCGCGTCAAGCAGCTCTGGTCGCTCTATCAGCAGGCCAAGGACCTGCTCAGCGTCGGTGCCTATGTACCCGGCGGGAATGCCGAAACCGATCTGGCGATCGCCCGCTATGCGCCCATGCAGCAGTTCCTGCGTCAGGGCCTGCGCGAGAGCGAATCGCTGGAGCAGAGTTCCGCCAATCTCCAAGCCGTATTGGGAGGCTGATAGATCATGAAAGGCAGAGCCGAACGTCTGGGGCCGGTGGTGGAGATGAGCGAACGCGACGAGCGCGATGCCGCCCAGCGCCTGGGGCAGTGCCAGCAGCAGCTGGCCCAGGCCGAGTTCAAGCTGGGGGAATTGCAGCGCTATCGCGAGGATTACCAGCAACGGCTGGTGGTCAACGGCAGCCGTGGTGTCACCGGACAATGGCTGATCGGCTATCAGCGCTTTCTCAGCCAGCTGGAAGAGGCGATTGGTCAACAGGAGCGTAACGCCCAATGGCACCGCGACGTGGTGGCCAAGGCGCGCACCCAGTGGCAGGAGCGTTATGCTCGTCTCGAAGGCCTGCGCAAGCTGGTCGAGCGCTATCGCCAGGAGCAGCGCCTGGTCGAGGACAAGCGCGAGCAGAAACAGATGGACGAGTACGCCCAGCGGGCCCGTTCGACCTATATATAGGCCGGGCCTTGCCCCTCGTCCCTTGTCTTAGCCAGTGAGAATGCCGATGTTTTCCTCCCACCTCGATCCGGAAACGCTCGCCGCCCTGCGCGACTGCATGGAGGAGGAGTACGTCGACCTCATCGAAACCTTTCTGGTCGATTGCGAAGAGCGTATCGCCGAGCTCAAGCGTAGCGTGATCGGTGCTGATGCTGAGCAGGTTCGTCAGCTGGCACACAGCTTCAAGGGCAGTGCCGGCAACATGGGCGCAGCGCCTCTGGCGCAGCTGTGTCGGGAGGTGGAGGAGGGCGCTCGGCGGCGGGCCTCCACCGCCGAGCTGGCCATGGGCATCTCCGCCATGGAGCGCGAATTCGCCATTGTCCGCATCCTGTTCAAGGTCGAGCGGCAACGCTACGCCGGCTGACTCGTCAAAGCGCTGGCGTTTGCGGCTGGCGCGTAACTTGCTAGGTATCCGAAAACCCGTCGTTCGGAGCTTTCCATGGCAGTCGTGCCCGATTTCCTTCTGAATACCGCCACCTCTCCAGCCGCTACCGGCAGGGCAGCGGCCAAGACCCCTTCCCAGGATCGCCCGGCGGCGCAGGAGCGGTTCGCCGACGTCTTTGCCCAGGAGCAGCCGCGGGAGCCGGCGCGCAGCGAAAAGCCGCGCGATACCAGCGATAGCAAGGCGCCCAGCCAGGCGCGCAAGAGCGAATCCGGGCGTGCCCGGGATGCCGATGACCAGACGCCACGCGCTGCTGATGACGACCGCACGGCGGACGCCAAGCCCCAGGCCGACAGCACCGCCAAGAGCGGCGAGCAATCGGCAGCCGCCACCGACGACAGCGGCAAGGCCTTGCCGGTGGCCAAGGACGAAGACGCCAAGGCGCCGCTCGATGCGGTACTGGATCCGCTGTTCATGTTCGGTATGACCGGTCAGCTCCCGCAGCCGGTAGCCGTGCCGGTGGCGACCGCCCAGGCCCCGACCGGGACGACCGCCGAAGCGACCACCACCGCCACCGCTACCGAGACCCCTGATCCGACAGCGGTGCTGGGCGGCGCCTTGGCCTCTGCCATTCCGGGAACCGCCACGGGAGTGGCGGCTGGCGCAACGGCCACCGCGACCAAGACCGGCGAGCAGCAGGCGCCGGATGCCGGCTTGGCGCAACTGCTGGGTCAGCTGCCTCAGGCTCAGGGTGATGCCAACAAGGCCGCCACCAACGCCAACAACCTGGCAGCAACGCAGCTGCAGGGGCTGTTGCCAGGGGATGGTACGCCCGCCCCCGCAGCGGATCAGGCGGCCAGCGCTGCGCTGGTCGCGGTCTTGGATCAGGGGGATGGCCAGGACGCGGCGGTACCGAGCAAGGCCGAGGCCTTTGCCGATAAACTCACCTCCCTATCGCAAGCGCTCAGTACGCCCGCGGCGACGGCTCGCCCGGTCACCGCCACTGTGCCTGGCCAGCCGCTCAGTCCGCAGGCCGGCAACTTCAGCGAGGCGGTGGTCGACAAGGTCATGTGGATGTCCAGCCAGAATCTCAAGACCGCCGACATCCAGATGGAACCGGCGCAACTGGGCAAGCTGGAGGTGCGCATCGACATGACCCAGGACCAGACCCAGGTCACCTTCGCCAGCCCCCACGCCGACGTGCGCGAGGCCCTGGACAATGGCAGCCAGCGGCTGCGCGAACTCTTCGCTCAGCAGGGCATGAACCTGGCCAACGTCAACGTCTCCGACCAGTCGTCCGGTCAGGCCTGGCAGCAGTCGCAGCAGGGCGGCCAGGACGACGGCTCGCGTCGGGGTCGAGGCGGTGTGGCAGGTGGTGGCGAGGAAGAAGCGGTGGCGAACGTCGCCGAAACGCGCGGCTCGGCCACGCTCGCGGCGCGCAGTCTGGTCGACTACTACGCGTGACAGGCCGCCGGCTGCCAGGTGACAGCCTCGGCCGCACCTGCTATATCCCCTTCGTATCAATAGGTTAGCTGCGTCACTCGGCAAGGGTGACGGGCAGCACAGGATTCGGTCGAGTACTTATGGCGAAGAAGCAGGCCCCTGCGGCAGAGGGTGCAGCCGCAGAAGGCAAGGGCAAGGGCAAGCTCAAACTCATCATCATCATCGTCGTGGCCCTGCTGCTGGTCATCGGGGCCTCGGTGGGCGCGACCTGGTTCCTGCTCGGCAAGAAGAGCGCCGAACCCGAGCACGCGGCGCCGGCCGCGCCGGCGGCACCGGTGCATCTCGCCGCGGTCTACCAGGCGCTGGTGCCAGCCTTCGTGGTCAACTACAACGCTGAGGGTCGTCAGCGCTACATGCAGGTCACGGTCACCCTGATGGGACGCGACCAGGGGCAGATGGATGCGCTCAAGGCGCAATTGCCGCAGGTCCGCAACCAGCTGGTGATGCTGTTTTCCGGCCAGGACTTCAACAGCCTCCTTACCCCGGTGGGCAAAGAGATGCTGCGCCAGCAGGCCACCAGCAAGGTTCAGGAGCTGGCGAAGAAACTGACCGGCCAGACTGCCATCGAACAGGTATTGTTCACCAATCTCGTCCTGCAATAGGTAACACCATGGCCGTGCAAGATCTGCTCTCTCAGGATGAAATCGATGCCCTGCTGCACGGGGTCGACGATGGCATCGTCGAGACCGAGACCGATGCCGAGCCGGGCACCATCAAGGGCTATGACCTCACCAGCCAGGATCGCATCGTCCGCGGACGCATGCCGACTCTGGAAATGATCAACGAACGCTTCGCCCGCTACACCCGGGTCAGCATGTTCAACCTGCTGCGGCGTTCGGCGGACGTCTCCGTGGGTGGGGTGCAGGTTACCAAGTTTGGCGAGTACATCCATTCGCTATACGTCCCCACCAGCCTCAACATGGTCAAGATGAAGCCACTGCGCGGCACCGCGCTG
Organism: Pseudomonas sp. 313; assembly: GCF_000316965.1. NCBI lineage: Bacteria > Pseudomonadati > Pseudomonadota > Gammaproteobacteria > Pseudomonadales > Pseudomonadaceae > Pseudomonas > Pseudomonas sp. 313. The sequence goes on from NZ_ANBZ01000079.1 coordinate 236,630, forward strand.
TTCATCCTTGATGCCCGGCTGGTATTCAAGCTGGTAGACAACTTCTTTGGCGGTGACGGCCGCCACGCCAAGATCGAAGGCCGGGAATTCACCCCCACCGAACTGCGCGTGGTGCGCATGGTGCTCGACCAGTGCTTCGTCGACCTCAAGGAAGCCTGGGGCGCCATGCTCGACTGCCAGTTCGAGTACATGAACTCCGAGGTCAACCCGGCGCTGGCCAACATCGTCAGCCCCAGCGAAGTGGTGGTGGTGAGCACCTTCAACATCGAACTGGATGGCGGTGGCGGCGAACTGCACGTGACCATGCCCTATTCGATGATCGAGCCGATCCGCGAAATGCTCGACGCCGGTTTCCAGTCGGACGTGGACGACCAGGACGAACGCTGGGTCAAGGCCCTGCGCGAGGACCTGCTCGATGTGCGCGTGCCGCTGGAGGCGACGGTTGTCCGGCGCCAACTCAAACTCCGCGATATCCTCAACATGCAGCCCGGCGACGTGATTCCGGTAGAAATGCCGGAGGAGATGCTCATGCGAGCCAACGGCATGCCCACCTTCAAGGTCAAGATGGGCGCGCGCAAGGGCAACCTGGCCCTACAGATTCTCGAACCGGTCAGCCGCGGCCGCTGAGCGACAACCGTTTTCTTGTCCGGGCCGAGGCCCGGCGTAGCACGAGACCCAGACGATGGCAGACAACCCCGAAGAACAAGCCCTGGCGGATGAGTGGGCTGCGGCCCTGGTCGAGGCCGGCGACGCCAGCCAGGACGACATCGACGCCCTGATGGCTCAGGGTACCCAGGTCGAAACTCCCAAGCCGCCCAAGGCGCCGGTGGAAGAATTTGGTCAGAGCAGTGGGGGGTTGGCGGTGAGCGGCATGGAAGGTCCCAACCTGGATGTGATCCTGGACATCCCGGTGACCATCTCCATGGAGGTCGGCCATACCGATATCTCCATCCGCAACCTGCTGCAACTCAATCAGGGCTCGGTCATCGAGCTCGACCGTCTGGCTGGCGAACCGCTGGACGTGCTGGTGAATGGTACGCTGATCGCCCATGGTGAGGTGGTGGTGGTGAACGAGAAATTCGGGATCCGCCTGACCGACGTCATCAGCCCCACGGAACGTATCAAGAAGCTGCGGTGATCCATGAAGAGTCTGCTCCTGCCGCTGGGTCTCCTGCCCCTGACCGCGCGTGCTGCCGAAGCCACTTCACCGGGGCTGGATGTGGGGGCCCAGCTCGGCCAGCTGCTGCTCGGCCTGCTGCTGGTGATCGCGCTGATTCTCGGTCTGGCCTGGCTGGTGCGCCGGGTACAGCAGCAGGGGCCACGCGGCCAGCAGCTGATCAAGGTGATCTCCACCCAGCACCTTGGGCCGCGCGAGCGGCTGGTACTGGTGCAGGTCGGTCAGGAGCAGTTGCTGATCGGCGTCGCCGGGGGGCGCATCACGCCGTTGCACAACCTGCGCGAGCCGGTGCGGCTCGGCGAGACGGAAGCGCCGGCTCCGGAATTCGCCCAGCGCCTGCTGGAACTCATCAGCCGCGATCCCAAGGCGAAACCATGACCCCTTTGCGTCTACCGGCCGGCTCGGGACGTACCCTGGGCTGGTTGCTGGGACTGGCCGTGCTGCTGTTCGCGCCCCTGGCGCTGGCGCAGCAGGCCGGGCAGGCCAATCCGCTGTCGATTCCCGCCATCACCCTGAGTACCAATGGCGAGGGGCAGCAGGAGTATTCGGTCAGCCTGCAGATCCTGCTGATCATGACGGCGCTGAGCTTCATCCCGGCGTTCGTCATGCTGATGACCAGCTTTACCCGCATCGTCATCGTCTTCGCCATCCTGCGCCAGGCGCTGGGGCTGCAGACCACGCCGTCCAACCAGGTGCTGGTGGGCATGGCGCTGTTTCTCTCGCTGTTCATCATGGCGCCGGTGTTCGACCGTATCAACACCACCGCCGTGCAGCCCTATCTCAACGAGCAGCTCAGTGCCCAGGACGCCATCGCCCGGGCCCAGGTGCCGATGAAGGACTTCATGCTGGGACAGACCCGGCAATCGGACCTGGAGCTGTTCATGCGGCTGTCCAAGCGCACCGACATCCCCAGCGCCGATCAGGCACCGCTGTCGATCCTGGTGCCGGCCTTCGTCACCTCCGAACTCAAGACCGCCTTCCAGATCGGCTTCATGATCTTCATTCCCTTCCTGGTCATCGATCTGGTGATCGCCAGCGTGCTGATGGCCATGGGCATGATGATGCTGTCGCCGATGATCATCTCCCTGCCGTTCAAGCTGATGCTGTTCGTGCTGGTGGATGGCTGGGCATTGATCATGGGCACCCTGGCCAGCAGCTTCGGCACCGTCTAGCGGTGCCCCCTTTGCGTGGAGAAGCGAAATGACCCCTGAAGTCGCCGTCGACCTGTTCCGCCAGGGTCTCTGGCTCACCGCGCTGCTGGTAACGGTGCTGGTGGTGCCGAGTCTGATCGTCGGTTTGATCGTGGCGGTCTTCCAGGCCGCGACCCAGATCAACGAACAGACCCTGAGCTTTCTGCCACGCCTGATCGTCACCCTGTTGACGCTGATCGTCCTGGGACCCTGGATGATCAGGCAGTTGATGGAATTCATCCAAACCTCGGTCGCCAACATCCCGCGGCTGATCGGCTAGGCCATGCTGGCCCTCAGCGACGCGCAGATCGGCGGCTGGGTCGGCAGCTTCCTGTTTCCGCTGTTCCGCATCGCCGCGCTATTGATGACCATGCCGATCATCGGCACCACCCTGGTCCCGGTGCGGGTGCGGATGTACCTGGCTCTGGCTTTGAGCCTGGTGCTGGTACCGACCCTGCCACCGATGCCTCAGGTGGACGCCATCAGTCCCCAGGCGCTGCCATTGATCGTCGAGCAGATCCTCATCGGCGCGGTGATGGGGTTCAGTCTGCAGCTGTTCTTCCATGTCTTCGTGGTGGCGGGGCAGATCATTTCCACTCAGGCGGGCCTGAGCTTCGCGTCCATGATCGATCCGGTCAACGGCGCCTCGGCCCCGGTCATGGGGCAGTTCTTCACCATGCTGGTGACGCTGCTGTTCCTGGCCATGAACGGTCATCTGGTGGTGTTCGAGATCCTCGCGGAAAGCTTCGTCACCCTGCCGGTGGGCGATACCCTGAGCGTCGAGCACTTCTGGCAGGTCGCCGGACGACTGGGCTGGGTCCTGGGCGCCGGCGTCCTGCTGGTGCTGCCGGCCATCACCGCGCTGCTGGTGGTCAATATCGCCTTTGGCATCATGACCCGCGCCGCACCGCAGCTGAACATCTTTTCCGTCGGCATGCCGCTGATCGTGGTGCTGGGCATGGTCATTGTCTGGCTCGGTACCGCCGATATCCTCTCTCACTATGAAAGTCTCGCCAGCGAGGCGCTGCGATGGCTGCGCGAACTCGCCCGAGCCCGCTAGGAGATACGCCACATGGCTGAATCCGATGGCGAAGACCGCACAGAAGACCCCACGGAGAAACGCAAGCGTGATTCCCGGGAGGAGGGTCAGCTCCCACGATCACGCGAACTCGGTACGGTGGCGGTCATGCTCTCGGGAGTCGGCGGCCTGCTGATGTATGGCGCCTTTCTAGGCGGCAAGCTGCTGGAGGTGATGCGCAGCAACTTCTCCCTGCGGCGCGAAGAGGTCATGGACGAGCGCTTCATGGGCACCTTCCTGCTGGCCTCGGGCAAGGCCGCGATGATCGGGATGCTGCCGATGATCGTCCTGGTGGTGATCGCCGCCATCGTCGGTCATATCGCCCTGGGCGGCTTCCTGTTTTCCGGCAAGATGCTGGCGCCCAAGCCGAGCCGGATGAATCCCATGTCCGGCATCGCCCGGATGTTTTCCAAGAATTCCCTGGTGGAATTGCTCAAGGCCCTGGGCAAGTTCTTCATCATCCTCGGCGTGTCGGTACTGGTGCTGATGAGCGAGCGCACGGCACTGTTGCAGATCGCCAAGCTGCCGACCGAGCAGGCGCTGCTGCACAGCATGCAGGTGGTGGGGCATGCCACCCTGCTGCTGGCCCTGGGATTGCTGATCATCGCCGCCGTGGACGTGCCCTTTCAGATCTTCAGCAATCGCAAGAAGCTGATGATGACCAAGCAGGAGATCAAGGACGAGTACAAGGACAGCGAGGGCAAGCCGGAGGTCAAGGGCAAGATCCGCCAGATGCAGCGAGAGATGGCGCAGCGGCGGATGATGGCCGAAGTACCCAATGCCGATGTGGTCATCACCAACCCGACCCACTTCGCCGTGGCGCTCAAGTACGACGCGGCCAAGGGCGGGGCGCCCGTGCTGGTGGCCAAGGGCAGCGATTTCACCGCGCTGAAGATCCGCGAGATCGCCCAGGAGCACCAGGTCTCGCTGCTGGAGTCGCCGGGACTGGCGCGGGCGGTGTATTTCTCAACCGAGGTGGATCAGGAGATCCCGGCCGGTCTCTACGTCGCCGTGGCTCAGGTCCTGGCCTATGTCTATCAGCTCCGGCAGTTCCGTGCGGGGCGCGGGCGCAAGCCCAAGCTGTCCGATCTGCCCATCCCGCCAGATTTGCGGCGGGATGAGGAGGGGAAGGCGCCTACTTGATGACGCCGCAGGCGACACGGGCGCCGCCACCGCCCAGGGGTTTGGGCTGGTCGGAGTAGTTGTCGCCACCGGCATGCACCATCAACGCATGCCCCTTGATCTCTTCCAGACGTTTCAGCCGCGGCGCCAGTACCGGCTGGGTGGCCTGGCCGTCGGCGGTCACATAGAGCGCCGGCAATTCGCCCAGGTGACCGTCGTCCGACCAGGGCGCGCTGTGCTTGCCGGTATTGCGTGGATCCAGGTGGCCGCCCGCGGCGCCCCCGGCGGTCAGGGTGCCGTTCACCTCGGCCGCGCCGCAGTTGGGCTTGGTATGGACATGGAAGCCGTGGATGCCGGGCTCCAGGCCCTTGAGGTCGGGGGTAAAGACCAGACCGTACTTGGAACGGGTCACCTGCACGCTGCCGACGCTTTCGCCTACACCGTCGGTGGTGACCTTGTTCACCGGGATCGTCAGGGATTCGGCCGCCTGGGCGGTACCGACCAGGCAGGTGGCCAACAGCGTCGCGGTCCAGATTTTCATGGTGATGTTCCTCGGATAGGCGCGCTAGCGCGGGTCCCTAGACAGACTCATGGCCTGTGCCCGCGGTTCAGCCAGCGGCTCAGGCGATCCGTAACCAGTCCTGTATCACCCGCGGGAAAACCTCGCTGATTCAACGCCTTGAGCAGTTGGCCCGGAGCTTGCTCAAGCCCTTGCGAACAGTGCGCTGCGTCAACTTTCCGTGACGACGGCACCGGCAAGCGAGGAATGGGTGTGAAAGTCGACAAATCCCTGATGATGGGCAACATGCGTGGTCTGGCGCGCGGTAACCTGGGCGTGCCGCTGGCCGTCCTGGCGATGCTCGCCATGATGACCCTGCCGATGCCGCCGTTCCTGCTGGACGTGCTGTTCACCTTCAACATCGCTCTGTCGATCGTGGTCCTGCTCGTCAGCGTCTATGCCCTACGGCCGCTGGATTTCGCGGTCTTCCCGACCATTCTGCTGGTTTCGACCCTGCTGCGCCTGGCGCTGAACGTGGCCTCGAGCCGCGTGGTGCTGCTGCATGGCCAGGACGGCCATGACGCCGCGGGCAAGGTCATCCAGGCCTTCGGCGAGGTGGTGGTTGGCGGCAACTACGTGGTCGGTGCGGTGGTGTTCGCCATCCTCATGATCATCAACTTCGTGGTGGTGACCAAGGGTGCCGGCCGCATCTCCGAGGTGTCGGCGCGCTTCACCCTCGACGCCATGCCCGGCAAGCAGATGGCCATCGACGCCGACCTCAATGCCGGCATCATCGACCAGGCCGAAGCCAAGAAGCGCCGGACCGAAGTGGGCCAGGAAGCCGACTTCTACGGCTCCATGGACGGTGCCAGCAAGTTCGTCCGCGGTGACGCCGTCGCCGGCCTGCTGATCCTCTTCATCAACCTCATCGGCGGCATGGCCATCGGCATGGCCCAGCACGGTCTGCCGTTCGGCGAAGCGGCGCGCATCTACGCCCTGCTGACCATCGGTGACGGTCTGGTCGCCCAGGTTCCCTCGCTGCTGCTGTCGGTCGCTGCCGCCATCATGGTGACCCGGGTGTCCTCGTCGGAAGACATGGGCCAGCAGGTCAATCGTCAGATGTTCGCCTCGCCCAAGGCGCTGGCGGTCTCGGCCTTCATCATCATCGCCATGGGCCTGGTTCCGGGCATGCCGCACCTGCCGTTCCTCGGCCTGGGCGGCGCCGCCGCCGCCGGTGCCTGGCTGATCCACAAGCGCCAGCGCCAGGCCAAGCAGACCGCCGAGGTCGAAGCCAAGAAGCAACAGGACCTGGCCCCCGTGCAGCGCCCGGCCGAGGCCAAGGAGCTGGGCTGGGACGACGTGACCCCGGTGGACATGGTCGGTCTGGAAGTCGGCTACCGCCTGATCCCCATGGTCGATCGCAACCAGGGTGGCCAGCTGCTGGCGCGGATCAAGGGCGTGCGCAAGAAGCTGTCCCAGGACCTCGGTTTCCTCATGCCGTCGGTGCACATCCGCGACAACCTGGACCTGCTGCCCAACGCCTATCGTCTGACTCTTATGGGGGTGAGCGTGGCCGAAGCCGAGATCTATCCCGATCGTGAGCTGGCCATCAACCCCGGCCAGGTCTATGGCACCCTCAATGGCGTCGCCGCCAAGGATCCGGCATTCGGTCTGGAGGCCGTCTGGATCGACGTCACCCAGCGCGACCAGGCCCAGTCCCTCGGTTACACCGTGGTCGACGCCAGTACCGTGGTCGCCACCCACCTCAACCAGGTGCTCTTCAAGCACGCCCACGAGCTGATCGGCCACGAGGAAGTCCAGCAATTGCTGCAGGTGCTGGCCAAGAGCTCGCCCAAGCTGGCCGAAGAACTGGTGCCCGGCATCGTCTCCCTGTCGACCCTGCTCAAGATCCTCCAGCAGCTATTGCAGGAGCAGGTACCGGTCCGTGACATCCGTACCATCGCCGAAGCCATCGCCAATGTCGGGCCGCGGAGTCAAGATCCCGCCGCCATTGCCGGTGCCGTGCGCGTCGCCCTGTCCCGCGCAATCGTCCAGAACATCGTAGGAATGGAGCCTGAGCTGCCTGTTATCACCCTTGAACCAAGGTTGGAACAGATGTTGCTAAGTAGTATGCAGAAGGCCGGTCAAGGCGCCGAGGACGGTATGTTCCTCGAACCTGGCATGGCCGAAAAACTGCAGCGTTCCCTCGTCGAGGCGGCGCAGCGTCAGGAAATGATGGGTAAGCCAGTGGTGCTGCTGGTAGCCGGTGCGATCCGCGGGATGATGTCCCGCTTCGCCCGGATGGCGGCACCGAACATGAGTGTGCTGGCCTACCAGGAAATTCCGGACAACAAGCAGGTCACCATCGTCGCTACCGTTGGCCAGAATGGCTGAGGTCTAGATCATGCAAGTCAAACGTTTCTTCGCCGCCGATATGCGTCAAGCCATGAAGCTGGTACGCGACGAGCTGGGCCCGGACGCTGCTATCCTCAGCAACCGCCGGGTCGCCGGCGGGGTCGAGCTGACCGCGGCGCTGGACTACCAGGCTCCGGCACCGGCCGCGCCCAACGCAGAGCTGCAGGCGGAGTTGCGCAAGACCCATGCGAAGATCGCCCAGGCCCATGCCGACCTCAGTATCCGTGCGCCGGGCGTCCCCTCGGCCGCGCCGAAGGACAAGCAGTTGCTCGGCGCCATCAGCGCCGCCGACAGCCGCCGCGAGCCGGTGATCGCGCCGCCGCGCGCGCCCCAGCCGGCCGCCGCCGCGCCTGCCGCCAGTGCCGCGCCGGAAGACCGGCGTGCCCTGGAAGCCATGCGCAGCGAGCTCAGCGGCCTGCGTGAACTGCTGGAAGTCCAGCTCGGCTCCATGGCCTGGACCCAGGTGCAGTCCACCCGTCCGCAGCAGGCTGGCCTCTGGCGTCGCCTGCAGCGCATGGGCCTGCCGGCCGATCTGGCCCGGCACCTGCTCGACAGCGTGGCCAAGATCCAGGATCCGCGCCATGCCTGGCGCATGCTGCTGGCCAACTTCGCCCAGCTGGCCAAGACCACCGACGCCAAGATCCTGGAGGAGGGCGGTGTCGTCGCCTTCGTCGGTCCGGCCGGCATGGGCAAGACCACCACCCTGGCCAAGCTCGCCGCCAATTACGTGCTCAAGTACGGCCCCCAGAGCCTGGCGCTGGTCAGCATGGACAGCTTCCGCATCGGTGCCCAGGAGCAGATCAAGACCCTGGGCCGCATCCTCGACGTGCCCGTCACCCTGGTCGATCCGGGCCAGTCCCTGGCACAGGCCCTGGCCCCCCTGGCGCGCAAGCGCCTGGTGCTGATCGACACCGCGGGCATGCCCGCCAACGATCCGGCGCTCAAGGCGCAGCTCGAAGCCCTGGCCAACCGCCAGCTGAAGATTCGCAACTACCTGGTGCTGGGCGCCACCAGCCAGAGCCAGGTGCTCAAGGCGGCCTACCACAGCTATCGGCGCTGCGGCCTGAGCGGCTGCGTGCTGACCAAGCTGGACGAAGCCGCCAGCCTCGGCGAAGCCCTGGGCCTGGCCATCAGCCAGCGCCTGCCGGTGGCCTACATCGCCGACGGCCCGCGCATCCCGGACGACCTGCATCCGGCGCGCAGCCACCAGTTGGTAAGCCGCGCCGTGAGCCTGCAGGCACCCGAGGAGCCGAGCGAAGAAACCATGGCTGGCATGCTGGCCGGCCTGTATCAGAGCAATGCCCGCCGCGCCGGTTAGCGCAGACGAACGGTAGTGGTGCATCGCATGCCTGGGCACGCCAAATGCACTTGGTCTAAAGTGTGACGGATTTCAATCAAAGGTATCAGGCAATGGGTAGCATGCATCCCGTCCAAGTCATAGCGGTCACGGGCGGTAAAGGCGGTGTCGGCAAGACCAACGTGTCGGTCAACCTGGCCTTGGCCCTGGCCGATATCGGGCGGCGCGTCATGCTGCTCGACGCCGACCTGGGCCTTGCCAACATCGACGTTCTGCTCGGCCTGTCGCCCAAGCGCACCCTGGCCGACGTCATCTCCGGCGAGTGCGAGCTGCGCGACGTGTTGCTGCACGGCCCGGGCGGCATCCGCATCGTCCCGGCGGCCTCGGGCACCCAGGCGATGGTCAATCTGACGCCGGCCCAGCACGCCGGTCTGATCCAGGCCTTCAGCGACATCAGCGAGAACCTCGACGTGCTCATCGTCGATACCGCTGCCGGCATCGGCGATCAGGTGGTCAGCTTCGTTCGCGCCGCCCAGGAAGTCCTGGTGGTGGTGTGCGACGAACCCACTTCCATCACCGACGCCTACGCGCTGATCAAGCTGCTCAATCGCGATCATGGCGTCACCCGGTTCCGGGTTCTGGCGAACATGGCGCTGACGCCCCAGGAAGGTCGCAATCTCTTTGCTAAGCTGACCAAGGTGACCGACAGATTCCTGGATGTCGCCCTGCAATACGTGGGCGCCATTCCGTTCGATGAGGCGGTGCGCAAAGCCGTGCAGAAGCAGCGCCCCGTGTTTGAAGCCTTTCCGCGTGCCAAGGCCTCGCTGGCCTTTCGTGCGGTGGCCCAGAAAGTCGATGGCTGGCCGCTGCCCGCCAATCCGCGCGGCCATCTCGAGTTCTTTGTCGAGCGCCTTGTGCAACCAGCCATCGGTACCCACGCATGACAGCATCCAGCGGGCTTCGCATGTACAGCAAAACCTCGGAACGTACCCAGCAGGAGCAACTCATCAACCGCTATGCGCCGTTGGTGAAACGCATCGCCTACCACCTCCTGGCGCGTCTGCCGGCCAGCGTGCAGGTCGAGGACCTGATGCAGGCCGGCATGATCGGGCTGCTGGAGGCCTCGCGCAAATATGACGCCGGCAAGGGCGCCAGCTTCGAGACCTACGCCGGCATCCGCATCCGCGGCGCCATGCTCGACGAAGTACGCAAGGGTGACTGGGCGCCGCGCTCGGTGCATCGCAACACGCGTATGGTCACCGACGCCATTCGCGCCGTGGAAGCGCGGACGGGTCGCGACGCTAAAGATTCCGAGGTCGCGGCCGAACTTAAATTGAGTCTGGATGAGTACTACGGCATCCTTGGCGACACCATGGGGAGTCGCCTGTTCAGTTTCGACGACCTCATGGAGGGTGGTGAGCATGGGCTCGAGGAGAGCGGTTCGCATGAACTCGAACCCGGTCGCGGTCTGGAAGATCAGCGCTTCCGCAAGGCCCTGGCCGACGCCATCGCCAATCTTCCGGAGCGTGAACGTCTGGTGCTCTCGCTGTATTACGACGAGGAACTCAACCTCAAGGAAATCGGCGAGGTGCTGGGCGTGAGCGAGTCACGCGTCTGCCAGCTTCACAGTCAATGCGCGGCACGCCTGCGGGCGCGGCTGGCGGAATGGCGTTCGCGTTAACCGGCTGGTACTCAGGCTACTACGATTGCTTAGACGCGCCTCATGGCGTGTGTGCGGATTAGGACGGAGGTCGACTTGGACAAGAACATGAAAATCCTCATCGTGGACGATTTTTCCACGATGAGACGCATCATCAAGAATTTGCTGCGCGATCTGGGATTCACCAATACCGCCGAAGCAGACGACGGCAACACCGCACTGCCGATGTTGCAGAGCGGCAACTTCGATTTTCTCGTCACCGACTGGAACATGCCTGGCATGACCGGCATCGACCTGCTGCGTCAGGTCCGCGCCGACGCGCGGCTGAAGACCCTGCCGGTGCTGATGGTGACCGCCGAAGCCAAGCGCGAGCAGATCATCGAGGCCGCTCAGGCCGGCGTGAACGGCTATGTGGTCAAGCCTTTCACCGCCCAGGTGCTGAAAGAAAAGATCGACAAGATCTTCGAGCGGGTGAACGGCTGAAGAAAGCCGCGGGGACGTTATGGATCAGCTTGGCTCCACCAGCTTCAGCGACTTCGAGTCGAATCTCAAACAGCACGCCCAAGAGTTGGTGAAATGCCTGGAAAGCGGCGATTTCACCCAGGCCGTGCATGTCATCAACGAGCTCAATCAACTGCGTGACCGGGGGCTCTACCAGGAAGTCGGCAAGCTGACCCGCGAGCTGCACAACGCCATCGTCAACTTCGAGATCGATCCGCGCGGCATGGCCGGCGAAGAGGTCTCCCAGATCAGCGATGCCACCGATCGTCTCTCCTACGTGGTGAAGATGACCGAGAACGCCGCCAACCGGACCATGGATCTGGTGGAGGAGAGTGCCCCGCTGGTAGGTAACTTCGGTGACGAAGCCCGTGCCGTGCATGCCGACTGGAAGAAGTTCATGCGCCGGGAAATGGGCGCGGACGAATTCCGCGAGTTGGCCAAGCGCGTCGATGCCTTTCTCAGCCACAGCGAGAGCAGCGCCGAGCAACTGTCGTCCAAGCTCAACGACATCCTCCTGGCGCAGGATTACCAGGACCTCACGGGTCAGGTGATCAAACGCGTGGTCAACCTCGTCGGGCAGATCGAGAAAGATCTCGTCAAGCTGGTGATGATGGCCAGTCAGGTCGATCGCTATACCGGCTTCAGTCACGATCACACCGCGCTGATCGAACAGAATCGAAAAGAAAAGACGATGAAGGGTGAAGGTCCGCAGATTCATGCCGATAAGCGTGAAGACGTCGTGGCCGCTCAGGTCGACGTCGACGATCTTCTATCCAGTCTGGGCTTCTGACCCAGACCCTCTTGGGGAGTGCAGGAATGAGCTTCGACGCCGATGAAGAAATCCTCCAGGATTTCCTGGTAGAGGCCGGCGAGATTCTCGAACAGTTGTCCGAACAATTGGTCGAGCTGGAAAGCCGCCCGGATGACATGGATCTGCTGAACGCCATTTTCCGTGGCTTCCATACCGTAAAGGGCGGTGCCGGTTTCCTGCAGCTCCATACCCTGGTCGAGTGCTGCCATATCGCGGAAAACGTATTCGACATCCTGCGCAAGGGCGAACGCCGCGTGGATGCCGAGCTGATGGATGTGGTGCTGCAGGCACTGGATTCCGTCAACGAGATGTTCGGTCAAGTCCGTGAACGCGAAGAGCCGACCCCGGCCTCGCCTGAATTGCTGGCGGCCCTGGCCCGCCTGGCCGAGCCCGCTGGCAGCGAGCCGGCGCCGGTCCCGGCTGCGCCCGTGGCTGCCGCCCCGGTCGTGGCCGCCGCGCCCGCGCCGACCGCCGAGCCGGAGCTGAGCGATGCCGATTTCCAGAATCTGCTCGATGCCCTGGGCAGCGAGCCGAGCGCGGCAGCGGCAACGCCTGCGGCCGCCAGTGGCGACGACATCACCGATGACGAATTCGAGGCCCTGCTCGATCAGTTGCATGGCAAGGGTAAGTTCAACGAGGCACCGGCCGCCGCGCCGGTTGTCGCTGCGGCTCCTGCCGTGGCTGCGGCTGGTGGCGACGACATCACCGACGACGAATTCGAGGCTCTGCTCGACGAGTTGCACGGCAAGGGCAAGTTCGTCGCGGACGAGGCCGCGGCACCGGTTGCAGCAGCGCCTGCTGCGGCGGCTCCAGCCGCCGCGACGGGTGGTGACGAGATCACCGACGACGAATTCGAATCCCTGCTCGACGAATTGCACGGCAAGGGCAAGTTCAGTGGTCCTGCGGTAGCCGCCGAGTCCGTGGCTGCGCCCGTTGCGGCAGCGCCGGCGCCCGTCGCCGCGCCTCAGCCTGCGCCGGCACCCGCACCGAAGCCGACGCCGGTCGCCGAGGCCGCGGCGCCCAAGCCTGCGGTGGCGGCAGCGCCTGCCGAGCGTCCCACCAGCGAGGCGGAGACCACCGTGCGGGTCGATACCGCGCGCCTGGACGAGATCATGAACATGGTCGGTGAACTGGTGCTGGTGCGTAACCGCCTGGTCCGCCTGGGCCTGAACAGCGGCGATGAGGCCATGGCCAAGGCCGTGTCCAACCTCGACGTGGTCACCGCCGACCTGCAGACCTCGGTCATGAAGACCCGGATGCAGCCGATCAAGAAAGTCTTTGGCCGTTTCCCGCGCCTGGTCCGCGATCTGGCGCGCAGTCTGAAGAAAGAGATCAACCTGGAGCTGGTGGGCGAAGAAACCGACCTGGACAAGAACCTGGTCGAGGCCCTGGCCGATCCGCTGGTGCACCTGGTGCGCAACGCGGTCGACCACGGCATCGAAGGCCCTGCCGAGCGAGAAGAGAACGGCAAGTCCCGCGCCGGACGGGTGGTGCTCTCCGCCGAGCAGGAAGGCGACCACATCCTCCTGTCGATCTCCGACGACGGCAAGGGCATGGACGCGGATCTGCTGCGCAACAAGGCAGTGGAGAAGGGCCTGCTCGACCGCGACGCGGCCGATCGTCTGACCGAGACCGAGTGCTTCAACCTGATCTTCGCTCCGGGTTTCTCCACCAAGGCCGAGATCTCCGACATCTCCGGCCGCGGCGTGGGCATGGACGTGGTCAAGACCAAGATCAGCCAGCTCAACGGTACCCTGAACGTCTACTCGACCAAGGGCCAGGGCTCCAAGATCGTCATCAAGGTACCCCTGACCCTGGCGATCATGCCGACGCTGATGGTGATGCTGGGCAACCAGGCCTTCGCCTTCCCGCTGGTCAACGTCAACGAGATCTTCCACCTCGACCTGTCCCGCACCAACGTGGTGGACGGCCAGGAAGTGGTGGTGGTGCGCGACAAGGCGCTGCCGCTGTTCTACCTCAAGCGCTGGCTGGTGCCCAATGCGGCCCATGTGGAGCAGGGGGAAGGGCATGTGGTGATCCTCTCGGTAGGCACCCAGCGCATCGGCTTCGTGGTCGATCAGCTGGTGGGCCAGGAAGAGGTGGTCATCAAGCCCCTCGGCAAGATGCTGCAGGGCACGCCCGGCATGTCCGGGGCTACCATCACCGGCGACGGGCGCATCGCGCTCATCCTCGATGTGCCCAGCATGCTCAACCGCTACGCCCGTCGCGGGCTCTGAGTCGGCCAGGTACGAGCGGCGTCGGGCTCGTGCCCGGCGCCATCGGGTGGCCTGCGCCGCCCCAGGTTAGGAGTTTCAACGTATGCCGGTAAAAGTACTGGTGGTGGACGATTCCGGCTTCTTCCGGCGTCGGCTCAAGGAAATCCTGGCGGCCGATCCCAACATCTCGGTGGTGGGCACGGCCAGCAACGGGCGCGAAGGGGTCGATCAGGCCCTGGCGCTGCGACCCGATGTCATCACCATGGACTACGAGATGCCGATGATGGACGGCATCACCGCGGTCCGCCACATCATGCAGAAGTGCCCGACCCCGGTGCTGATGTTCTCCTCGCTCACCCATGAAGGCGCCCGGGTCACCCTGGATGCCCTGGATGCCGGCGCGGTGGACTACCTGCCGAAGAATTTCGAGGACATCTCGCGCAATCCGGCCAGCGTGCAAAAGCTGCTGTGCGAGAAGATCCACCATATCGCCCGTTCCAACCGGCGCTTCGCCGTGGCCCCCAGCGTCGCGCCGGCGGTGCCCACTGGTGCCTCGGCCGCGCCTGCTGCTGCCCGCCCGGCACCACGTCCGGCGGCGCCCAGCGGCGCCCAGTCCGCGCATGCGCCCGTGGCTCCGGCTTCGCCGCCGCCCAAGCGCAAGCACTATCGCCTGGTGGCGATCGGCACTTCCACCGGTGGCCCGGTGGCCCTGCAGCGGGTGCTCACCCAGCTGCCAGCCAATTTCCCGGCGCCGCTGGTGCTGATCCAACACATGCCCGCGGCCTTCACCAAGGCCTTCGCCGAGCGTCTGGACAAGCTCTGCCGCATCAGCGTCAAGGAAGCCGAGGATGGCGACCAGTTGCGTCCGGGGCTGGCCTTGCTGGCACCCGGCGGCAAGCAGATGATGGTGGACGGTCGCGGGATGGTGAAGATCCTGCCCGGCGACGAGCGCCTCAACTACAAGCCTTGCGTCGACGTGACTTTTGGCTCCGCGGCCAAGGCCTATGCCGACAAGGTGCTGGCAGTGGTCCTGACCGGCATGGGCGCCGACGGTCGCGAAGGCGCGCGGATGCTCAAGCAGGTCGGCAGCCAGGTATGGGCCCAGGACGAAGCCAGTTGCGTCATCTACGGCATGCCCATGGCCATCGCCAAGGCCAATCTGGCCGATGCCATCTATGGCCTGGACGACATCGGCAGACACCTGACCGAGGCCTGTTCGTGACGCCAGACGTTCACCGGCCGGAAGGGCATTGAGCGTGGACGTGCTCAGTCTCATCGGCATCCTGCTGGCCTTTACCGCCATCATGGGTGGCAACCTGCTGGAGGGCGGTTCCTTTACCGCCCTGGCCAATGGACCGGCCGCGCTGATCGTGGTCGGCGGCACCCTGGGCGCCGTCCTGCTGCAGACCCGCCTGCCGGTGCTGCGCCGCGCCCTGACCATGCTGGCCTGGGTGTTCGTGCCGCCACGGCTGGACCTCGTCGGCGGCATCCGCAAGGTGGTCAACTGGAGCAACGTGGCGCGCAAGGAAGGCCTGCTGGGCCTCGAACCCCTGGTCGCCCGCGAAGCCGATCCCTATGCCGCCAAAGGCCTGCAGTTGCTGGTGGACGGCACCGAACCGGAAGCCCTGCGCAGCATTCTCGAAGTGGACCTCTACGGCCAGGAAGACCGTGACATCGCCGCCGCCAAGGTCTACGAGGCCATGGGGGGCTATGCGCCCACGGTGGGCATCATCGGTGCGGTAATGGGCCTGATCCACGTCATGCAGAATCTGGCCGATCCCTCGCAACTGGGCAGCGGCATCGCCGTGGCCTTCGTCGCCACCATCTATGGCGTCGGCTTCGCCAACCTGCTGTTGCTGCCCGTCGGCAACAAGCTTAAGGCGCTGGCTCAGCAACAGTCCCGCTATCGGGAAATGTTGCTGGAAGGCCTGATGTCCATTGGCGAGGGCGAGAATCCCCGCTCCATCGAAATGAAGCTGCAAGGTTTTCTGGACTAGTGCGGTGTATCAGAAGTTATATACACAATTTTGGCGGCGCTTTTTTGGCCTGGGCGGTGTTGCCACTCCTCGCCATAGCCCTGCTATGACTCGTCGCGGCGCCTGGCCCAGATCAAAAAATCACTCGCCAATTCTTGTGCGAACTCCTGATACACCACACTAGAGGACGCCGCATGCCTCGTCGTCGTCGCCGTCCCGAAGAACACGAGAACCACGAACGCTGGCTGGTCTCCTACGCCGACTTCATCACCCTGCTGTTCGCTTTCTTCGTGGTCATGTATTCCATCTCCTCGCTGAATGAGAGCAAGTACAAGGTGCTCTCGGACAGCCTCTCGGGCATCTTCAGCCAGCCAGAGCGCTCGCTCAAACCCATCCCCCTCGGCGACCAGCGTCCGGCGGGCGTGACGCCGACGGTGATGGATGCGAGCGCCGCTCAACCGGCCAAGGGCACCCCCAGCGATCCGCTGCAGCAGATCGCCGACAGCGTGCGAGCCACCTTCGGCGATCTCATCGCCGGTGACCAGCTGAACATCAAGGCCAGTGAAATGTGGCTGGAAATCGAGCTCAGCTCCAATCTGCTCTTCGCCAGTGGCGATTCGCTGCCGAGCAATCCCGCCTTCGGTCTCATGGAGAAGGTGGCCAAGATTCTGGCGCCGTTCAAGAATCCGATCCAGGTACAGGGCTACACGGACGACCGCCCCATCAGCACAGCGCTGTACCCCACTAATTGGGAACTGTCGGCGGCCCGAGCCGCCAGTATCGTGCGGCTGCTGATCGGCAATGGCATCGCCCCGCAACGCTTGGCCGTGGTGGGCTATGGCGCCTATCAGCCGGTGGTCGACAACACCAGTGACGTCAATCGAGCCCGTAATCGGCGGGTCGTCCTGCTGATCTCGCGCAATCTCGACCTGTTCCGGCCGCAGAGCACCTTGCAAAATTCGTCGACTGGCACACAATCTGCAGCATCGCCTGGAGAACCGGCGCCCAAGGTGGCGCCTGTCAAATCTTCGTCGCCGGCTGCTACGCCGGCACCTTGACCCGGCTGGTCGTGTCGTCGGGAGGAAGTCTGCACATGAGAGTCTGGGCTGTCGCCAATCAGAAGGGTGGGGTGGGCAAGACCACCACCACCGTTGCCCTCGCCGGGTTGCTCGGCGATGAGGGCAAGCGCGTCCTGTTGGTGGATCTCGATCCCCACGGTTCCCTGACCAGTTATTTCGGTCAGGATCCGGACAGTCTCGAACACAGCGCGTTCGACTTGTTCCAGCACGGTGGCCAGGTGCCGGAAGGCCTGCCGAAGCGGCTGCTGCTGCCCACCAGCCATCCACAGCTGTCGATGCTGCCGTCCAGCACCGCGCTGGCTACCCTGGAACGTCAGTCGCCGGGTCAGAGCGGCCTGGGCCTGGTGATCTCTAAGAGCCTGGCTCAGCTGTGGAACGACTTCGATCATGTGTTGATCGACAGTCCGCCGCTGCTCGGCGTACTCATGGTCAATGCCCTGGCGGCCAGCCAGCATCTGGTGATTCCCACCCAGACCGAATTCCTCGCGCTCAAGGGGCTCGAACGCATGGTCAACACCCTGACCATGATCAACCGCTCGCGCAAGCAGGCACTGCCCTACACCATAGTGCCGACCCTGTTCGACCGCCGGACCCAGGCTTCCATCGGTACCCTCAAGGTCTTGCGCAACACCTATCCGGCCCAGCTGTGGCAGGCCTTCATTCCCATCGATACCCGGTTGCGCGATGCCAGTCGCTCCGGCCAGGTGCCATCGCGCTACGAGGCCAACAGCCGCGGCGTCATCGCCTACCGGGCGTTGCTGCGGCATCTGCTCGAAGGCGCGCCCAGCAGCCAGGTGGCCTGATTCAAGTTTTCCACCCCTCCGGCCGATAGGCTGGACAACTCACCCACGTAGAACGCCATGAGCCAACCGACGTCCCTCGACAATCGTCCTCAGCGTGTCCTCCAGGGCTATCTCGATGCCCTGTTGCTGGATGCGTTCCTGGAACTGCCCACCGCCGAGGCCACCCCAGTGGAGGCTCCCGTGGTGGCTGCGGCCGCGCCGATCGTCAGCGTGAGCGAAGACGAATTCGCCGCTGCGGTGCGTGAGGAGCTCGAACGGGATGCCGCGTGGCAGCCCCGAGTCGTGCCGCTGGCCACCCGCCGTGCCGGGATCGCCCCGCCCGAGGTGCTGCTGCCTGAGCCCCAGGCGCTGCTGGCGCCGGAAACCGACATCGAGCTGGACTGGCGCGTCCCCGAACTGACGCCAGTCGCCGAGCCGGTGCGTCCGGTGGTGGAGGGCATTGCCGTGGGGACTCCGGCGGTGCAGCCGGTAGTGGCGGCTGGCGTACCGCCCAGCGCCGTATATCTGGAAGGTCGACCCGAGTGGGGTGAAGAGCCCTTCGAATGCCTGCTGTTCGACGTCGCCGGCCTGACCCTGGCCGCTCCCCTGGTCTGCCTGGGCTCCATCTATCCGCTCGCCGCCGAAGAGTTGACGCCGCTGTTCGGTCAGCCAGACTGGTTTCTGGGCCTGCTACCCTGCCAGGCTGGTAACCTGCGCGTGCTCGACGCCGCACGTTGGGTAATGCCCGAACGCTATCGTGACGACTATCGCGAAGGGCTGAAATTCGTGATATCGCTGCAAGGCCTGGATTGGGGGCTGGCCGTGCATGGCGTCAGCCATTCGGTACGGCTGGATCCTGCCGAGGTCAAATGGCGGAATCAGCGGGCCACTCGCCCGTGGCTGGCCGGTACGGTGATCGATCAGATGTGTGCGCTGCTGGATGTGGCGGCGCTCGCTGAACAGGTGGTGGGTGGCCGTCGCTAGGGCTGCTCGCTGCAACTAACCAGCGGGTTCGCCCGCTTCGCCGCACGTGCGGTATTTGACGAGGCTAGGGAACATGAAAAAAACGTCCGCACAGGGTTCCGAAGATCCGGTCCTGCAATGGGTCACCTTCCGCCTGGATAACGAGACCTATGGCATCAACGTGATGCAGGTCCAGGAAGTCCTGCGCTACACCGAAATCGCTCCGGTCCCCGGTGCGCCGAGCTACGTGCTGGGCATCATCAACCTGCGCGGCAACGTGGTGACGGTGATCGACACCCGTCAGCGCTTCGGTCTGTTGCCCACCGAAGTGACCGACAACACCCGTATCGTCATTATCGAGGCCGACAAGCAGGTCGTCGGTATCCTGGTCGACAGCGTGGCCGAGGTGGTCTACCTGCGGCAGTCGGAGATCGAGACCGCGCCCAACGTTGGCAATGACGAATCCGCCAAGTTCATCCAGGGCGTGTGCAACAAGAACGGCGAGCTGCTGATCCTGGTCGAGCTCGACAAGCTGATGACCGAAGAAGAGTGGTCGGAGCTGGAAAGCATCTGATGCTCGTCGGGCTGATCCTGCTCAGCGTCGCCCTGGGGCTGGCCTGTGCCGGCCTCGGTGGCTGCTGCTGGCTGCTCTGGCAACGCCAGCAGCAGCAGGCGGCCAAGCTGGCCGAGCGGGAGGCCCTGGTCGACAAGCGCATGCAGATCCTGCTCAAGCGTCTAGAAACCTACCAGGCCGGGCAGGTGCGCATGGGTGAGCAGGTGCAGGGGCTGGCCAAGGTGGTGGCACCCTTGCCCGATCGGTTGACCCAGATCGAGCAGAGCGACCCCACCAGTCTGTCGTTTTCCCAGGCCGCGCGTCTGGTTGGACTGGGCGCCAGCGCTGATGATCTCACCCAGGCCTGCGGCCTGTCCCAGGCCGAAGCCGAGCTGGTGGCCCGTTTGCATCGGCAGCGCCAGCAGCGTTCCGGCTGACCGCCGCCGCCGCAGGATCGCCGCCTTAGCTGACTATCCAGTGATAGAGCGCGATCACCACCAGCACCGCCAGCACCGGCTTGGCGACGCGATAGGCCTTGGGGTGGCGCCGCTTGAATTTCTTCACACCGCCGCCGATACGATCCCCGAATCTCTTGCTGAAGGCATAGGCCTGGTTGATGCCGCCGACGCGTTCGCCTTCGACATTCTGCGGCGCCGTGGCGCTGCCCAGGAAGCGGCTGACCGCCTGGTTGACGCGGGTCAGCAGACGATTGCGCAGAGGGCGCTCCACGTCGCAGAAGAGGATGACCCGGGTCTGGTCGGTCTCGTTCTTGACCCAATGCACATAGGTCTCGTCGAACATCACGTCCTCGCCGTCACGCCAGGCATAGGGCTCGCCGTCGACATAGATGCGGCAGGCGTCCGAGTTGGGCGTGGCCAGACCCAGGTGGTAACGCAGCGAGCCGCCGAAGGGATCGCGATGGGGATTCAGATGACTGCCGCCCGGCAGCAGGGCGAACATGGCGCCCTTGACGTTGGGAATCTGCCGCACCAGTTCGACGGTGCGCGGGCAGAGGGTCTGGGCGGAGGGCAGCGGTTCGCCGTACCAGGTCAGGTAAAAGCGCTTCCAGCCCTTCTTGAAGAAGGAACCGAAGCCGGCGTCATTGTCCTTTTCCGCGGCGCGGATATAGCCCTCGTCGAACAGCCGTAGGGCTTCGACGCGAATCTCCTGCCAGTTGTCCTTGAGCACGTCCAGCTCGGGAAAGCGGCTGCGATCCAGGTAGGGTTTGGAGGGCACGCTGGAGAACAGGTACATCAAGGCGTTGTAGGGCGCGAACACCGCGGAGTGGTTGACCAGTTGGCGCAGGAAGGGCAGGCGAGCGCGTCCGCGAAGATGGACGAAGAGCACGCTGGCGACGAAGAGCAGGACGATCGCGAAGGTAATCATGGGCGAATGGTGATCGGCAGCGCCCGAACCAGGGGCGGATAGGTAATGACTGCATTATTTCACCCCAGAGAAAGGCTTGCACTCGCTTCGTCGGCTGCGCAGGATGGACACCCTGGCGCGCGGCCGCTTCCGAGCCGCGCCCCCTTGGATGATCTAGACGAGTCGTATCGATGAGCATGTCCCTACGCGACCAACTGCTGAAAGCCGGCTTGGTCAATGAAAAGCAGGCCAAGCAGGCCGTCAAGCAAAAGCAGAAGCAGACCCGCATGGAGCATCGTGGGCAGACGGAAAAGGACCGCTCCCAAGAGCTGGCCGTCCAGCAGGCCCAGGCGGAAAAACTGGCCAAGGACCAGGAACTCAACCGTGCCCAGGAAGAGAAGAAGAAGCGCAAGGCCGAGCAGGCGCAGATCAAGCAGCTGATCGAGACCAGCCGCCTGCCCAAGCTGAGCACCGAGGACTACTACAACTTCGTCGATGACAAGAAGGTCAAGCGCCTGTCGGTCAACGTCATGATGAGGGACAAGCTCAGCAAGGGCAGCCTGGCCATCGTGCGCTACGAAGGCCGCTACGAGGTGGTGCCGCGGGCTACCGCCGAACGCATCCAGGAACGCGATCCCAAGCGCGTGGTGCTGCTCAACGTGCAGAGCGGCGAGCCGGATCCGGACGATCCCTACGCGGCCTATCAGGTGCCGGACGACCTGATGTGGTAAGGCGGCGGGTCAGGCGTTCTGTCTGACCAGCATATAGATGCGATAGACGGCGATGCTGGGGATCAGCTGCAGAAAGCCCGACAGGGTTTGCAGCATGATCTCCGGCACCGCGGCCTCGGCGAACTGCCGGGTGATCCAGGCGTCGAGCAGCCAGGCCGGCAGCACCGTAGCCAGGATGCAGGCCAGCAGGGTGAAGAAGTGCCCGCGGCTCAGACGCAGACTGCCGCGCAGGGCGTCCAGCGGTGCCCGTCCTTCAAGGACCAGCAGATTCTCGGCGAAGGCCAGCTTGGCCATGATCAGGAAGCCCGGCACGATCAACAGCGAAAAGCCCAGCATCACCAGCCCCGAGGTCAGGGCCGCGAGGAGGGCGAAGCGTGGCCAGAGCAGCAGGGCGGCGGCCCAGGCGCCGCTCAGGCGTGGTGTGGTGCCCTGGGTGCGTGCTTCCAGAAAGATCAGCAGCGCGGCGGTGTACAGCGGATAGCAGAGCAGGCTGACCAGCATGTCCCACAGCCCGCCGTCGACGCCGAAGCGTTCCAGCACCTGATAGCGCAACAGAGCCTCGAGCAGCAGCCAGGGGAGGGTGAGGACAGCCAGGGGCCGCAGATTGCGAGCAAAGAAAGACAGCGAGTCGCGCAGGATATCGACAGGGTTCATGCAGCTCTTCCAGACGGGCAGGAGGGCAGTCTAGCAGGGTGACCCGGTCGCCCGCAGGCGTTCGAGCATGGCCGCGCTGGAGGTGACGGTGGCGTACTCGCCGTGCAGATTGGCCATGGCCATCGCATGGACTTCTTCGGCACTGCGCGGCTGCCCGGCGAAGTCGCGCTTGGCGAAGGTGTAGCAGGCATCTTCGGCGACCCAGGTGGTGAAATCCAGATTGCCGGCGCTGCGCGCCGTGGCTTCCACCGAATTCTCGCTGGCTACGCCGCAGATCAGCAGCGACGCGATGCCGCGCTGGTGCAACCAGCGCTCCAGACCACTGTTGGCGAAGGCGTCGGGGACCTGCTTGTCGAACACCGGCTCGCCGGGCAGGGGCGCCAGAGCTGGCTGGAATTCCACCCCGGGCTGGCCCGGCCAGAACACCGAACTCGGATTGCGCGACAGGTGCCGGACATGCAGCAGGGGCGCTCGGGCCTGACGCCAGGCCGCCAGCAGATCGGCCATGCACCGTTCGGCATCGGGATGGTTGCGCGGCCCCAGGTGCGGGGCGCGGATCCCCTGTTGCTGGTCGATCAGGATGAGCAGGGGCGGCATGGGAGGCCTCGCTGACAAAGGCTCAGATTCCCGCAGCCCCGGCCGGTTGTCCAGTCATGGATGCCCACCCGGAACTACCTATTAAGGCGGCTCTTCAGATGGAAAGGGCATCCACGGGTCACTGGCTGAACCCCTGCTGAATGCCGTGTGGACTCAACTTGAAAAGCGACCGCTGCGCCTTTATCTGGCATAACGGCGCGCAACCTTGCGCCTTTCGACATCCAGGCCATTCCCAGGGGAAGGCCACCAATAGACCGTCTGCGGGAGGGTCATCATGCAACGCGAAGAAAGCCAGCTGATCGAAGGTCTGTTCGACCGTCTCAAGACCACGGAAGCCCAGACGGCGCCCCGTGACCGGGAAGCCGAGGCATTGATCCAGCAGCGCCTGCGCGAGCAGCCCGCAGCGCCCTATTACATGGCCCAGGCGATGCTGATCCAGGAGGCCGCCATCAAGCGCCTGGACCAGCGCGTCAAGGAACTGGAAAGCCAGATGGCCCAGGTCCAGCAGAATCGTCCAAGCAGCGGCGGCTTTCTCTCCAGCCTGTTCGGCGGCGGTAGCAATCAGCCCGCGGGTGGTCAGGCACCGGTCAATGCCGCGCCGTCGCGGGGCTGGAACGATCCTGGTCCGGCCGCCTCACGTCCTGGCACTCCGGGCTATGCCCAGCCCAACCCCGGCTATGGCCAGCCTGCCCCGGGCTATGGCGCGCCCCAGGCGGCGCCCTCGCGCATGGGCGGCTTCATGGGCGGCGCGCTGCAGACCGCGGCCGGGGTCGCCGGTGGCGTGCTGGCGGCCCAGGCCATCTCGGGTCTGTTCCATCATTCGCAACCCGAGGAGATCGTCAACGTCATCAACGAGACCCCAGCCGCCGATCAGGGCCTGGCCGATGCCGGCGCCCAGGGTGGCTGGTCGGACAACGCCAGCTACGACAACGGTGGTGGTTTCCAGGATGCCGGCTACCAGGATAACGGCGGCTTCCAGGATGCGGCCGACTATGGCGATACCGGCGGCGGTTTCCTCGACGACAGTGGCGACGACGATTCCTTCATCTAGCCTGTCGTGTCGAGCCAGCCCTGGTGCCATGAGGCCCCAGGGCTTCTTTGTCGGCGCTTTCAGCTGGAGGCAAGCGGCAGCGGGCGTTCGAAGGGTGTCGACAGCACCACCACGGTACGGCTCATGCCGAATTGGGTGAGGGTATCGATGAGGGCCTCAAGTTCGCTCATGTCGCGCACGGCGGCGCGTAGCATCAGACAGTCCTCGCCGGTGACCCGGTGGCAGGCGAGAAGCTGGGGGAGGGCTTCCAGTTTCTTCAACAACGGTCCCTGGCTGGTGCTGTGCAGACGCAGGGAGATCAGGCATTCAGTGCCGTAGCCCAGGGCGCGGCGATCGATGCGGGCGCCATAGCCGGTGATGATGCCGGCGTCCTCGAGTTTGGCGATGCGCTCGGCGATGGCCGGCGCGGAAAGACCCAGCCGGCGACTCAGGTCGGCGTAGCTGGCGCGCCCCTCTACCAGCAGCAGGTCGATGAGGCGGCGATCAATATGGTCCATTTCCGTTTCCTGCCTTCGAATCGAAGGTCACTGTCCTTAAAGTCTGCTGAATCAAAGGCTGGTTAGGCCCTTTCTGTCTCGACTGTATCTTAGCCGTCCGGTCGTGCGCTCCTACAATGTCAGCCTGACCCATCAGGAATCTCTCGCGCATGGATACCTCCGCCTCGCCCTGCCTCGCGCCGCGCCTACCCACCTGGCTGCCCTTGCTGGCGGCCTTTTTCGCGCTCTATGTGGTCTGGGGTTCCACCTATTTGGTGATCCGCATCGGCGTGGCCCACTGGCCGCCGCTGCTGATGGCGGGGCTGAGGTTCCTGATCGCGGGGAGTCTGCTGCTGGGCTGGCTGCGCCTGCGCGGGGTGCCCTGGCCCAGGGCGCGTGAGACTGCGGCGGCCGCGGTGATCGGCATCCTGCTGCTGGGCGTGGGCAACGGCGGCGTGACCCTGGCCGAGCACTGGGGCGTGACCTCCGGTATCGCCGCCCTGTCGATCGCCACGGTCCCACTGTTCACCCTGCTGTTCGGCCTGCTCTGGGGGCAGCGCAATACCCTGCTGGAGTGGGCCGGTATTGCTCTGGGCCTGGTGGGGATCGCCTTGCTCAACCTGGGCGATACCATGAGCGCCACGCCGCTGGGGGCCGCGGTAATCCTGCTCGCGGCGGCGGCCTGGGCCTTCGGCTCCATCTGGAGTCGCTATCTGCCGTTGCCACGCGGGGCCATGGCCAGCGCGGTGGAGATGCTGGTGGCCGGTGCGGTGCTGCTCGGCGCCAGCTACCTTAGCGGCGAGCGCCTGCAGCACTGGCCGGCTCTGGGCGGCTGGCTGGCGCTGGGCTATCTGGTGGTGTTCGGTTCGCTGATCGCCTTCAGCGCCTATCTCTATCTGCTGGGGCGGGTACGTCCGGCCGCCGCCACCAGCTACGCCTACGTCAATCCGGTGGTAGCGGTGCTGCTGGGCACCCTGTTCGCCGGTGAGCGGATCGGTCCGGCGGAAATGCTGGCCATGCTGGTCATCGTCGGCGCGGTGGTGCTGATCGGGCTGCCGCAGTGGCGACGGCGCTGAGAGCCTGATCAAAGTCTGCTGCGCGTCGGCCAAACTGCGTTGAAAAGGCCTGGAAGGCCAGCCCCGTCGGAATGCTCATTTACCGCTCGTAAACTCCGCTTCCTCAGCCATTTTCGCCTTGCTTGGCTCTAGCTCGCGAGACGTTGAACAGGCTCAGAGGGCAGGCTAGGCTGGCGCGTCATCCCAGCGGAGTCCGCCATGAGCCAAGCAGTCACCCCCGCCTTTGCCGAAGAGCCGCTCGAAGCCAGCGAGATCCGCGTCCTCGGCAGCCTCATCGAAAAGCAGCTGACCACGCCGGAAAGCTATCCCCTGACCCTCAATGCCCTGGTGCTGGCCTGCAACCAGAAGACCAGCCGCGAGCCGGTGCTCAACCTCACCCCGGGCGAAGTGGGGCAGGGGTTGCGGCGTCTGGAAGAGCGCGGCCTGGCGCGCCTGGTCATGGGCAGCCGTGCGGATCGCTGGGAGCAGCGGTTGGACAAGGCCCTGGAGCTACCGCCGCCCCAGTGGGTGCTCTGCGCGCTGCTGTTCCTGCGGGGCCCCCAGACCCTGGGTGAGCTCCTTGCCCGCAGCGGTCGGATGCATGCCTTCGACGATACCGAGCAGGTGCGCCACCACCTGGAGCGCCTGATCGCTCGCGGTCTGGCCACCGGCCTGGGTCGGCAACCCGGTCAGCGTGAAGAGCGCTATCTGCATCTGTTCGGCCATGTGGCGGAACGCGATGCCCAGGTCGCCCAGCTCGGCAGCGCCGCCGAAGGCAGCCCGTCCGCAGGAGGACGCGAAGGCCGACTGGAGGCATTGGAAGCCCGGGTCGTCGCCCTGGAAGAGCGCCTGGCGCGGCTGGAGGAGGCCACTCAGCGCGGATAGAGCGGCGGCAGGGTATCGTGCACGGCCGCGGGTGTAAGCGGCGGCAGGGCATTGATCGCCTGCCACAGCGTCTCGCCCTGCCAGCGCTGACCGGCTTCGCTGTAAAGCGCCCCATTGAGATCGTCGAGGGCAGCGGCCAGGGGCTCGAATCGCGCGCCCATGGCCGCCAGGGTTTCCGGCTGCTGCCGCGCCCAGGCGTCCAGGGCGTGGCGGGTCACATGGGGATCGTTGCTCTGGCAGGCACGGCGCAGCTCTTCGCGCTGCAGGCGACTGTCGAGATCGGGGGCCGTCGGCAGGACCGCTGGCTGGCGGCGGGCGCGCCACCAGAGGCCGAAGCCGAGCAGCGTGGTCAAGGCGAAGAAGGCCGTCGCCAACTGCCAGCGCCAGAGTCCCTTGGCATTGACGCTGGCCTGGGGAGCGACCGGAGCCGCTACGGGCTGCAGGGTCGGATCCTCGGCGACCACCAGCGGCTGAGCGGGCAGGGTGGCGCGTTCGAGGGTATCGGTCTCGGTGTTCCACCAGACCACCTCCACCGGCGGCAGGACCTTGTCCCCCGTGGACGTGGGTATCAGGGCGACCCGTTCCTCGCGCTGTCCGACCAGGCCGCGCGCCTGGGTCTGCAGGGACAGCCGCGGCTGCTCGGCATAGCGCTTCACGCCCTCGATATCGGGCAATACCAGCGGGGGCAGCTGACCGGGCGCCAGGCCTTCGGCACGCAGCTGCAGGGTGCGGGTCAGGGCGCTGCCTTCGCGGGCGTCTGCCGGCGCGGGATTCCATTGCTGCGTCAGGGTCAGGCTGCGCGCCGGCACCCAGGGGGTCTGCGGCGGATAGCTGGCCGGCTGCGGCAGGACTTCCAGGGTCAGCGCGGGGGTGCGTAACTGGATCGGCTGACCGGCACGGGAGCTGTCGTCGAGACCGCCGGCCAGGGTGGCGCTGAAGGTCTGGGGCGGCAGCACCAGGGTGCCGCTCTGCAGCGGATGGATGGCGTAGCGCCATTCGATCACGCCATGCCGTACCCCCTCGACGTCGCGCTCGTAGACCTGCGGGGTGCCCAGCAGATCCACGCGCGCCTCGCTGGGGTTGGGCGGGGTGAGCACATGGTCGTCATAGAGCGCCACGGCGTGGTAGAGGCGGATGGTCAGGATGGTTTCCGCCTGCACATAGAGCCGGGTGCGCTCCACTGCGGCTTCCAGATAGACCGGTTCGCGGGCTTGGCGCTTGGCGGCAGTGGCCTCCACGGTGACGGTCAGCGGCTGGCTGCGGGCGCCGCCCAGGGTCAGGGCGGGAATGGTCAGGGCGCCGCTGGCCTTGGGTTGCAGGGTCACGTTCCAGCGGGTGGTCACCCGCTCGCCGGGCGGCAGGCTGTTCTGTCGCACCCCGAGTACCCGGAAGTCCTGGTCCAGTGGGCCGAGATCGGGCTTGCCGAACTGGGCGGGATCGGTGGTCTCGAGAATGAGTTCCAGGGTCTCGTTCTGACTGAGCTGACTACGCTCCAGGCGCGCACTGAGATCCGCCGCCTGGACCAGGGGCGCGAGCAGCATGAGGGGCAGCAGCAACGGATGGGACTTCATTGCAGCGCGTTCTCCTCGCGTTGTTGTTGCTGGTACCAGAACTTGCGGCGCAGCAACTCGGCCGGGTTGTCGGGAATCTCTCGCAGCCATTGCTCGGCGGCCTGACGCTGTTCTTCCGCCAGGGGATCTTCGGCATAGGCCGGCGCGACGAGCCAGTCCGCGCCGGCCTGGGCCTGCTGCTGCGGACTGGCCGCAGCGGTCGCCGTGGACGGCGAGGTACTGCTGCTGGCCGGCTCGTCCGCCTGGGCGCTGCTCTGGCTGGCGTTCTGCGCCTTGCGACTGCGGGCGGCGGCCTCGGCCTGGGCCGCGGCGCGCTGGGCGAGCAGGCGTTCGAGACGGTTGCGATTACGCAGGGCAGCGGTCAGATCGGGGCGCAACACCAGCGCCGCCCGGTAGGCGCGCAGAGCCTCTTCCAGGCGTCCGGCCATGGCTAGGGCATTGCCGCGATTGTAGTGGCCGTCCGCCGACGGATCCCGGGCGAAGGCCGCGGCGGCGCCGCTGAAGTCGCCCGCGCGATAGCGTGCCACGCCGCGCCAGCGCTCGTCGGTGAAGAGGTCGGCGGCCGCCGCGGGCTGGTCGTCGGCCAGCAGCTGCAGGGCCTGTTGATCGCGGCGCAACCAGAGGTCGTCCCAGCTGCCGGCTTGGGCGGGAGGCGGCGTCAGCAACAGGCAGAAGGGCAGGCACAGCAACCAGCCGCGGCGTGCACCGCAGGCGACCAGAAGCAGTAGGGGCAGGAGCAGCAGGTAGCCCTGGTCGCGCCAGTCCGAGGGGCCCTGGCCATCGCCGGCCCGCACGGCGTCGGGGCGTTCCAGCAGACCGAGGCGACGCAGGTCGCTGTCGTCGCGCTGCAGACGTTGATAGCGCCCGCCCAGCTCGCGGGCGACGCCCTGCAGGTGGCCTTCGTTCAGTCGAGCGATGCGGATGCCGCCGGCGGCGTCGCTCAGGTAGTTGCCGGTCTCGGCTGCCACCGGGGCGCCCTGAGGCGTACCCGGACCGAGGATCGCCAGCTGGCGCAGCCGACCTTGCAACTGACGCTCGATCCCCTGCCGTTCGCGGTCATCCAGGTCGCTGGCGATGAGCAGCAGTCGGGCGCTGGCACTGGGGGCCGGGCCGAGCAACTCCAGGGCCTGGGCGATGCCCAGGTCGGCGCGCTGGCCTGGCACCGGCATGATCGACGGCCGCAGCGCCTTGAGCAGATTGTCCATGGTCGGCAGATCGTCGGTCAGGGGTACCAGAGTGTGAGCGCTGCCGGCATAGACGACGAAGGCGGTCTCGCCGTCCTGGCGCGCCTTGAGCAGGTCCTGCAACTTGCGCTGCACCGCCAGCAGGCGATTGGGGGTGACGTCGGTGGCGAGCAGGTCGGGCGTCAGCGCCAGCACCACCACCAGCGGATCGTTGCGGCGAAAGTTCTGCTGTTCGCCCTGCTGCCAGCTGGGGCCGGCCAGGGCCAGGCAGGCCAGCAGGCCGGCCAGACCCAGCAGCACCAGGCCGAGGGGCGAGCGCTGGCGCTCGCTGTCGCTGAGCAGCCAGGGTTGCAGCGCCGGCGGCAGCAGCGCCTGCCAGCGCCCGTGGCGATGGCGGCGCTGGCGAAGTGACCAGATCACCAGAGCGACCGGCAGCAGCGCCAGCAGCCACCAGGGACGCAGGAACAGCGGCAGCCAGTCGTTCATGTGGCCTTGCCTCCGCGCCGCCAGCGCCGTGGCCACGGCAGGCGGCCAAGGGCCAGGGCCAGGCCGAGCAGCAACGCCCCGGCCAGCGGCCAGGCATAGAGCTCGCGGGTGGGACGGGCCTGGTCCGGCTGCTGGCGGATGGGTTCGAGACGGTCGAGCTGGTGCGACACGGCGGCCAGTTCGGCGCTGGATCTCACCCGGAAGTAGGCGCCGTTGGTGACCTCGGCGAGGTGCCGCAGCATGGGTTCGTCAAGGTCGCTGGGCGTCGTGCCGGCACCCAGGGTATCCGGGTCGGCGCCGATGCCCAGGGTATAGACGCGCACCCGCTCGCTGGCCGCCAGGCTGGCTGCCACCGCGGGCGTCAGCACGCCGCCGTTGCTGGCCCCGTCGGTGACCAGGATCAGGGTGCGGCTGTTGTCCGGGCGCTTACGCAGGTGCTTGACCGCCAGGCCCACGGCGTCGCCCACCGCCGTGTTGCGCCCCGCGAGTCCGATCTGGGCTTCTTCGAGGAGGGCATGCACCGTGCGCCGGTCGGCGGTCAGGGGCGCCTGCAGATAGGCCTGGGAACCGAACAGGATCAGCCCGACGCGATCGCCCTGGCGGCTGTCGATGAAGCGGCCAAGCAATTGCTTGACCAGGCTCAGGCGGCTGACGCTCTCGTCGCCCAGCTGCATGTCCGGGGTGTCCATCGAGCCGGAGACATCCACCGCCAGCAGCAGGTCGCGACCGCTCACGTCCAGCGGCTGGGGCGGTCCCACCCATTGCGGCCGGGCCGCCGCGCCCAGGATCAGCAGCCAGCCCAGCAGAAAGGGCAGCAGACGGCGGGCGCCGCCCAGGCCGCCGGTATGGCGGGTGCGCCCGCCGAGGTGTTCGAGTTCACCGAGGAATTCCACACGCAGGGCCGCCTGGCCGCTGTCGGCCGCCGGCAGGAGTACGCGCAGCAGCCAGGGCAGCGGCAGCAGCAGCCACAACCAGGGCCATGCGAATTCAAACATGCTTGCGGATCCAGGTGGCGACGGCGTCCTGCAGGCCGTCGATGGCGCGGTCGTCCAGCCGGCAATCCGGGCGATAGCCGCCATCGACCAGGATCATGTAGCGCGTCAGACCGGCCGCCGGACAGCGCGAATCGAGAAAGGCCAGCCAGTCGCGCCCGCTCAGGGTCTGGCTGAGCTGATCCGGATAGCTGGCCCGGCAAAGGCGCTTGAGCAGGGCGTTCAGCGCCTGCAACCAGGGCCCGGCCGGCGCGCCATAGGGGCGCGGCAGCCGCGCCAGCTCGGCCAGGGCGGTGGTGCGCAGGTCCTCTTCGGTAGTCGGCTCGACGAGGGGCGCGCTGACCAGGGGCCGCCGACCATGGCGGTGTCGCAGAAAGAAGCCCAGCGCCACCACGACCAATACCAGCAGCCACCAGCCCGGCGCCGGTGGCCAGAAGGCCGGTTCCGGCGGAAGCCGCAGCGGCTCCAGATTCGGCAGCCCGGGCGTCACGAGGTGTACCCCGGACGGTGCTGGCGCAAGAGATGCCGCAACTGCTCGATCAGGTCGTCCGCGGTGGACAGCGGCAGCAGCGGAATGCCCAGCCGCAGACTGAGTTCCGTCCAGCGTTCGCGGCGCTGAGCGGCCTGCTCGGCATAGCCCTGGCGGACGTCGGTGCGGTCGGTATCCAATTCCACTTCCGCCTGGCCGCTGGCGAAGCGCAGCAGACCGGCCTGGGGTAGTTCGTGATCCAGAGGATCGGAAAGCGGCAGCAGGACCAGGTCACTGTGCCGCGAGAGCAGGGTGAGATGCTGCTCGGTGGCCACGTCCAGGCTGCGCTCGTCGCAGATCACCAGCGCCAGGCTGCCGGGGCGCAGCACCTCACGGGCGCGGCGCAGCACCTGGTTGAAGGTAATGCGCGGCACCTGGGCCAGGGCCGGATCCTGCAGCGCCCGATTGGCGTTGATCAGGTGATCGAAGAAGCGCAGCAGATTCTGCTTGCTGCGCCGTGGGCGGACCTCGTGCAGGCGTTCGCCGCCAAAGATCATGCCGCCGATGCGGTCGTTGTGCTCCAGCACCGCCCAGCCGATCAGCGCGGCCAGGCGTCCGGCCAGCACCGACTTGAAT
The DNA here is from genome assembly GCF_000316965.1 of Pseudomonas sp. 313. NCBI lineage: Bacteria > Pseudomonadati > Pseudomonadota > Gammaproteobacteria > Pseudomonadales > Pseudomonadaceae > Pseudomonas > Pseudomonas sp. 313. Next base: position 268,101 of record NZ_ANBZ01000079.1, read on the forward strand.
TGCCGGCGGGTGCCGAAGAAGGTGCGCGGACTCTGCTCCAGCAGCAGGTAGACCGGCCGCTCGCGCTCTTCGTGGAACAGCTTGGTATGGGGTTCCCGGGTGCGGGCGGTGACGCGCCAGTCGATGGCCCGTACGTCGTCACCGGGCTGATAGGCGCGTACCTGGTCGAAGTCCACGCCGCGACCGCGCAGGCGCGAATGGTGCAGGCCGATCAGCGGGCTGCGCCGTCCGGCGGCGGAAAACAGCTGCACCTCGACCACCCGGTGGCGCATCTCGATGAGCTCGGCCAGGCCCAGGGTCACGCCGTCGCGCTCGGGCATCTCAGGCCACGGCCACCAGATCGAGGATGCGTTGCACCACCCGGTCATGGTCGATGCCGGCGGCCTCCGCCTCGAAGGACAGGATGACGCGATGACGGAGGACGTCGAACACGACCGCCTGGATGTCCTCCGGGCTGACGAAGTCTCGCCCGGCCAGCCAGGCATGGGCGCGGGCGCAGCGATCCAGGGCGATGGAGCCGCGCGGACTGGCGCCATAGGTGATCCAGTGCGCCAAGTCCTGGTCGAAACGGCCCGGGGTACGGGTCGCCATGATCAGCTGGACCAGGTACTCCTCCACGGCGTCGGCCATGTACAGACCGAGCACCTCGCGGCGCGCGGCGTTGATGGCCGCCTGGGTGACGCGCTCGGTCGGCAGGGTCTCGCCGTCCAGGGCTTCGCCACGGGCCTGGGCCAGGATGCGGCGCTCCACCGAGGCGTCGGGATAGCCGATCTTGACGTGCATCAGGAAGCGATCGAGCTGGGCCTCGGGCAGCGGATAGGTGCCTTCCTGCTCGATGGGGTTCTGGGTGGCCATCACCAGGAACAGGTCGGGCAGGGGATAGGAGGTGCGGCCGATGCTCACCTGGCGCTCGGCCATGGCTTCCAGCAGCGCCGACTGCACCTTGGCCGGCGCCCGGTTGATCTCGTCGGCCAGGACCAGGTTGTGGAAGATCGGGCCCTGCTGGAAGGAGAAGCTCGCCGTGTCGGGACGATAGATCTCGGTGCCGGTGATGTCGGCCGGCAGCAGGTCGGGGGTGAACTGGATGCGGTGGAAGTCCGCTTCCAGGCCTTCCGCCAGGTCCTTGATGGCCTTGGTCTTGGCCAGCCCCGGGGCGCCTTCCACCAACAGGTGACCATCCGCCAGGACTGCGATGAGCAGGCGCTCCACCAGGGTTTCCTGGCCGAGGATCTGGCTGGTCAGGTAGGTGCGAAGCACCTGCAGAGCGTCACGGTGAGCCATGGGGCATCCTGAATACGGCGCTGGAGCGGTCAAGGGTGCTGGATTTTACTGCAAGCGGCGGCTGCCGCCCATGCCTGCGCTGACGTCGCGTCCAGAGCAGCCCTTGACGAAATTTTGACGTGCTCCTGCTCAGGCTGGGCGACTGTCGACGCGGCAGAGGTCTCGCTTCGGCATGGCGCGGTGCGGCAAGACTGGCGTGCTACCGCTGGATGGTTAAACTCCCACGCCTACCGACCGCGCCCGAGGCCTCTGCGTGGCCGATCCCGAGCCGCTGGCCACCCGCCGCGAATCCCTGCTGCTTTTGACAAGGTGTTTTCATGTCGCAAACGGAAGTCCCCCAAACCCCGCGCGCCGCGGGCGCTCGCCCGCTGCCGACGCTGGGCAGCCACCTGAGCTTCGTCCTGGGCTGCGGCCTGGCGCTGCTGGTCATGTTCACCCTGCTGCGTCTGGCGCTGCTGGGCTACAACACCGATCTGATCGGTGAGTCGCCCTTCGCGACCTTTGCCGAAGCCTTCTTCAACGGCGCCCGCTTCGACCTGCGCCTGGTGGTCTATATCTGCGCCCCCTCGCTGTTCTGCCTGTTCAGCCTGAGAGCCATGGCCGCACGCCGGCTGCAGGCCGGCTGGTTCACCCTGGCCGCCAGCCTCTGCCTGTTGCTGGGCGTCGCCGAGCTAAACTTCTATCGGGAATTCCACCAGCGGCTGAATAGCCTGGTGTTCCAGTACCTGCAGGAGGACCTGCACACCGTCACCAGCATGATCTGGAACGGTTTCCCGGTGGTGCGCCTGCTGCTGGCCTGGGCGGTGGCGACCCTGCTGCTGGGCCTGGTGTTCTTTGGCATCGAACGAGCCACCCGGCGCCATGCCGTGCTGCGACCGGCCGCCTGGTACCGCCGGGGTGCGGTGTTCATGCTCTGCCTGGTGGTGGCCGTCATCGCCGCCCGCGGCACCCTGAGATCCGGGCCGCCGCTGCGCTGGGGCGACGCCTATACCACCGATTCGATGTTCGCCAACCACCTCGGCCTGAACGGTACCCTGACCCTGATCGACGCCGCCGAGAACAGTTTTTCCGATCACCGCGACAACAGCTGGAAGGCCACCATGCCGGCCGCCGAGGCGCTGGCCACCACCCGGCAGCTGCTGCTGACCCCGCGCGATGAGCTGATCGACGCCGACAAGGCCGCCGTCCGCCGGATCTATACCCCGCCCGCCGACGGCCAGCTGCCCAAGGTGCGCAACGTGGTGGTGATCCTCATGGAAAGCATGGCCGGTCGCTACATCGGCGCCCTGGGCAATGAAGACGGCATCACGCCGAACTTCGACGCCCTGGCCAAGCAGGGCACCCTGTTCACCCGCTTCTTCTCCAACGGCACCCATACCCACCAGGGCATGTTCGCCACCATGGCCTGCTTCCCCAATCTGCCGGCCTTCGAGTATCTGATGCGCATGCCCGAGGGCGCGCACCAGTTCTCCGGCCTGCCGCAGCTGCTCAGTACCCGTGGCTTCGACGACGTCTACGTCTACAACGGCAACTTCCAGTGGGACAACCAGTCCGGCTTCTTCAGCAACCAGGGCATGACCCGGTTCGTCGGGCGCGAGGACTTCGTCAATCCGGTGTTCATGGATCCAACCTGGGGTGTCTCCGACCAGGACATGTTCGATCGCTCGGTGCAGGAACTGGACAAGCTGGCCAAGGCGCCGGACGGCAAGCCCTTCTATGCGCTCTTGCAGACCCTGTCCAACCACACCCCCTATGCGCTGCCCAAGGACCTGCCGGTCGCGCCGGTCACTGGCCACGGCTCGCTCGACGAGCACCTGACCGCCATGCGCTACGCCGACTGGTCGTTGGGTCAGTTCTTCGCCAAGGTCCAGCACGAGCCCTGGTACCAGGACACCCTGTTCGTCATCCTCGGCGACCATGGCTTCGGCAACAACGAGCAGATCACCGAGATGGACCTGTCGCGCTTCAACGTACCGCTGCTGCTGATCGGTCCGGGCGTGCAGGACACCTTTGGCGCCCGTCGCGACACCGTGGGTAGCCAGATCGACGTGGTGCCCACCGTGCTGGCGCGCTTCGGCAAGCCGACTCAGCACCAGTGCTGGGGCCGTGACCTGCTGAGCTTGCCCCAGGGCGATCAGGGCGTGGCCGTGATCAAGCCCTCGGGCAGCGACCAGACCGTGGCCCTGGTCACCGGCGATCGCATCCTGGTCAAGCCGCGCGACCGCGACGCCGTGCTCTATCGCTATCACCTGGGCACCCAGGCCGGTGGCGAGGTGCTCAAGGGCGACGCCAGTGCGCCCGAGCTGCAGAAGCGCCTGGAGGCCTTTATCCAGACCGCGACCGCCAGCCTGCTGGGCAATACCACCGGCATGACCGACAGCAAGGCTGCCGAGGCTCAGCGGCAGTAGTCTCGTCGTCCATGAAAAAGGCCGCCCGAGGGCGGCCTTTCTTTTTTGCCGGCAGCGATCAGGCCGCGATGACCACGTCTTCGGCCTGCAGGCCCTTGTCGCGCTGGATCACCGAGAATTCCACGCGCTGGCCTTCCATCAGCACTCTATGACCTTCGCCACGGATCGCGCGGAAGTGCACGAAGATGTCGTCGCCGGTGTCGCGGGAGATGAAGCCGAAGCCCTTGGAGGTGTTGAACCATTTCACCGTGCCGCGCTCGCGGTCATCGGCCAGCGGACGGGCCGGAGCGGCGGCGGCAGGGGCGGGACGCGCGGCCTGCCGCGGACGAATCTCGCTGTCGGCCACCGCGGCGTTGCCTGCCGTGGGGCGAAACTTTTCCGGCAGGCTGGCCAGAGCGGCGACCAGGGTCAGCCCCAGCGGCAGCAATTCGGCCGGCAGGCCGCCGATCTGCTCGAGGGGCGCCAGCAGGATAAAGGTCTGGGCCACGACGGCGATCACCAGCAGGGCGCTGGCGAGTTTCTGGGCACCGCTGCTGCGGCTACGGGAGAAAGGCGTGAAGAGGAGGGTGGCAAGACCCAGCAGGGCCAGATGGATGGACTCGGGTTGATCGAAGGACGAGGTGTCGGACTGCAGTCCGGGAATTGCCGATAACAGGAGCGCAGCAGCGCCCACCACGACATGGACAGTAGATAACGTGTTCAATGTGAAATCACCTTGGGATAGAGAACACGGGTCTGCCGAAACTGCCGAAACAGTGCTCGACAGCGGCGTGACCCGGCGCTAGGTGCGCGTCCTTATTAAACCCAAAAGGTGAAGGCCACTCAATCGTGGCACCGTCGCAGGTCCGCGCCTGCGACGGTGCCCGGACTCAGGCGGCGAGCAGGCTGCGCAGCATCCAGGCGGTCTTCTCGTGGGTCTGCATGCGCTGGGTCAGCAGATCGGCGGTGGGCTCGTCGTTGACCTTGTCCAGCAGCGGGAAGATGCCCCGCGCGGTGCGCACCACGGCTTCCTGACCCTGCACCAGCAGGCGGATCATCGCCTCGGCGTCCGGTACGCCTTCCTCTTCCTTGATGCTCGACAGGCGCGCATAGGCGGCGTAGGTGCCCGGTGCCGGGAAGCCCAGGGCGCGGATGCGCTCGGCGATGTCGTCCACCGCCACGGCCAGTTCGGTGTACTGCGTCTCGAACATGAGGTGCAGGGTGTTGAACATCGGCCCGGTCACGTTCCAGTGGAAGTTATGGGTCTTCAGATAGAGGGTGTAGGTGTCGGCCAGCAGGCGCGACAGGCCCTCGGCGATCTGGGCGCGATCCTGTTCGGCGATGCCGATGTTGATTTCCATGCTGATGGCTCCTGTGCGGCGGTTACGAAAGGCTCCGAGGCTATCACAGAACCGCTGGCCGTTTAGCCAGTGTTGGCATGTCGAGCTGCGTGCCCGGCTACGGTAAAATCGTGGCGGATGATATAGAATCTCCCGTTCAGTCGAGCGCCCGGTCTTGCTGGCCCGGCGCCTCCACGCATTCAGCCTGTTCTAGAGAAGCGAAACCACGACCATGATGCGCAGCCACTATTGCGGCCAGTTGAACGAGAGCCTGGACGGCCAGGAAATCACCCTCTGCGGTTGGGTCCACCGCCGCCGTGACCACGGCGGGGTCATCTTCCTCGACATCCGCGATCGCGAAGGCCTGGCCCAGGTGGTGTTCGATCCGGATCGCGCCGAAACCTTCGCCAAGGCCGACCGCGTGCGCAGCGAATACGTGGTCAAGCTCACCGGCAAGGTACGCCTGCGTCCCGAGGGCGCGCGCAACGCCAACATGGCGTCCGGTGCCATCGAGGTGCTGGGCTATGAGCTGGAAGTGCTCAACGAAGCGGAGACCCCGCCGTTCCCGCTCAACGAATACACCGACGTCGGTGAAGAGACCCGCCTGCGCTATCGCTTCATCGACCTGCGTCGTCCGGAGATGGCCGAGAAGCTGAAGCTGCGTTCGCGCATCACCTCCAGCATCCGCCGCTACCTGGACGAAAACGGTTTCCTCGACGTGGAAACCCCGATCCTGACCCGTGCTACCCCCGAGGGTGCCCGCGACTATTTGGTGCCCAGCCGCACCCATCCCGGCAGCTTCTTCGCCCTGCCGCAGTCGCCCCAGCTGTTCAAGCAGCTGCTGATGGTCGCCGGCTTCGACCGCTACTATCAGATCGCCAAGTGCTTCCGTGACGAAGACCTGCGCGCCGACCGCCAGCCGGAATTCACTCAGATCGACATCGAGACCAGCTTCCTCGATGAAAAAGACATCATGGACATCACCGAGACCATGGTGCGCAACCTGTTCAAGGAAGTGCTGGACGTCGAATTCGGTACGCTGCCGCACATGACCCTGGCCGAAGCCATGCGTCGCTTCGGTTCCGACAAGCCGGACCTGCGCATTCCGCTGGAACTGGTGGACGTGGAAGACCAGCTCAAGGACGTCGACTTCAAGGTCTTCGCCGGTCCGGCCAACGATCCCAAGTGCCGCGTCGCCGCGCTGCGGGTACCGGGCGGGGCGAGCATGCCGCGCAAGCAGATCGACGACTACACCAAGTTCGTCGGCATCTACGGCGCCAAGGGCCTGGCCTACATCAAGGTCAACGAGCGCGCCGCTGGCGTCGAGGGTCTGCAGTCGCCCATCGTCAAGAACATCCCGCTGGACAACATCAACGTCATCCTCGACCGCGTCGGCGCGGTGGATGGCGACATCGTGTTCTTTGGCGCGGACAAGACCAAGATCGTCTCCGAAGCCCTGGGCGCGCTGCGCATCAAGCTCGGTCACGACCTCAACCTGCTGACCTGCCAGTGGGCGCCGCTGTGGGTGGTCGACTTCCCGATGTTCGAGGAAAACGACGATGGCAGCCTGACCGCCATGCACCACCCCTTCACCTCGCCCAAGTGCAGCCCGCAAGAGCTCAAGGCCAACCCCGGTGCCGCGCTGTCGCGCGCCTACGACATGGTGCTCAACGGCACCGAACTGGGCGGCGGTTCCATTCGTATCCACGACAAGAAGATGCAGCAAGCCGTCTTCGAGGTGCTGGGGATCAGCGAAGCGGAACAGGAAGAGAAGTTCGGCTTCCTGCTGGACGCCCTGAAGTTCGGCGCACCGCCCCATGGCGGCCTGGCCTTCGGCCTGGATCGTCTGGTGATGCTGATGACCGGCGCCTCGTCGATTCGTGAAGTCATCGCCTTCCCGAAGACCCAGAGCGCGGCCGACGTCATGACCCAGGCGCCCGGCGCCGTCGACGCCAAGGCCCTGCGCGAGCTGCACATCCGCCTGCGCGAGCAGGCCAAGGCGGAATAAGCCTTATCGGAGGAGGGCGCCCAAGTCGGCGCCCTCCGTTTCCTTTTTCATTGCGTCGCGGCCCTTGCGGCCGGCGCAGTCTTCGTCAAGACATTGGAGTAGCTTATGGCCGGTCATTCCAAATGGGCCAACATCAAGCATCGCAAAGAACGCCAGGATGCCAAGAAAGGCAAGATTTTCACCAAGATCATCCGTGAGCTGACCGTGGCCGCGCGCCAGGGCGGCGGCGTTCCAGCCGACAACCCCCGTCTGCGCCTGGCGGTGGACAAGGCGCTCACCGCCAACATGACCCGCGACACCATCGACCGGGCCATCGCCCGTGGCGTGGGCGCCGGCGAAGGCGAGAACGTCGAGGAACTGACCTATGAAGGCTACGCCCCAAGTGGCGTCGCCATCATCGTCGAAGCCATGACCGACAACCGCAACCGTACCGCGGCCGAAGTCCGGCATGCCTTCAATAAGTGCGGTGGCAACCTGGGTACCGACGGCTCGGTCGCCTATCTGTTCGAGCGCAAGGGCCAGATCAGCTACGCCCCTGGCCTGGACGAAGACGCCTTGATGGAAGCCGCGCTGGAAGCGGGTGCCGATGACGTGGTGGCCAACGACGATGGCTCCATCGACGTCTTCACCAGCTTCGCCGACTTCATCGCCGTCAACGAAGCCCTGACCGCCGCCGGCTACAAGGCCGACGAAGCCGAGGTGACCATGATCCCCTCGACCTCCGCGACCCTGGATCTGGATACCGCGCAGAAGGTGCTCAAGCTGATCGACATGCTCGAAGACCTGGACGACGTGCAGAACGTCTATTCCAATGCCGACATCCCCGACGACGTCATGGCGCAGCTCGGTTGATGTCCCTCTACGAGCGCCTGCCGCCCGATGCGCCCGGTACCCTGGTGCTGGGCATCGACCCGGGCTCGCGGCTGACCGGCTTCGGCGTGGTGCGCGACACTGGGCGGGGCTGCGAGTACGTGGCCTCCGGCTGCATCCGCACCGGTAACGGTCCGTTGCCTGAGCGGTTGCAGATCGTCTATCGCGGTGTGCGCGACGTCATCGCCCAGTACGGGCCGGTCACCATGGGCATCGAGCAGGTGTTCATGGCGCGCAACGCCGACTCGGCGCTCAAGCTGGGTCAGGCTCGGGGCGCGGCCATCGTCGCTGGCGCCGAGGGTGGCCTGGAGATCTCCGAATACACCGCGAGTCAGGTCAAGCAGGCCGTGGTCGGCAACGGCGGAGCGGACAAGCAGCAGGTGATGCTGATGGTCATGCACCTGCTGCGGCTGACCGAAAAGCCCCAGATCGACGCCTCCGACGCCCTCGCCATTGCCTTGTGCCATGCCCATACCCGGCAGAGCCTGGTCCCCCATGGCCTGCTGGCGACTCGCCGCCGCGGCGGCCGGCTGCGTCTCTAGTTTCATCCGCTCAAACATCTCGCTCCAGAAGTAGGAAGGTATCCCTGTGATCGGTCGTCTACGTGGCACCCTGGCGGAAAAGCAGCCGCCCCATCTCCTGCTCGACGTGGGCGGAGTCGGCTATGAGGTCGAAGTGCCCATGACGACCCTTTATCGGCTGCCGGCCCAGGGCGAGGTCGTCACATTGCATACCCACCTCGTGGTACGGGAAGATGCGCACCTGCTGTACGGGTTTGGCGAAAAACGCGAGCGAGAGCTGTTTCGCGAGCTGATCCGGCTCAATGGTGTCGGCCCCAAGCTGGCCCTGGCGTTGATGTCCAGTCTCGAGGTGGATGAATTGGTTCGCTGTGTTCAGGCCCAGGACACCTCTGTCCTGGTCAAGGTGCCGGGAGTGGGCAAGAAGACCGCCGAACGCCTGCTGGTCGAGCTCAAGGACCGCTTCAAGGCCTGGGAAAATCTGCCGACCATCGCGCCTCTGGTTCTGCCGAACCAGGCCGCCGGCGCCGCCAGCGCCGAGGCCGATGCGGTCAGCGCCCTGGTCGCCCTGGGCTTCAAGCCCCAGGAAGCCAGTCGCGCCGTCGCTGCCGTGGAAGGGGAAGACCTTTCCAGCGAGGAACTCATCCGTCGCGCCCTGAAGGGCATGGTCTGATCCCATGATAGAAACCGATCGCCTGATCTCGGCCGGTGGCCGCGACCGAGAGGAATTCCAGGATCGCGCCATCCGTCCGGTGCGCCTGGCCGACTACATTGGCCAGCCGGTGGTGCGCGACCAGATGGGCCTGTTCATCCAGGCGGCCAAGGGCCGGGGCGAGGCCCTCGACCACACCCTGATCTTCGGCCCACCCGGCCTGGGCAAGACCACCCTGGCCAACATCATCGCCCAGGAAATGCAGGTTTCCCTCAAGAGTACCTCAGGCCCCGTGCTGGAGCGCCCGGGCGATCTCGCGGCGCTGCTGACCAACCTGGAAGCGGGCGATGTGCTCTTCATCGACGAGATCCATCGGCTCTCGCCCATCGTCGAGGAGGTGCTCTATCCGGCGATGGAGGACTACCAGCTCGACATCATGATCGGCGAGGGTCCGGCGGCGCGCTCCATCAAGCTGGATCTGCCGCCCTTCACCCTGGTCGGGGCGACCACCCGCGCCGGCATGCTGACCAATCCGCTGCGTGACCGCTTCGGGATCGTTCAGCGCCTGGAGTTCTACGGCACCGCGGACCTGGCCACCATCGTCACGCGTTCGGCCGGCATTCTGGGCCTTGCCATCGAAGCCGAAGGGGCGATGGAAATCGCCCGCCGGGCACGGGGCACGCCGCGGATCGCCAACCGCCTGCTGCGGCGGGTGCGGGACTTCGCCGAGGTCCGCGGGCAGGGCCATATCAGCCACGACATCGCCAGTCGTGCCCTCGACCTGCTGGACGTCGACGCCCAGGGCTTCGATCACCAGGATCGCCGTCTGCTGCTGACCATGATCGACAAGTTCGACGGCGGCCCGGTAGGGGTGGACAGCCTGGCGGCAGCCATCAGCGAAGAGCGTCACACCATCGAAGACGTGCTGGAACCCTATTTGATCCAGCAAGGCTATATCATGCGCACGCCGCGCGGGCGGGTGGTGACCCGGCATGCCTATCTGCACTTCGGACTCAACCTGCCGACGCGTCTGGCCCAGGGCGGTACGCCCGATCTGTTCGAGGTCAATGGTAACTAAATGCAGTTGCGAACATTTCTGATTGGCAACGGCGAGGCTAGGTTCTAGAGTATGCACGCGCAATCGCGGAGCCCGTCGCCGTCCGTCCTCAGGTGTCGTGTCTACTACGAAGATACCGATGCCGGCGGCATCGTCTACTACGTCAACTACCTCAAGTTCATGGAACGCGCCCGCACCGAGCGACTGCGCGCGCTGGGCTATGCCCAGTCCGAACTCGCCCGGGACGGTCTGCTCTTTGTCGTCCACAGCAGCGAAGCGCGCTACCATGCGCCCGCGCGCCTGGATGACGAACTGCTGATCGGCGCCGAGGTGGTCGAGGCGAAGCGCGCCAGCCTCAGGTTTTACCAAGAGGTGCGGCGGGCAGAAGACGAGGTCCTGCTCTGTGAAGGGTGGGTGACGGTCGCCTGCGTGCGTGCTGACAGCTTCAGGCCCCGGGCGATCCCGACGGCCATGCGAACGGTTCTTGCCGGAAATCCGGCGTCAATTCAATCAGGAGATTAAGCGTGCAACCCAACGTCGACCATATGTCCATGTGGAGCCTCGTCGCCAATGCCAGTCTGGTAGTGCAACTGGTGATGCTCATCCTGGTCGCAGCCTCTGTCACGTCCTGGATCATGATCATCCAGCGCGGCAATGCCATGCGTGCCGCCAAGCGTTCCCTGGATGCCTTCGAAGAAAAATTCTGGTCGGGCATCGATCTGTCCAAGCTGTATCGCCAGGCCGGCAGCAACCCCGACCCGGACTCCGGCGTCGAGCAGATCTTCCGCGCCGGCTTCAAGGAGTTCTCCCGCCTGCGTCAGCAGCCCGGCGTGGATCCCGATGCCGTGATGGAAGGCGTCTCGCGCGCCATGCGCGTCGCCATCTCCCGTGAGGAAGAGAAGCTCGAGCAGGCCCTGCCGTTCCTGGCCACCGTCGGTTCCACCAGCCCCTACGTGGGTCTGTTCGGTACCGTCTGGGGCATCATGAACTCCTTCCGTGGCCTGTCCACGGCGCAGCAGGCGACCCTGGCCACCGTGGCGCCCGGCATCGCCGAGGCCCTGATCGCCACCGCCATCGGTCTGTTCGCCGCCATTCCCGCCGTCGTGGCCTACAACCGCTTCGCCGCCCGTTCGGAAATGCTGATCAACCGCTACTACACCTTTGCGGACGAGTTCCAGGCCATCCTGCACCGCAAAGTCCACGCCAGCGACGAATAAAGAGGTATCCCATGGTTCCTCGCCGCCAGAAACGCAAGCCCGTCGCCGAGATGAACGTGGTGCCCTACATCGACGTGATGTTGGTGCTCCTCGTCATCTTCATGGTGACGGCGCCCATGCTCAATCAGGGCGTCAAGGTCGACCTGCCCAAGGTCGACAGTCAGGCCCTACCGCAAGACAACGACAAGCAGATCCTCACCGTCTCGGTGAAGTCCGACGGTACCTACTACTGGAACGTCGGGTCCGAGGTGGATACCGATCAGAAGGCCAAGTCCGAGACCGCCGTGTCGCTGCCGCAACTGAGTCAGCAGGTCGGTGCCATCATGCGTCAGCGTGCTGACACCCAGGTGTTCATCCGCGGTGACAAGGCTGCCAACTATGGTGTCGTCGCCGGTGCCATGGGTGCCTTGCAACAGGCCGGCGTGCCCAACGTCGGGTTGATTACCGAGGCGCCTTGATGCGACACCGCGAGCGTTCGTCGTCCGAAAGTTATTTCTGGCCGGTCATCTGGGCAGTCGCCCTGCATGTGCTGATTTTCGGCCTGCTGTTTGTCAGCTTCGCCTTTACCCCTGAATTGCCCCAGTCGCGCCCGGTGGTTCAAGCGACCCTGGTCCAGCTCAAGTCGAAGAGCTCGGCGCAGGTCCAGACCGAGCAAAAGTTGGCAGGGGAGGCGAAGAAGACCGCGGCCAAACAGTACGAGCAGGAGCAGCTGGAGCAGCGTCGCGAGCAGCAGGAAGCCCAGCGTGAAGCGGCGGCGGCCAAGGCGGCTCAGCAACAGAAGGAAGCCCAGCACCAGGCCGCGGAACAAAAGAAAGCCGACGACGCTCGAAAGGCGCAGCAAGCGGAAGCGGCGGCCAAGGCCGCCGAGGCCAAGGCTGAGGCCGAGAAACAGTCCGAGGCCGCCAAGGCGGCTGCGGAAGCCAAGCAGGCTGCCGAGCAGAAGAAGCAGGCGGACATCGCCAAGAAGAAAGCCGACGAAGCCGCCAAGCAGAAGGCGGCCGACGAAGCGGCCAAGAAAACGGCGGCAGAAGCGGCCAAGCAGAAATCGGCGGAAGAAGCCAAGCAGAAGGCCGCAGCCGAGGCTGCCAAGAAGGAAGCGGCAGCGGAAGCGGCGAAGAAGAAAGCGGCTGACGACGCCAAGAAGAAGGCTGCCCAGGCAGCTGCACGCAAGGCGGCAGAAGACAAGAAGGCTCAGGCGCTGGCGGAGCTGTTGTCCGATGATACCCAGCGGCAGCAGGCCCTGGCCGAAGAGCAGGGCGACGAGGTGGCATCGAGCTTCGATGACCTGATCGTGCGTCTGGTCAGCGAGCAGTGGACGCGTCCGCAATCGGCGCGCAACGGCATGAGCGTCGAAGTGCAGATCAACATGCTGCCGGATGGGACCATCACCAGCGCGACGGTGACCCGTTCTAGTGGCAACAAGGAATTCGATAATTCAGCGGTATCGGCCGTGCGTAACGTCGGTCGTATCCGTGAGCTGCAGCAGCTGGATCGCAAGACCTTCGATCAGCTGTACCGTCAGCGCCGCATGATCTTCAAACCGGAGGACCTGAGTCTGTGAACACCCTGATCCGTTACATTCTGCTGGGCCTGGTCCTGGTGGTGGGCTCCGCCCAGGCGGCCGATCCGCTGGTGATTTCCAGCGGTAGTGATCGCGCCATCCCGATCGCCGTCGTGCCATTCGGGTGGCAGGGTGGTCAGCCACTGCCGGAAGATCTGGCCAACATCGTCAGCGACGACATGCGCAATTCTGGGGTGTTCTCGCCGATTCCGCGCCAGAACATGCTGAGCCAGCCGAGCCAGGCCAGCGAGGTGATCTTCCGCGACTGGAAGGCCCTGGGCGCCAACTATGTGCTGGTGGGCAACGTCGTGCCCAACGGTGGTCGACTGCAGATCAGCTACGCTCTGTTCAACGTGTCCACCGAACAGCAGGTCCTGACCGGCAATGTCGGCGGCAGCACCGATCAGCTGCGCGACATGGCGCATTTCATCTCCGACCAGGCCTATGAAAAGCTGACCGGGGTGAAAGGTGCATTCTCCACGCGCATCCTCTATGTGACCGCCGAGCGCTTCTCCGCGACCAACACCCGCTATACCCTGCAGCGCGCCGACTATGACGGTGCCCGCTCGGTGACCCTGCTGCAATCGCGCGAACCCATCCTGTCGCCGCGTTTCGCGCCGGACGGCAAGCGCATCGCCTACGTCTCCTTCGAGCAACAGCGTCCGCGCATCTTCCTGCAGTACATCGATACCGGTCGTCGCGAGCAGCTGACCAACTTCGAAGGTCTGAATGGCGCTCCGGCGTTCTCGCCCGATGGCAATCGTCTGGCCTTCGTGCTGTCCAAGGACGGCAACCCCGAGATCTATGTGATGGACCTGGGCTCCCGTGCCATTCGTCGTGTGACGAATGACTCCTCCATCGATACCGAGCCGTTCTGGGGCAAGGATGGTCAGACCATCTACTTCACCTCCGATCGCTCCGGCAAGCCGCAGATCTACAAGGCCAGCGTCAGTGGCGGGGGTGCTGAGCGCGTGACTTTCGTTGGCAACTACAACGCCAACCCGAAACTTTCGGCGGATGAAAAGACGCTGGTCATGGTGCATCGCCAGGAAGGTTTCACCAACTTCCAGATCGCTGCGCAAGACCTCCAGCGCGGCTCTGTGCGGGTACTTTCCAACACCAGCCTCAACGATTCGCCCACTGTTGCGCCCAATGGCACCATGCTAATCTACGCCACCCGCCAGCAGGACCGAGGCGTACTGATGCTTGTCTCCATCAATGGTCGCGTCCGGATTCCTCTTCCCACCGCCCAGGGTGACGTGCGCGAGCCTTCCTGGTCTCCTTACCTGAACTGACGGCTAATTAGAAAAGTCCTTAGAAACACCAACATTGCGGTTCTTTTAGGAGTTACATGATGGAAATGCTGAAATTCGGCAAGTTCGCTGCACTGGCTCTGGCCATGGCTGTCGCCGTGGGCTGTTCCTCCAAGGGCGGCGACGCCTCCGGTGAAGGCGCTGGTGCTGGCGCTGGCGCCGGTGCTGTCGACCCGAACGCTGGCTACGGTGCCAACGCCGGTGCCGTTGACGGCAGCATGGGCGATGAAGCCGCTCTGCGCGCCATCACCACCTTCTACTTCGAGTACGACAGCTCCGACCTGAAGCCGGAAGCCATGCGCGCTCTGGACGTTCACGCTCGCGACCTGAAGGCCAGCGGCCAGCGCGTCGTTCTGGAAGGTCATACCGACGAACGCGGTACCCGCGAGTACAACCTGGCGCTGGGCGAGCGTCGTGCCAAGGCCGTTCAGCGCTACCTGGTGCTGCAGGGCGTATCCCCGGCTCAGCTGGAGCTGGTGTCCTACGGTAAAGAGCGTCCGGTTGCCGTCGGTCACGACGAGTCTTCCTGGGCTCAGAACCGTCGCGTCGAGCTGAAGAAGTAATAAACGATGTCCAAGCGCCTGCAGTTCTTGATCGCCCTGACCCTTGGTGTACCGGTTGTCGCCGCGGCTCAGGTTCCCGTACAGGATGGTAGTTATGGTGTTGCCCAGTCCGCTGGGCAAGGCTATGGCAACGCAGGCGCGGCCAGTGCCGGAAACGGGGCTCCCGTTTCCGGCATGGGTCAACTGTTCATGCAGTTGCAACAGATGCAGGATGACATCGCTCGCCTGCGTGGCCAGGTCGAGGTTCAGGAAAACGAGATCCGCCAGCTCAAGCAGGAAGGATTGGATCGTTACCAGGATCTGGATGGTCGACTCTCCCAGCTTTCTTCCGCTCCTGCCAATGCAGGTGCCGGAGCCGCTGCAGGCGCCGCCCAGGGTGGCGCCATCGCGGCAAACAACGCGCCAACGCCGCCTGCTTCCGCGGGGGCACCGGCCGCCAGTAGCGAACCGGGTGATCCGGCGAAGGAAAAGCTGTACTACGACGCTGCCTTCGATCTGATCAAAGCCAAGGATTTCGACAAGGCCAGTCAGGCGTTCAACGCCTTTCTGCGCAAGTATCCCAATAGCCAGTATGCGGGCAACGCCCAGTACTGGCTGGGTGAAGTGAATCTGGCCAAGGGCGATCTGCAGGCCGCTGGCCAGGCATTCGCCAAGGTCAGCCAAGCCTATCCCACCAGCAACAAGGTGCCGGATTCGCTGTACAAACTGGGTGGCGTCGAGCAGAAGCTCGGCCGCACGGATCGGGCCAAGGGCATGTACCAGCAGGTCATCAGCCAATATCCCGGAACCTCCGCTGCGCAGCTGGCGCAGCGGGATCTGAAAAGCCTGCCCTAGCGCAGGCTTTTTTCTTCTATCTCCCGCAACGGAGGCGGATGGCCTGTTTAGCCGTCACGCCCGTGGCTTCTATGCAAAAAGATACCCTACGTCTTACCGAAATCTTCTATTCGCTCCAGGGTGAGGCCCGCACCGTCGGTCTTCCCACCGTCTTCGTCCGGCTCACCGGCTGCCCCCTGCGCTGCCAGTATTGCGATACGGCCTATGCCTTCACCGGTGGTGAGATCCATCATCTCGATGCCATCCTGGAGCAGGTCGCCAGCTACCGGCCACGCCATGTCTGTGTGACCGGTGGCGAGCCGCTGGCGCAGCCCAATTGCCTCAAGCTGCTCGAGCAGCTGTGTGATGCTGGCTACGAGGTATCCCTGGAAACCAGCGGTGCTCTGGATGTCAGTGGCGTGGACCTGCGCGTCAGCAAGGTCGTCGACCTCAAGACCCCGGGATCCGGGGAAATGGGGCGCAACCTCTACGCCAACATCGCTCATCTCACACCGAACGATCAGGTCAAGTTCGTCATCTGCTCGCGTGAAGACTACGACTGGGCGGTTTCCAAGCTGATCGAATATCGCCTGGATCAGCGGGCGGGGGAGGTGTGGTTCTCGCCCAGCCATGGCCAGGTGGTGCCGCGTGAGCTGGCGGAATGGATCGTGGCCGACAATCTGCCGGTGCGTTTCCAGTTGCAGCTGCACAAGATTCTCTGGAACGACGAGCCGGGACATTGAGCATGAGTCAGCCTAAAGCGGTCATCCTTCTTTCCGGCGGCCTGGATTCCGCCACCATCGTTGCCATGGCCAAGGCCCAGGGCTTCGCCTGCTACACCATGAGTTTCGACTACGGCCAGCGCCATCGCGCCGAACTGCAGGCCGCCGAGCGCGTAGCGCGTCAGCTGGGTGTCGTCGAGCATAAGGTGATCGGCCTGGATCTCAACGGGATCGGTGGCTCGGCCCTCACCGACCCGGACATCGCCGTGCCGGAGACGCCGGGCGAGGGCATCCCCGTTACCTATGTGCCGGCGCGCAACACCGTGTTCCTGTCGCTAGCCCTGGGTTGGGCCGAGGTGATCGGCGCTCGCCATCTCTTCATCGGGGTGAACGCGGTGGATTACTCTGGCTATCCGGATTGCCGGCCGGAGTTCGTCGAGGCCTTCGAGCGCCTGGCCAATCTCGCTACCAAGGCGGGTGTGGAAGGGGATACCTTCAGGATCGAAGCCCCGCTGCAGTACCTGTCCAAGGCGCAGATCGTCGAGACTGGTACCCGGCTGGGCGTGGACTACGGTCTGACCGTGTCCTGCTATCAGGCCAACGGCGAAGGCGAAGCCTGCGGCCGCTGCGACAGCTGCCGTCTGCGCGCCGAAGGCTTCAAGGCGGCCAAGATTTCCGACCCCACCCGCTACCAGTAAAAAAATTCATCTAGGGTGTTGATTCTCCTGAGAAAATCGCTAGAATGGCGGCCACTAACGGGTCGTTAGCTCAGTCGGTAGAGCAGTTGGCTTTTAACCAATTGGTCGTAGGTTCGAATCCCACACGACCCACCATCTTCACCAGAAACCCTCCGCAAGGAGGGTTTTTGCGTTTCAGGGTGTTTGAAAGGCCGCGATCGGTACGTTTGATCCCTGGTTACACTGCCGCTTGCCCACTGAATGATGTGGCAGAGGCGTGACGATCCTTGCCGTGTCAGGCCATGAGTCGAGAAGAAGGCTTGCATACCGCAAGATCTTACGATCTGGGTGCGTTCTACTTAACCGACCCGCCACCTCAGGGTGCACTTTCTTCACACCATCACGGAGCACGGCAATGAGCCCAGATAGCAGCGAAGTGACAGAGGGTTTCCTCCTGCTAGGGTACGCAGATGCCCGGTTGTTGAAGCTTTACCGAACTGGTGAAGTGGACACCCTTGAACTGGTGCGTGATATGGCTTCGCTGACCCTCAACGCCGAGGGCAGTGGGGAAGCGGTACCTGTTTATGAGCAGACCCTTGCCTACGACTCCTTGCCCCAGGCGTGCATGAACAAGACCATTTGCCTTGCCGGAGCGAATGAGGAAGGCGCTATGGATACGCTGATTCGGCATCTTGAAGAGGGTCCCGCCGAAGGCCTTGAATTGCATCCGTTCGATGAGCATGAGCAGCGACTGGATCTGCCGGAGGAGGAGTTCGCGGATTACTCCGAAGAAGATCTGATTGAAGCCACGCGCCTGGCCATGGCGGAGCTCGCAGCTGATGAGGAGGCTAGCGGAGCGAGTTACCAGGGGCTGCCTCCCAGGTCCAAGCGCTAAGGGTTCTCGTAAAGCTGCCTTGATCAGCCTTTAGCCAAGATGGTAGGTCCTCACACCCTGCGGAGGATTGGCAACGGAGCCAGGAGCGCCTGACTGTCCGGCAGGCATTGAGCGAATGGCGTATCCAACGAAGTCTCGCTGCAAAAAAGGACGTAGTGGCAATTGGCTACTCTGACAGGTAAGGTTAATAACCTTAACATCGACCTGTGTCATTCTTAGTACCTTCTCAGCCTTTTCTCGTACGTATGACTGCCTCACGAAGACCTCCCCGCGGCGCGGGCCGCACCGCCAAGCCCGATTCGCTCCGCGCTGCCCACGAGCAGATCACCCGCAACAACGGCACGCTCGCCGATATCGCCGATCTTATCGAGATGGAGGGCAAGGCCAGGCCTGGGCGGCAGCAACCTGACCCTTCCAAGCGCTCCCGTTCCGCAGCCGACAGCCCGACCGGTACGCCCCAGGCGAAGACGGTGGAGCAGGGCAGTCATGGCTCTTTCCTCGCGCAGCCAGTGTTCGGAATCCCATTGCTGGCGCTGCTGGTTTGCACACTGATCCTGGGCGCTGCCGTCGGGGTGCCTCTCGGTGTGGTGACCTACGGAACCGCGCTCTACACGGCGGTGCTGGACGGAATGGCGATCTTCTAGGTTCTGTAAGAAAAATCGCCGAGCGAAGGTCAGGCGAGGCGAAAAAGGCTGAGGAAGCGGAGTTTACGAGCGGTAAATGAGCATTCCGAAGCCTGTTTCAACGAAGCGTCACCGAGCGTAGGCATTTTTCGTACAAAACCTAGGCAGTCTGTGGTGGGGCGTCGTGGTCGCCGCTCGGAACGAGTCGAGGGCAGTGGCTGGTTATTGCGCGTCAGGCTTCCAGAGACGCCGTAAGCTGCCGCTCCTGGCCATCCGGATCTGCCTCGGGTCTGCCCAGCAGATAGCCCTGGGCGAGCCGCACGCCCAGGTGTCGCAGCTGCGCCAACTGATCAGCAGTTTCCACACCCTCGCAGAGCACTTCCAGTTTCATGGCCTCGCCGAGCAACAGCAGGGAAGTCAGGACCTGGCCGCGCTGTTCTTCATCCTTGATCGCCAGAATCCGGCGATCAAGTTTGATCAGCTGAAAGGGCAGCTCCAGGATGGGGCCCAATCCAGCATAGCCACTGCCGAAATCATCCAGGGCCATGCGGATGCCCAGCAACTGGAGGAGGGCGAAGGACTGACGGGTCTTGGTATCTATGACCAGTTCCACGCCTTCGGTGACTTCCAGGACCAGCCGACTGGGGGCGAGACGGGAGAGCCTGAGCGCCGCGGATACCCGTTCGTGCAGCATGGGGTCGGCGAACTGCAGCGGTGAAAGATTGATGGAAACGCTCAGGTGAGGCGACCACTGGCTGGCTGCCAGGCAGGCCTCCTTCACTACCCATTCGCCCAGGGCGATGATGAAGTTGCCCTGTTCGGCCAGCGCAATGAAGATGTCCGGCGATACCATGCCGAGGGTGGGGTGGTTCCAGCGCAGCAGCGCCTCATAGCCGATCACCTGCTGCGGCTGAACGCGATAGATGGGTTGGTAGTGCAGCAGGAATTCATTACTGGCGAGTCCCTTGCGGACATCGTCCGGCGTGAGCAATGCCGCATGCTCAAGAGGCGCACCCAGGACGGCCTCGACACCACCTTCGAACACCCGATCACGGCCATCGCGTTTGGCGCGGTAGAGGGCTCGATCCGCGCAATCCAGCAGATCGTCCGCGGTACTCAAGCCGACGATGCCGCTACGCGCGATGCCTATGCTGACGGTGACATAGGTCTTGTCGTCTTGACGCCCCTGATGCGGAATCTGCAGGTCACGAATGCGTTGCAGGATGGTTTCCGCCGCAGCGAGTGCCTGAGCCGGACCGACGTGCCTTAGGATGACGACAAACTCTTCGCCTCCGTAACGGCCAACCAGGTCGCCAGCGCCTAGGCCTACTGCCAGGGTGGTAGCCACGGTGCGTAGGCATTCGTCTCCGGCGAGGTGGCCATAGTGATCGTTGTAGCGCTTGAAATGATCCACGTCGATCAGGAGCACGGCGCCTTGCTCACCTGCCAGGCGCGATTGCCAGAAGGCTTCGAGCAGCGGACGCAACTGACGGCGATTGGCGAGGCCGGTGAGCGAATCCGTTTCCGAGAGGATCTGCAGGTCCTGATTGGCCGAATTCAAGGACGCCAGGCGGACTTCTTCGCGCAACTTGTACAGATAGGTGCGACGACCCTCGACATTGAGCCAGTAACTGGCCAGAAGGGAAAAGAACGCCATCACGACGGCATTGGTGATCATCAAACCGCCCACGATGGCCGATACGGGGGCTTCGTGAACGGCGATGCAGATGACGGTTAGCGCGAAGCCGTTGAACGCAAGGGCAGGCGGCAGAGCGCTCTTCATGCAGGTGTTGACGAAGGTGAGCATCAGCGGCCAGGTGAAAATGAACAGCGTCTGGTTCATTTCCTTGCCGGCCGGGCCATTGATCACCAAGTTGTAGACCACCAGCAGACCGACGTAGAACGGTAGCAAGGCCAGAGCTTCACGCCAACGAACGGGGACTACCCGCAGCAGGCAGATGACTAGCAGTGTGAAGGGGGTGGCTATTCCCAGCATCTGGCCGGCTGCCCACGGCAGGGCATCTTCCATCAGCAGCCACCACCAGAGCAGGAAGCTGTTGTAGCTCAGGGTCCCGATGAGGAGGCAGCGCGTGAGATGGCGGCTACGCTGTTCATGGATGTCCTGATGAAACAAGCGCTCCAGCACCGGCGCGAAGGAAAAGGGCCCCACGGGCACGGCAAGCGTCTGATCGACGAGCCGACCAAGCTCTGGAGAGGTTTTCATAGGGGGTCCGGGCTGACAGGGTGAATAGCAAGGTCCGAAGGCTGACGTTTGGTGGCAATATGATGGCACTTTGTGACCGGCCTCTCGGTTAGAGATTCAGCCCACATGACCGGCGGTTGAGTTGGAGAACCTGACGGCTCGCCCCCTCCGCACCGCGGAGGAGGCTAGGGTCTTTTCAGACCTTGAAGCGAGCGGTCGTCTCCTGCAGCCGCACCCCGATACGTGCCAGTTCCAGGCTTGACGAAGCCGTCTCTTCGCTGGCCGCAGCGGTCTGTTCGGAGATGTCGCGGACAGTGGTGACGCTGCGGCTGATCTCTTCGCCCGCCGCACCCTGCTGTTCCGCGGCGCAGGCGATCTGGCCGTTCATCGACTCGATGTCCTTGACCGACTGGGTGATCCGCTTGAGCATCTCGCCCGCCTCGCGGGACAGGCCGACGCTGCTGTCGGTCAACTGCACGTTATGGTCGAGCACCGTCGCCATGCGGTCGGTGCTCTGGTGCAGACCGGTGATGAGCTGGGCGATCTCGTCCGTCGAGGAGCGGGTACGCTGGGCCAGACCGCGGACCTCGTCGGCGACCACGGCGAAGCCGCGTCCCGCCTCGCCTGCGCGGGCGGCTTCGATGGCGGCATTGAGCGCCAGCAGATTGGTCTGTTCGGCCACGGCCTTGATCACGTCGAGCACGCCGCCAATGCTGTCGGCGTGGCCGCGCAAGGTGGTCATGGCGATCTTGGTCGACACCATCTCGCTGGCCAGCAGCTCAATCTGGGCGACGGCCTTGCTGACGGCCTGGTCGCCCTGCTGAGCCTGCTGACTGGCTTCCAGCGCCGAGCGGGCGGCTGCCCCGGCATTGCGCGCCACCTCGTGGGTAGTCGCCGTCATTTCCTGCATCGCGGTGGCGATCTGATCGGTTTCGCTCTTCTGGGATTGCACGCCGGCGCTGGTCTGTTCGGTAACCGCCGAGAGCTGTTCGGCGGCACTGGCAACCTGGACGACGCCGTCCTTCATCTCGCCGATCAGCCCACGCAGGTTGGTGGTCATCTGCTGCATGCTGATCTGTAGCGCGCCCAGTTCGTCCTTGCGGGTCACTTCCAACTGACGGGTGAAATCGCCGTTGGCGACCGTTTGCGCCAGGAGGACGGTGTCCTTCAGGGGATGGACGATGGACCGCGTGATCAGCCAGGCGCCGATGAGGCCCAGGGCGATCGCGATGGCCAGCCATACCAGCAACAGCTGACGTGCACCGCTTACATCCGTCAGCTGCAATTCCTTCTGGATCGCGGTGAGCTTGTCGGCAATCGACAGCAGCGACGTGATGGTCGTGGTGATACCGGCCTGACCCTGATCCACCTGTACCTGGGTGGTGATCAGTTGCTGCAGGCGTTGCTGGTAGCCCGCGATTTCATTGCCAAGTGTCTGCAGGGCCTCGGTCGGCAGGCCGCTGGTCGTGCCGAGCAGCTTGACCTTTGCCTGAATCTCATCCAAGGCGCGGTGGGCAGCGCTCTCGTTTTCCTTGCCGGGCGTGGTGGCATAGCTGCGCAGGGCAATGCGCATCTGCTGCAAATCGATGAAGAGGGCCGCCACCTGCTGGCGGTCTTCGAAACGCCCCTCCTGGGCATTGGCTGCTGTGGCTAGGGCCAGCAGATAGGTGTTGGCCGCTTCCGCCGTGGCGGTGGCAGCCTGCTGGACGGCCGCGCGTTCGCGGGTTGCCGTCACCACCTGGTTGTAGAAGTCCCGATAGCGCTTGAGGGCGGCCTTGGCTTCGCTCAGCAGGGCTTCGTTGGCCTTCGAATTGAAGTTGGGCGTGACGCTCTGCAACTGAGCCTCGATCTTGTCGAGCGCGGCCAGCCATTTGGCCGCCTGGGTATCGTCGGCCTTGACGATATAGACGAGCCGCTCGATGCGCATGTCGCGCGCCAGGGTACTGAATCCGGAGATATCGCTGATCCTTTCACTGCGGTCGCGCAGAGCGTCCGTGGCCTGCCATCCGGTATAGGCCACCAGCAGGATCATGCCAATGAGTAGGGAGAAACCAAGCGTCAGCTTGGCCCGAACGCTGATGTTGCTGAGAAGATTCCAGCCATTGTGCTGCATGGTGACTACCTGGATAGGGGGCGGGGTTGAGTGAGCCTCAGCCGGACATACATTTTTTGTTATCGCAATACCTATCGGTGTAAGAGGGCACCTGGAATAGCTAGCGCGATGGAGTGTGATTTTTTGCTACCAGCCGCTCACCAGATCTGTGCAGTGATGAGCCCAGTGGCGCGCGTCTTTACGGACAACCTAAATGTTGCGAGTTAGTCTGACCTTAAGAGTGAAAAAGTGATCCATGTCACAGCTTTTGGGGGGATGGCTGGCGGTTATCTCTGGATAGACGGCTTATTGCCATTCTGGCTGATGGCTCGGGGCTGATCAGCCGAACGCAGGCGGAGTAGGATCCATGACCTTGACTCGGGGCCGTCAGCAAATCGAGGTGCTTGGCCTGGAGCGTTCGTCTGGCGTCAGTGCAGGAGAACGCTTGTTAGGCAATTGCCGTTCGGCGCTGGGCACCTCTGCCCGCACCACCGGTTCTGCTGGTGTCCGGAAACTTGCCAGTCGCCTGGATCGAGGGCTACTGTGTAAATAGACAGTTATGGAGCCTGTGCCCATGGCTCATAGCCAGCCGCCCCAGCCGACCTCCTATGAGCGCCTGACGATGCGAGTGTCGCGGCTGGTCAACAATGCGCGCGGGATCCTCGACAAGCACGTGCACGTGGAGCGTCTGGCGGCGAGCCGTGAGGACTGGGCACTGTTGCTGGAAGCCTTTGGCGAGACCGAAGGCCTGATCGTGGCCCATCGCGATGACGGTAGCATCGACCTGTTCTGGAGGGTCAGCTACGACGACTACTGAGCGAAGGCGCGGCCGACAGCGCCGGACAGGCGTCGCACGACGTGCCGGATCGTGACATTGTCGCAGGTCGAGAGCTGGCGACGTCACGGCCGTGCAGTAGGGCTGGCTTAGATGCCATTTCAGGGATCGTCGCTTGGAAGGAGATCAGGATGGACATCCAGCGCTTGGGAACGGCCTGGGCTCCGGCCTATCGGCAGCTGATGTTGGAGGCTTACACCGCACATCCGGAGGCCTTCACTTCGAGCCCGCAGGAGCGGGAGAGTCTGCCGCTCAGTTGGTGGGAGGGTCGTCTGCAGGAAGGCGCCCAGGCGGGCGAGCGGGTCTGGGGTGCG
The DNA here is from genome assembly GCF_000316965.1 of Pseudomonas sp. 313. Classification (NCBI taxonomy): domain Bacteria; kingdom Pseudomonadati; phylum Pseudomonadota; class Gammaproteobacteria; order Pseudomonadales; family Pseudomonadaceae; genus Pseudomonas; species Pseudomonas sp. 313. The sequence continues at coordinate 292,042 of NZ_ANBZ01000079.1, forward strand.
ACCCATGGCGCGGATCTGCTGGGCATTGTCGGCCTTGGCCTCGAGACGCGGGAAAAGGGCCGGCACAAGGCGATTCTGTTCGGGATGTACGTGCCCATCCAGTACCGGCGCCTGGGCATAGCGAAGGCCTTGCTGGACGAGCTGCTGGCCCATGCGCAGGAGCTGTCCAGGCTCAGGGTCATTCAGCTCACGGTCACCGAAGGCAACCATGCCGCTCAGGCGCCCTATGAACAGGCAGGCTTCACGGTCTTTGGCCGCGAGCCGCTGGCAGTCGCTGTGGGCAATACCTTTGTCACCAAGCTGCACCTCTGGTGTGATCTGGACACCCTGAGGCGCCGCTAGCGCTCAGGCGCTGGACTGCGTGACCGGGACCGGGCCAGGATCAGGGCTTTCAGCCAGCAGCACTATCGGCAGCGACCCGGGGCATGCCTTTCCTGCCTCGACCCTGGGTCGCCGTTCTGTACTCTATAAGATGTCGTAAAACCGCCTCGAAAGAATTGTCATAGCGTCACATCTGCCCTCTAGGCTCGCCGCCCCAGACAACTTGTAACAAGTTGTATCAAAGAGGCTAAGGGGAAGAGTCGGTGAAACGTTCAGGCAATAAACCCGCGGTAATCACGGCCGTGTTGACGGCATCACTGCTGGCGGTGTCGGTGCAGGCCGCTAGCCGCTCGGGTAGCAATGCCACCAATGGGGTCGATCTGCTGTCGGGATACAATAAGCTCTGGACGCCGGGCGCTACCTGGAATACTGGATCCCCGACCGCCCTGGGCGCGCCCATCCTGCAGCGCAACGTGCAGTATGTGATCGATCTGTCCCACACCCGTACCCACGACCAGGAAGTGGCTGCCTATTACGACGACCGTCGTGACCAGAGCTACAGCCTGATCAGTGGCCTGGGTCCCTTGGCCGAGGCCTATCGAGTCGGCGCGGGAGCCTTCACCACCATTCCCCAATTCGACGCCTCGACCCAGACGGTCAAGTACGAAGACCAGGGCAATGGCTCGGGCGACATCCATTCGCGCCTGGGCAAGGTCGCCCAACTGGTCAAGGCGATTCGCGACGACGCCTCCACCAGTTCGGCGAAGAACTTCTATCAGTATCCTCGGCCCTGGAGGCAAACCAGCGAAGACATCGTGGCGCCGTCCCTGCGTCCGGCGCGCAGCCAAACGCCCGCGAGCGATGGCGGCTTTCCCAGCGGCCATACCAATGCGGCCTATCTGGCCGGCATCGGCTACGGCTACGCCGTGCCTCAGCGCCTGGGAGAGGAACTCTTCCGCGCCTCTGAGCTGGGCAACAATCGCATCGTCGCCGGCATGCACTCGCCGCTGGATGTGATCGGTGGGCGCATCACCGCTACCTATTTCGCCATCGACAACCTGGTCAACAACGCCCAGTTGCGCAGCGATGCCTTCGCCCAGGCCCAGGCCTACTTCGCTCAGCAGTGTGGCGGCGACATCAACAACTGCGTGGCTCAAGTCGATCCGGCTACCGACCAGCAGTCGCAGCACGCGCGGGACCGGGCGCTGTACACCGCCCGCATGACCTACGGCTTCGCCCCCGTTGGCCCGACCAATCTGGCGCCGGTGGTACCGGTCAATGCCGAGGTGTTGCTGGAAACGCGCTTCCCTTATCTCAGCGCCAGCCAGCGCCGCGACATCCTGGCTAGCACCGAGTTGTCCTCGGGCTATGTGGTCATCGACGAATCCAACGGCTACGGTCGGCTCAACCTGATGGCTGCGGCCGATGGCTACGGCGCCTTTAACGGCAACGTCAGCGTCAACATGGATGCGAGCCAGGGTGGCTTCAACGTCCTCGATGCCTGGCGCAACAACATCGGTGGCAGCGGCAGCCTGACCAAGAATGGCAGTGGCGAACTCACCCTCACTGGTCTCAACACCTACAGCGGTGGCACGCTGATCAATGGCGGTACCCTGCGTGGCCATGCCCAGGCCTTCGGCAGCGGCGACATCACCGACAACGCCACCCTGATACTGGAGCAGTCGGTCAACGACAGCCTAGCCAACAGACTGCATGGCACTGGCAGCCTGGTGAAGACCGGGGTCGGCTCCCTGAGCTTGACCGGCAATAGCGATTTCGCCGGTACCACCCGCATCGATCAGGGTCGCCTGGCCATCAATGGCAACCTCGGCAACTCGGCGGTCACCGTCAATACCGGCGCCACCCTGGGCGGTAACGGCAGTCTGGCCAGTCTTCACGTCGCCCAGGGCGGCATTCTCGCTCCCGGCAACTCGGTAGGGCAGCTCGACGTCAACGGCAACGCCACCCTCGACCAAGGCTCGATCTATCAGGTCGAGACCGGTGCCAGCAACCGCGCCGATCGCCTGGTCGCCACGGGCAGCATCGCCGTCAACGGCGCCACCCTGGCACTGGTTTCCAGCCCCTACTGGCAGCCCCTGGGCAGCTATCAGCTACTCAGCGCCGGTAACCGCCTGAGCGGTCGCTTTGGGCAGATCCAATCCGATTTCGCCTTCCTCACCCCGACGCTGAGCTACAGCGCTAACCAGGCGATCCTAAGCCTGCCACGCAATGGCGTGGCCTTCGCCGACCTGGCCGATGGCCGCAATGCCCGGTCCGCTGCAGAGGGGCTGGATAAGGCCGGCGCCGGCAATGCGCTGTGGAATCAGGTCGTCGCGACCAATGCCACTGGTGCTCGCTCGACCTTCCAGAGCCTGGGCAACGAACTACATGCCTCGACCAAGACGGTGCTGGTGGAGGACAGCCGCCTGGTACGCAACGCCATGGCCGAGCGTCTGCACGACGCCCAGGACGACGCTCCGTCCGGTTCCGGCATCCAGGGCTTGGCCGGCAGCCCCGAGCGCGGCCTGGTCTGGACCCAGGCGCTCGGTGCCTGGGGCCGCAACGACGGCAGTCACGACGCCAGCAGCCTGGACAGCCACAGCCATGGCTTGCTGATTGGCAGTGACATCCCGCTGGACAACGGCTGGCGCGTCGGGGGGCTGGTGGGCTTGGGTCATACCGATCTGGATCTGCGCGACGAATCCGGCTCGCTCGACAGCACCAACTACCACCTGGGGCTCTATGCCGGCCAGCATTGGGATGCCTTTAGTCTCAAGCTGGGCCTGGCCCACAGCTGGCATTCGGTGGCGGCGCAGCGCGACCTGGCGGTCCTCGGCAGCAATCAGCACCTGGCGCCGGACTATGACGCCGACACCACCCAGGCCTTTGGCGAACTGGCCTATCGGATCGACGCGGGCAGCCTGAACCTCTCGCCCTTCGCCAACCTGGCCCAGGTGCACCTGCGGACCGACGGCTTCCACGAGCGCAGTGTGCCTTGGCGCTGGACAATCCGCGGCAGAACACCGACGTGACCTTCAGCACCCTCGGTCTGCGCCTGGCGAGCAAACCGCTAGGTGACTGGAAGGTGGTGCCGAGCGCCACCCTGGGCTGGCGCCATGCCTATGGTGATACCACGCCCGAGCACGAGGCGGCCTTCGCCGGTGGGCCGGATCTCAAACTGATGGGGGCGCCCATCGCGCGTGAGTCCGCCGTGATGCAGGGCGCGCTGGACATGGCGCTGAGCGAGACGGTGTCGCTAGGCCTGGGCTATGACGGGCAACTAAGTGGCCGGACCAAGGCCCAGGACCTCAAGGCTCGACTCAGCTGGCGATTCTGAACGGGGCGTGCCAAGTGCCGGAACGGGCAGGGCGCGCAGTTAAGCGCGAGGCGAGGCCGCCGAAGAAGGACGACCCCGCTGCGGCCAAGGGCTAGAAAGACGCCAGGTTGTCCGGGGTGATCAGCTGGAAGGGCACCTTGGTGAGCGTGTTGCTGGTGGGGCCATTGGCCAGGCGCAGCGCCATGTCCACCGCGCCTTCGCCCTGGCCCTTGGCATCCTGCAGGACGCTGACCGCCAGCTTGCCCGCGCGCATTTCCTGCAACCCGTCGGGCGTGCCGTCGATGCCGCCCACCAGGTATTGCGCCAGTGGCTTGCCGGCCTTTTCCAGACCCCGGATCGCACCGATGGCCATCTCGTCGTTGTTGGCGGCGACGATGTCGAAGGCCACGCCCTTGTTGACCCATTGCATGACGAGATCGGTAGCCTCGCTGCGCTGCCAGTTGGCCGAGGCCTTAACCACGACCTGCATGTCCGGGTACTTGGCCACCACCTTCTCGACGCTTTCGGTACGCAGCTTGGTCGCCGGGTGGTGCGATTCGCCCATCAGGATCGCCACCTTGCCCTTGTAGCCGGCGCGGCGGGCCAGCTCCTCCATCTGCATCGTCGCGGCTTCCACCTCGTCCGAACCGACGAAGCCCGCATAGGCCGGCAACGGCGAGACGTTGGGGCGATAGTTGATGAACACCAGCGGCACCTTGCTGCTCATCGCCAGGGACAGCATCTCCTGGGTGTTGCTGTCATCGATGAGATTGACGATGACCGCATCGACCCGGGCGGCGATCAGGTTGCGGTACTGGCGTAGCTGCAAGGCGCTGTCGCTACTGGCGTTTTCCAGGAACAGATCGGCGTCCAGGGTACGGGCGCGTTCCTCGACATTATTGATCAGCGCGGTACGGAAGTTGTCGCGCTTGGAGGTCAAAACGCCGATCAACGGGGCACTGGCCTGGGCCACGTTGACGCAGGTGGCGGCCAGCATGAAACCGGCGAGGAGACGAAGCGTTGGCTTGAACATGAGTCGATCCCCGATCAGACACTGAAACGTTGCAGCAGCTCGCGCTGCCGGCTGGCCATGAGCGAAAGGTCCTCGCTGCTGTGCGCGGCACGCTCGGCGCCTTCTGCAGCCCGGAGCGCGGCGTCGTTGATCTGCACCATCATGCGGCTGGTTTGCTGCACGGTGACGCTCTGCTCTTCGGTCGCGGCGGCGATCTGGGTGTTCATCTCGCGGATGGTGCCGACCGCCTGGCTCATGTTCTGCAGGGCTTCGCGGGTGGAGGAGGCCAGTTGCACGCACTCCCCGGAGTGGGCGCGACTCACCCCCATGATGTCCACTACCGAGTGGATCTTCTGCTGCATCTGTTCGATCTGCTGCTGGATCTCGCTGGTGGAGCTCTGGGTGCGACTGGCGAGGGAGCGTACCTCGTCGGCGACCACAGCGAAGCCGCGCCCCTGTTCACCGGCGCGGGCGGCTTCGATGGCGGCATTGAGCGCCAGCAGGTTGGTCTGCTCGGCGATATTGCGGATGGCATCGACGATGCCGTCGATGCTCTGGCCATAGCCCTGCAGTTCATCGGTGGCCTGGGCGGCGACCTGGATCTGCTGGGCCTGGCGCTGGATGCTGTCGATGGTCTCGGCGACGGTGGTGCCGGTCGTGGTGCTCAGCTCGAAGGTGTGGTCCACGGCATCCTTGGTGTCGAGCGCGCGCTGGGCTACCTCGGCCACGGTGCTTTCCATCTGAGTCATCGCCGAGGCGGCGGACCCGAGGCGTTCGGTCTGCTCCTCCACGGCGCGGGTGGTGCTGGCGCTGATGTCGGCATTGGCCTGGGCGGTACGACGGAGGTCGTCGGCCGACTGGGTAAGGGTGGTCACCGTGGTTTGCAGCGAGCGGATCAGTTCGTTGAGATAGCTGCCCAGCTCGCTGAATTCGTCTTTGCGACTCACATCGAACTGGACCCGCAGATCGCCAGCCGTGACCTGGCGCAGCGATTCGCGGAACGCCTGCAGCGGACGCCGCAGGCCGCGCGCGACCCACAGGCCGATGAGCACGGCGGCGCAGATCGCCAGCAGGGCGACGATGAAGAGTACCTGGCGACTGGTGGCCACGCTGGCATCGGTATCGTTCTTGGCTTGCTGCGCCACGGCGACGGCCCCGCCGCTGAGGGTGCGCAGGGCATCCAGGGTCGCCTGCAGCGCCGTGCTGGTACGCTGGCGTTGGTCGTCGAACTGGGCTTCGGCCGCAGCCTGCCGCTCGTAGGCCAGGCGCAGCCCATCGGGCGCGGTCATCTCGTGCAGCAGGCGCGTGACCATCACGCCCACGATACGCGCGTTGCGCTCGTCGAGGGCGGCCAGATCGCGCAGCCGGTCGGTGATGACATCCTGCTGCTGGTTGAGCGCCATGGCCAGGCTCGACAGATCCACGCGTGCCGCCTGGGCGGCGAAGGCGGCGTAGGTCTTGTCCGTTTCGATCAGCAGCAACTGGGCGGCGCGGACCGCCGAAGTGGCGCCTTCCGCCTTCCGTTGTGCGCTGTAGGCCTGCAGGTAGCTGGACAGTCGATTGGCCTCGGGCGTGGCATAGCCCTGCAGGGTCCGGGTTTCACGGCGCACGGTGACCAGCTGGCGGTAGCTGTCGATGAGGATTTTCGCCTGCTGGCCGTAGGCATTGCCCAGTTTCTGCTCTTGATCGAGTGCCTGGACCAGTTGCTCGTGGTCGCGCAACAGCGCCGGCAGGCGCTGGTGCAGCTGCAGGTAGTTGGCGAATTGCTGGTGGAATTGTTGTTCGCGCGTGGCGATCTGGGCGGTATCGGACTCGGCCAGCAGCCCGAGCAGGGCCTGGTTGGCGCTCAGCAGCTGCACGTTGATTTCGCCGACCGCCTGGCCGAGCGGAGCGGACTGCTCAGTGATGACCGTCAGCCGTTCATGGATGGACTGGGTACTGTTGAAGCTCACGGCGACGATGCCCAGCAGCAGAAACACCAGGAGAGCGATGCCGCCGACTACCCGTTGAAGAAGCGTCATGGTTGTTCCCTGCTTTATTGGCGATGTTGAGGCAGGAGGCCAACGGCGGCAGACGTCATGGCGCGTCTCGATGCCTGTCCATGGCCAACAGCTCCGCAGCCTAGTCGTATCACCCGACCTTTCCGCATCGTCTGCGGACGTGCGGCCTTCGCCGGGCGACCAGCTGTTGTCGATAATGATCAGATGCGCGCGCTAGAGCCTGGCGGTGCGGTTCAGGCGCTCGACGACTATCAGCTCGCTGGGCAGGCATGCGGGTTCCGCCACGCCCACCGTGCGACGGACACCTCAGGTCGCAAAGCCGGCGCGGCGGGTCAGAAACCAACCCGTGCTTCTCCAGGTCTCTGAAAGGTCTCTTTTCACAGGAATACCCGATGTCGAAAGTTCTGCTGTGCTCCCTCGTACTGGCTACTGCCGCAACCCTGGCGGCGTGCGACAAGACTTCCGAAGACCATGCCCGGGAGGCTCAGGTCCATAGCCAGAAGGCCGAGGAAAAGGCTGCCGAAGGCAAGGTCGACCGGGCTGCCCAGGAGCAGACCAAGGCCCAGGAAGACCGTGCCCAGGCCAATGACGCCGCAGCCAGCGAAGGGCGCCACTCGCCTCCCGATTCCGCCGTGCCCGGCTACATCAAGACGCCCAGCAAGGAAAATCCCTGAGTCTCGTCCTCGGTCCGCTGCCGGTTTCGGGCCGGTAGCAGAGGAGGGGAGGTGAGCGCGATACGGGCGGGCACAGCGGCTGCTGTCACTGATCGCGGGGGCTGCTCCTGGCGCCTCGCGAGTCGGAGTGCCCAGGGGATGAGGTAAGAAGGCCATGCCAAGGCCTTGCCCAGGCGCAGGACAATACCCCTGGGCGAGCGGATGACCGCTATCGCCCAGGCGAGCAACGGCTGTTTACATCCGGGCCAGGAGGATTAGAGTAGGAAGCCACTTCGCCATCACTCGCCTCTTCCTGGAGCCGCCATGAGCCCTTCGCGACCGATCCACTGGTATCGTGCCCGCAGCACGCTCGAAATCGTCGTCCTGGGGCTGGGCGTCATCGCTCTGGTGGTTGCGCTCGATCAGGGGCTGCGCAACTCGCCTTCCGAACACCTTGCCGACTATCACGCCTGCAAGGGCGATGGTGGTCTGGCACGGATGAATGCCATCGGTGAGATCGTTTGCCGGCTGCCCAGCCCGGTGATCGGTCAGGTGGCGGCCAAGACCCCCGCGGTGTCCGGTCTCTAACGACTTCGCCGGCTTCTCTGGGGCCTGCTCAAGCCAGGCCTGATTCCCCTCCGGTCGGACCGTGCACGTCCGACCGCGGCTTTCTCCCTCCTTTCTTCTCCATTGCGCCCGCAGTGCCAGGCGTGGACCATGGCTGCCTGTTCGCCGCAATGCAAACAGCTATTACTTAACGTAACATTTGATAATGAGAGTTTTTATCATTTAAAGTGCTGGCCCTCGCGCGATGCCGCGAAGAGCAGCCTTCAAGTGCACGGCGTCGGCTGCAACGCCACGGTCACAAGGATCACCATGAACACCCAAGGAACCCTCTGCCAGCCCATCCGCCTTCCTCGCGCGGCCCTTCGTCAGTTGCTCCTGATCGGCGCGCTGATTCCCTTTTCGCTGACGGCCCTGGCCGCCACGGTGGCCGAGCAGAGCGCCACGGAACTGGACACCCTGACCATCGAAGGCAATCGCCTCTACGACATGGCGCCCTCGGAACAGACCGGCGGCTATACCGTGGATTCGGCGACCGTGGGCACCAAGACGCCGGCCGCCCTGCGCGACATTCCCCAGTCGATCACCTCCTATACCAGCGACTACATCAAGGATCGCAACTTCAACACCCTGGACGAGCTGGCCAAGTCCACTGCCGGGTTGCGGGTGCTGACCAACGACAGCGGGCGTTCCTCCATCTATTCGCGTGGCTACGAGTACGACGAATACAACATCGACGGCCTGCCGGCGCCCATGACCAGCATCTTCGGTACCGTGCCCATCCTCTCGCCCTTCGACCGGGTCGAGATCATGCGCGGCCCCTCCGGGCTGTTCAACAGCACCAGCGAGCTGGGCGGCATCGTCAACATGGTACGCAAGCGCGGCACCGAGGACTTCCAGGGGCATATCACCGGGCGCTACGGCTCCTGGGACACCAACTACCAGGAAATCGACCTGGCCGGTCCGCTCACCGCGAGCAAGAACGTCCGTGGCCGCTTCGTCGCCTCCCGCGCCGACAGCAATGGCGAGGTGGATTACAACGCCAATACCGACCAGAGTTACTACGGCGATCTGGACATCGACCTGTCCGACGCCACCCAGATCTCCTTCGGCCTGATCCATCAGGTCAAAAACCTCACGCCGCACAACGGCTATCCCACCGACGCCCAGGGCAATCTGCTGGATTTCAGCCAGTCGCGCTTCCTGGGGGCGGACTGGAACTACTTCGACGGCAAGACCACCGACGGCATCTTCGAGCTGACCCACAGGTTCGATAACGGCGGCTATGGACGGATCGCCGCCCGGGCCTCGCACCGGGAGGCAGATTACCTCTATGCCTTCACCGGTGGGGCGGTGCAGGCCAATGGCAACACCAGCATCCGCGCCAGCACCCGGGACTTCGAGCAGGACGCCTATTCCCTCGATGCCAGCTACAGCCAGCCCTTCGAGGCGCTGGGGCAGGTCAGCGAATTCGTCGTGGGTACCGACTACAAGCACTACGACACCGATTACCAGAATGGCAACAGCGTCCTGGGTACGGTCAATGTGAACAGCTATTCGCCAACCCGCTTCGCCAAGCCGGCGCGCGCCTACCAGACCGACTTCAATAGTGAGGATCGCGAGTTCGGCCTCTATTCCAAGGTGACCTTCCGGCCCATCGAGCGCCTGGCGCTGATCGGCGGCGCCCGCGTTTCCTGGTACAGGGGCGAGGCCTACACCACCACCCTGGCCAGCGGCGCCGAGGCGGGGGAAAGCCAGAAGCACAGTGGCTTCGTCACCCCCTATCTGGGCACCGTCTACGACCTGGACGACTACCATTCCCTCTACGCCAGCTACTCCAAGGTCTACAAGCCGCAGAGCGAGCTGGATGGCCAGGGCAAGGCGCTGGATCCGCGCGAGGGTGACCAGTACGAGGTCGGGATCAAGGGCAGCTACTTCAACGGCGATATGAATGCACGGCTGTCGATCTTCCAGCTGACCGACGAGAACCGGGCGGCCCGGCCCTTCGACGCCAACGGCGTGGCCATCACCACCTATTCCGACAGCTCCGGCAAGACCCGGGTGAAGGGCGCCGAGATCGAGGTCAGCGGCAAGCTCACCGAGCAGTGGGAGATGCTCGCCGGCTACACCTACATGGATACCCAGAACCTCAGCGGCGATGGCAATACCCTGTTCGAAGCCATGCCCAAGCACATGGCCTCGCTGTGGACCAAGTACACCCTGGCGGGCGGTCCGCTGACCGGTCTGAGCATCGGCGGCGGGGTGACCGCGATGAGCGATTTCTCCCAGACCAACCAGACCTCTGGAGTCACCGTGTCCGCCCCCGGCTATGCCACCGTGGATGCCAAGTTCTCCTATCCGGTCACTAAGCAACTCACCGCGACCCTGGACGTGAACAACCTTCTCGACAAGGAATACTGGTCGCGCGTAGGTTCGGTCTCCACCTTCAACTTCCAGGGCCCCTCGCGTAGCGTGATGGTCGGCGCGCGTTACGACTTCTGATGTCCAGGCCGACCCGGGCCAGGCTCGGGTCGGTCGGCGCGATGCAGGCCATGACGATCTCTTCCACGATGCACTGAGATGCGATGAAAGATTCACTCTTCCAGCGGGACGATGTGGGCAGCGAGTCCTGGTGGCAGGCCGTCGCCTGCCGCGGCACGCCGCTGATCGAACCCACTGTGGCCGGGCGCTATCGCCTGACCTTTGTCTGGCGCGATCCCGAGGGTTTGGCCGAGCGCTCCGGTACCCAGCGGGTCTGGCTCAATATCACCGGGGTCACCGACCACCATCAACCGGGCCTGCCGCAGAGCCTGCGGCGTCTGCCAGGCACCGATGTCTGGACCTGGGAGACCGAACTGGATGGCCGCTGGCGGGGCAGCTACTGCCTGATCCCCAGCGGGGAGCCGGCGCCCTTCGAAGGCGAAGCCCAGCCTGATCTGCAGGGCATCCGCCTCTGGTGGCGCAGCGTCTTTCCCCTGGCCCGGGCCGACCGGCTCAATCCCCGCCGCGCCTGGCAGGGTGGCCGCGGGTTGGCGGTGTCGGGCGTGCATCTGCCGGATGCGCCTGCGCAACCGGCCTGGGCGGCCTTCGACACCGATCGCACCTTGTCTCCCGCGGCATGGCCGAGCCTGCAGCAATTCCAGTGGGACAGCGCCAGACTGGGCAACAGCCGCCCGGTGTGGCTCTTCGCTACCGGTAATACCACCCCTATGGAACGGCCGCTGGCCATTCTGCTGGATGGGCAATTCTGGGCCCAGACGATGCCCATCGGCGTGCCGTTGCAAGAGCTCACGGATGCCGGCCAGTTGCCGGAAGCGGTCTATCTGCTGATCGACCACAGCGATCGCGCCCTGCGTGGTAGCGAGTTGCCCTGCAATCCCGAGTTCTGGCTGGCGCTGCAGGAAGAGCTGCTACCCCAGGTGCGCGACTGGGCGGCCCATGCCCAGTCGGCCACCTCGACCGTGGTCGCCGGGCAGAGCTTTGGCGGGTTGGCGGCGCTCTATGCCGCCTTGCACTGGCCGGAGCGCTTCGGCTGCGCGCTGAGCCAGTCCGGTTCCTTCTGGTGGCCGCAACGCGGCAAACCAGGCCGACTGTTCGAGGCGCTGGAAAGCGGGCAGGGGAGGGGGCATCCCTTGCGGCTGTTTATCGAGGCGGGGCTGCGCGAGCCGGCCATCCTCGAAGCCTCCCGGGCCCTGGTCCCGCGCCTGCGCGAGCAGGGCCACGCGCTCGACTATCGCGAGATCGATGGGGGCCATGATGCCCTCTGGTGGCGCGGGGGCCTGCTCGACGGCCTGGTCCGGCTCTGGCAACCCCTGGTCGCCGCCGACGCCCACCGCTAATCCCTACTGCCAGGAGGTCCGATGGACGCTCTCAATCCCTTCGACGATCCCGCGCAGGTGCTGCTGATCCTGCGCAATGCCCGGGGCCAGTGCAGCCTCTGGCCGGAGGCTATGGCCGTTCCCGCCGGCTGGGCGCCGGTGTTCGGGCCCGCGCCGCGCGCGGCCTGCGACGACTGGCTGGCCAGCCACTGGCGCGATATCCGCCCGGTCGCCTCTCTGCTTTCCTGACTGGAGTTCCTGTGTCCTCTACGCCCTCTTGCGTCTTTCCCGAGCTGCCCCTGGTCGCCGCCCAGCCCGGTATCTGGATGGCCGATCAGCTGTCGCCCCATGCCAATGCCTTCGCCGTGGCCCATCTGGTCGAGTTGCGCGGGCCGCTCGACGCCCAGGCGCTGCTGGCGGCCATCGTCCAGGGCCTCGGCGAACTGGACAGCCTGCAGCTCAGGTTCGCCGAGCGTGAGGGCGAACTGGTGCAGTGGATCGACCACACTGCGGTGATCACTGCGCCCGAGTGGCTGGATCTGCGCGATGCGGCGGATCCCGAGCATGCGGCGCGAACGGCCATCCGCGCCGATCTCGACGGCGACCTGCGGGCCACCAGTGGCGGTCCGCTGTGGCTCAACCGGATCTACCAGCTGGGCGACGATCACCTGTTCTGGTACCAGCGTTATCACCACCTGCTGATCGACGGCTATGGCTTCGCCGCCCTGGCCAAGCGGGTGGCCGCCCTGTACAGCGCCGCGATGCGGAACGAGACGGCCGAGGCCTCGCCCTTCGTCTCCTTCGCCGAGGTGGTGCGCGAGTATCAGGACTATCAGCAGTCGGCCGTCCGCGAGCGCGACGAAGCCTTCTGGCGCGAGCGGGGTGCGACCTTGCCGCCGGCGGCCTCCCTGGCGCCGGGTGGCCTGTCGGGACAGGTGCCCACGCCGCGGGTGGTGGAGGCGCGCGCCCGGGTACCTGCCGAGGTCTTCGCCAGACTGGCCGAACAGGGCAAGGCCCAAGGGGTGACGCCAGCGGATCTGGCTGTGGCCCTGGCCGCCACCTGGTTCGCCCGTCTCAGCGGGCAACCGGCCTTCAGCGCCGGCTTCATCTTCATGCGGCGCATGGGGTCGGTGGCGCTCAAATCCGGTGGCGCGACCCTCAACGTCCTGCCGCTGGGCGTGCGTACCGACTCGACCCAGAGGCTGCCGGAGCTGGCTGCCGGGTTGGCCGCCGAGCTCAAGAAGGTGCGTCGCCACCAGCGTTACGACGCCGAGCAGATCGCCCGCGATCTCGGCCGGCCGGGCGATGCCGAGCCGCTGACCGGACCAGTCATCAACCTCAAGCTGTTCGATTTCGCCCTGGATTTCGCCGGGGTGCCGGGCATCACCCACGAACTGGCCTCGGGGCCGGTGCGCGACCTGGAGATCGCCCTCTACCTGGAGGCGAGCGGTGCCCTGGACATCAAGCTGCTGGGCAATGCCGAGCGCTATGCCGCCGAGCTGCTGCAGGGACACGCCGCGCGCTTTGGCCTGCTGGCGGAGCAATTCGCCGATCACCCTGGCCTTACCCTGGGTGAAGCAGACCTGTTGGCCCCGGCAGACCGGAACTGGCTGGCCGCGATCAACGCCACTGAGCGCGCGCTACCGGCGACCACCCTGGTGACCCTGTTGGCCGACCAGGCAGCGCGCACGCCGTCGGCGCCCGCGCTGGCCGATCTGCAGCACGCCTTCAGCTATCGGGAAACGCGCCAGCAGGTGCTGGCCCTGGCCCAACGGCTGAGCGCGGCCGGGGTAGGGCGGGGCGATATCGTTGCCGTGGCCCTACCGCGTTCGGTGTTCCTGTCCCTGGCGCTGCTGGCCACGATCGAACTGGGCGCCGCCTACCTGCCGCTGGACAGCGGCTATCCTGACGAGCGCCTGCAACTGATGTTCGACGACGCCCGGCCACGGGTGCTGGTGACCGATGCCAGCCAGCGCGGGCGTTTCCCGGGGTTGGACGATAGCCAGGTGCTGATTCTGGATGCGCCCCTGAAGGGGTTGGACCAGGATCCGGTGTTCGAAGGGCCGCGCCCCGGCGATCCGGCCTATCTGCTCTATACCTCCGGCTCCACCGGTCGCCCCAAGGGCGTGGTGGTCGGCCATGCCGCCATCGTCAATCGCCTGCTGTGGATGCAGGACAGCTATCCCATCGGCGCCGGCGACACCGTCTTGCAGAAGACACCGAGCAGTTTCGATGTCTCGGTCTGGGAGTTCTTCTGGCCGCTGCTAGTGGGCGCCCGGCTGTACCTGGCGCCGCCCGAGGCCCATCGCGATCCCGCGGCGCTGCAGGAGCTGTTCGCTCGCGAGCGGGTGACCACGGTGCACTTCGTGCCGTCGATGCTGGCGGCCTTCGTCGCCAGCCTGGACGAGCCGGCCGCGGTGGCCCGCTGCGCCAGCCTGCGTCAGGTGTTCTGCAGCGGTGAAGCCCTGCCCGCCGAGCTGGCCCGTACCTGGGAGCGCCGGGTCGGCGCGCCCCTGCACAATCTCTATGGCCCCACCGAGGCCGCGGTGGACGTCTCCTACCATCCGGCCCATGGCGCCGCCCTGGCGGCTGTTACCGGCAGCAGCGTGCCCATCGGCAAGCCGGTGTGGAACACCGGGCTGCACATCCTTGATGAACGCCTGCGTCCAGTGCCGCCGGGTGTGGCGGGGGAGCTCTATCTGAGCGGGGTGCAACTCGCCGATGGCTACCTGGGCCGACCGGAGCTGACCGCCGCACGCTTCATCGCCGCGCCGGACGGGCAGGGCGAGCGGCTGTATCGCACCGGCGACGTGGCGCGCTGGCTGCCGGAGGGCGTCGTCGAGTACCTCGGGCGCAGCGACGACCAGGTCAAGCTGCGCGGGCAGCGCATCGAACTGGCGGAAATCGACCATGCCCTGCTGGCGCTGCCAGGCGTGGCCCAGGCGGTCACCCATGCCCGGGTGCTGGGCGAGGCGGCCAACAGCGCGGGTGGCGATGCGCGCCAACTGGTGGGTTATCTGATCGCCCAGCCGGGCGCCGCACTGGACCTGGAGCGCCTGCGCACGCGCCTGGGCGAAAGCCTGCCGCCGCATCTGGTGCCAGTGGCCCTGGTGGAGCTGGACACCCTGCCTCTGGGGGCCACCGGCAAGCTGGATCGCAAGGCTCTGCCGGCGCCCCAGGGCGTGGCCAGGGCCGCGAGCCGACCCCTGGCGCCGGGGCTGGAGAGTGAATTGGCGGCGGCCTTTTCCGAGGTGCTCGGCTGCGCCATCGGTGGCGCGGACGATGACTTCTTCGCCCTGGGCGGTCATTCGTTGCTGGCCATGACCCTGGCGGCCAATCTGCGGCGGCGGCTGGGGCAGCCGGTGTCCATCGGCCAGATCATGGTGGCCTCCAGTGTCGCCCGCCTGGCGCGCCAGCTGGAGCAGGACGCGGCCCGCGAAACCCGTGCCGGCTTCGAGACCCTGCTGCCGCTGCGCCCGGGCGACGGTCCCACGCTGTTCTGTTTCCATCCGGCCTCGGGCTTCGCCTGGCAATTCAGCGTGCTGGCTCGGCACCTGGATCCGCGCTGGTCGTTGCTCGGTATCCAGTCGCCGCGTCCGGACGGCCCCCTGGCCCAGGGCGCCGATCTGGAAGCCGTCATCCAGCGCCATCTGCGCACCCTGCGCGAGGTGCAGCCGCAGGGTCCCTATCATCTGCTCGGCTATTCCCTGGGCGGTACCCTGGCCCAGGGCCTGGCGGCGCGGTTGCAGGCGGCCGGGGAGCAGGTCGCCTTCCTTGGCCTGCTCGATACCTATCCGCCGGAAACCCAGAACTGGCAGGAGCGCGAGGGCCAGCGCGAGCTGGATCCGGAGGTGCTGGCCGAAGTGAATCGCGAGCGCGAGGCCTTTCTCGCCGCCCAGCAGGGGCTGGCCGATCCGGCGCTGGGGGAGGGGGCGCAGCTGTTCGCCACCATCGAGGGCAACTACGCCGATTCGGTTCGGCTGCTGGCCACGGCGCGCAGCGCTCGCTTCGACGGCGAAGCGCTGATGTTCGTTGCCCGCCGCACCCTGCCCGCGGGAATGGACGTCAAGGCCACCTGGGCGCCCTGGATCACCCGCCTGCAGGCCCATGAGGTGGATTGCGCCCATGTCGACATCATCGCCCCGGCCCAGCTGGCGCAGATCGGTCCGGTGCTGAATCGGGCTCTGAAAGGACTCTAGCCAGCCGAGCGCCGTGCCAGGGGCACCACCATGGGTGTCCCGGCCACCGGGTCGTCGATGATCAGGCAGTCCAGGTCGTAGACCGCCTTGATCAATTCGGGGGTGACCACGTCGCGCGGGCGGCCGGTGGCCAGTACCTTGCCGCCGCGCATGGCCACCAGGTGGGTGGCGTAGCGGCAGGCGTGGTTGAGGTCGTGCAGCACCATCACCAAGGTATGGCCCTGCTGGCGATTGAGGTCTTCCAGCAATTCCAGCAGGTCGATCTGGTGGGTGATGTCGAGCCAGGTCGTGGGTTCGTCCAGCAGCAGCAGGGGTGTTTCCTGGGCCAGGGCCATGGCGATCCATACCCGCTGGCGTTGGCCGCCGGAGAGGGTGTCCACCGCCCGGTCGGCCAGTTCGAAGACGCCGGTGGCCTGCATGGCGTGGGTCACCGCACGCTCGTCGTCGGCGCGCACGCCGCCGAACAGGGTCTGGTGCGGATAGCGTCCGCGGGCCACCAGATCGCGCACCGAGATATCGCCCGGGGCCTGAGAGCTCTGCGGCAGCAGGCCCAGACGGCGGGCCACCTCCTTGGTGCGATAGCTCTGGATCGCCTGGCCGTCGAGCCAGACCTGGCCCTGGCTGGGCGCCAGCAGCCGGCTCAGGGTGCGCAGCAGGGTCGACTTGCCGCAGCCGTTGGGGCCGATGATGACCGTCAGTTCGCCATCGGGAATGGTCAGCGAGAGGTCCTCGGCGATCAGCTTGCGGCCGTAGCCCAGGGTCAGGCGCTCGGCGTGCAGGCGCGAGGAAGGGGCGTCGTTCATGAGCGGCGGGACTCCCAGATGAGCAGGCCGATCAGGTAGAGCCCGCCCAGGCTTACCGTGACCAGGCCCACCGGCAGGACATAGGGCAGGAACAGGCGCTGGGCGATGAGATCCGCGCCCAGCAGCAGGACCGCGCCGGTGAGGGCGGCGGCGGGCAGCGCCAGACGCTGGGTGCCGGTCAGGCGGCGGGCGATCTGCGGCGCGGCCAGGGCGATGAAGGAGATGGGGCCGGCCACCGCGGTGCCGGCGGCGGTGAGCACCACGCCCAGGCCCAGCAGCGACAGCCGGGTGCGCTCCACCGGCACGCCCAGGGCGCAGGCGGTGTCGTCGCCCATCTCCAGCAGGAACAGCCGGCGACTCAGCGCCAGGCTGGCCGCACCCGCCAGCAGGATGAAGACCACCGCCGGCCAGGCCTTGGCCCAGGTGATACCGTTGAGCGAACCGGCACTCCACAGGCCGGCGCTGAAGGCGGCTTCCAGGGAGGCGTGGACGATCAGCCAGGTATTGAGCGCCATCAACAGGGCGCGCACGCCGATGCCGACGATGATGAGTCTGAGGGTATCCACACCGCTGCCGCGCCAGGTCAGGGCATAGACCAGCGCCGCGCTGAGCAGGCCGCCGATCAGGGCGGCGGTGGTGCTCCAGAGGATGCTGGCCTGGAACAGCACCAGGGCGACCAGCACGCCGCTGTAGGCGCCGGTGTTGAACCCCATGATATCCGGGCTGCCGAGAGGATTGCGCAGCAGCGACTGGAACAGCGCCCCGCTCAGGCCCAGGGCGGCGCCGATCAGCAGGGCCAGGGCCACCCGCGGCAGGCGCCACTGGGTGACCACCAGTTCGATGCCGCGCGGCGCCTCGCCGAGCAGGGCGGCCACTACCTGGGCAGGGCTCAGGGCCAGGCTGCCGCTACCCAGGGCGAACAGGGCCAGCAACAGGGCGCCGCCAAGCAGGGCGAGCAGCACGGCGGGTAGGCGCAGGCGACCGGGGCGGTTCATGCTCGACCTCCCTGGCGCTGACGGCGCGCCAGCCAGATCAGCAGGGGTGCGCCAAGGAAGGCGGTCACCACCGAGACGCGCAGCTCGTTGGTGACCAGCAGGCGGCCGACGATGTCGGCGGTGAGGAGCAGGCTGGGGGTGAACAGCAGCACGAAGGGCAGCAGCCAGCGATGGTCCTCGCCGATGGCCCAGCGGCCCAGGTGCGGCACCATCAGACCGACGAAGGCGATGGGTCCGACCGCCGCGGCAGCGGCGCCACAGAGCAGGGTGATGGCCAGCAGGCCGAGCAACTGGGTCTGACGGACCCGGGTGCCGAGGGCCACGGCCAGGTCGGTGCCCAGGCTCAGGGCATTCAGTGCCGGAGCCAGCAGCAGGGCGATAGCCACCCCGCCCAGTACCGGCGGGCTGGCGCTGCGCAGCAGCTCCAGCTGACGCACGTCCAGCGAGCCGAATTGCCAGAATCGCAGCTGATCGTAGACCTGGGGATCGAGCAGGGCGATGCCCGAGCTGACACCTTCGAGCATGGCCCCCAGGGCCACCCCCACCAGCACCAGACGCATGGGATTGAAGCCGCCGCCACCGGCGATACCGGCCAGCAGCACCACCAGGCTGGCGAGCAGGGCGCCAGCGAAGGCATAGCCCAGGTAGTGCTCGGGACCGCTGGCGCCGAACAGGGCGATGCCCAGCACCACGGCGAAGCTGGCACCGGCGTTGACGCCGAGAATGCCCGGATCGGCGAGGGGATTGCGCGTCAGCGCCTGCATCAGGGTGCCGGCCACGCCCAGGGCCGCGCCGGCGAGCAGACCGGCGAGGGTCCGTGGCAGCCGTGCCTCGCGCACGATCAGACAGGCCGGATCGCTGCAACCGTGGCCCAGCGCCTGCCAGACGTCGGCCAGCGGTATGGCGGTGGAGCCGAGCGCCAGGCTGGCAGCCATCACCAGGAGCAGCAGGAGGGCGGCGCAGCCGAGGATGAAGAGGCGGCGCCTGGTCATCCGGGACGACCGACAGGAAGGGGAGTGGATGAGAACAAGGCGTATTAACACATGATAGTCTGTATTACATGCTAACAGCCTTGCCTCGGCGGCTCGATAGCGTCCCCTGTGTTTTTCCGGTGATTCATGTCCAAGACGTCCTTTCTGCTCGACTTCGGCCTGCTCAGGTCCCACGCCGCCTTTCGTACCCTGTTCATCGCACGTCTGGTGTCCGTGCTGTCCCTCGGCCTGCTGGCCGTGGCGATACCCATTCAGGTCCAGGCCCTGACCGACTCGCCGCTCAAGGTGGGCCTGGCGCTGAGCATGGCCGGCATCGGCATGTTCGTCGGCCTGCTCACCGGCGGGGTGCTGGCCGATCGCCTGGAGCGGCGCCGGCTGATCCTCGCCGCCCGCTCCATCTGCGGCCTGGGCTTCATCGGCCTGGCGGTCAACGCCAGCCTGCCCGAGCCATCGCTGACGGCCATCTACCTGCTGGCGCTGTGGGATGGCTTCTTTGGTGCCCTGGGCGTCACCGCGTTGCTGGCGGTGACGCCGATCCTGGTCGGTCGGGAGTCCATGGTGCAGGCCGGCGCCCTGAATATGCTCAGCGTGCGGGTGGCGGCCATCGTCGCGCCGCCGTTGGGCACCTTGCTGATCGCCCAGAGCGGCGTGGCCTGGAACTACATGCTGACCGCCGGCGGCACCCTCATCACCCTGCTGGTGCTACTGCGCCTGCCGCCGCTGCCCCCGCCGGAACAGCCGCGCGAAACGCCCTGGCAGGCCCTGGGAGGCGGCATCGCCTTCCTCTTCGAGAATCGCCTGCTGGGCGCGGTCGCCCTGGTCGGCGCCCTGGTGACCATGGCCAATGCGGTGCGGGTGCTCTATCCGTCGCTGGGCGAGAGTTGGGGGCTGGATACCGGACACCTGGGCTGGCTCTATGCCGCCGCACCCCTGGGCGCGGCCATCGGCGCCCTCACCAGTGGTCGACTGAACCAGGCACCACGCCCCGGCCGTACCCTGCTGATGACCGCGGTGGCCACCTTTCTGGCGGTGGCGGTGTTCGCCCTGTTGCCCGGCTTCTGGCTGTCAGCGCTGTGCCTGGTGCTGTTCGGCTACCTGGGTGCGCTCAATTCCCTGGTGCAGTACGCGCTGATCCAGCGCCTGACCCCGGATCGCCTGCTGGGGCGCATCAATGCGCTGTGGACGGCGCAGAACATCGGCGGCGAGGCCATCGGCGCAGCGCTGTTCGGCGGCCTGGCCAGCCTGCTGCTGCCGGCGCAGGCGGCCTGCGTCTTTGGTCTGGTCGCCACCGGGGTGGCCGCCCTCTGCTGGGCGCTGGCCCGCGGCCTGCGCCGGGCGGAAAGCCTCGGCGCCTGATCCGCTCCGGTGCGTCTTGCGTAGTGTGGAAAACCGCGTAGCGTTTTCCACGATTTCTCGGTTCAAGGCTTGGCGTAGCGCTGTTCCAGGCGATCCAGCAGCAGGTTGGCGCTGTAGGGGTCGAGGCGGAAGGTCTCGGCGCCCAGGGCTTCCACGCGGTTGTCCTTGACCGCCGGCAGGTGCGCCAGCAGCGGATTGCCGCGTACCGCTTCGGCTTCCTTGGTGTCCGCGGCGAACAGCAGAAAGGTCTGGCCGGTGAGGCCGGTGGCGACGTTTTCGCCGGCCAGCTGCAGGATGTCGTGGCGCTGGCCCTGGCTGTGTCCCGTGGTCAGCCCGGCCGGCAGCGTCGCCAGGGTGAAGCCCAGGCTTTCCAGCAACTGGCCCTGGGACGAGGCCGCGGTCCAGAGATTGGCCTGGCGCGTCGCCGGGTTGTAGACGAAGGCGGACACCGGTTGCGGCGGTAGCTGCAGGCGCGCCTTGAGGTCGGAGACCCGGCGGTCGAAATCTGCGACTACCTTGGCAGCAGCGTCCTCGCGACCGGTGGCCTGGCCGAGCAGTTCCACCACCTGTTGCCAGCTGCGATTGTCGTAGCCCACCACCAGTACCGGGGCGATGGCCTTGAGCTGATCGACCAGGCGCAGCGCCGAGTCGTTACCGGCGGCACTGACCAGGATCAGGTCCGGCGCCTCGGCGGCCACCGCCTCGGCATTGGCCTCGCCGATGTACAGCCGCTTCACCTCGTGTTGCTTGGCGACCTGCCCCCACTGGCGCAGGAACCCCTGGTCATCGGCGAATCTGTTGTTGGGCGAAGTGGCGCCGCTGGCCACCACCGGCGCGCCGATGGCGAGCAGGGAGCCGGTGAGGGTGACGCTGGTGGAAACGATGCGTTGCGGCTTGGCCGGCAGGGTCACCTGATTGCCGTCGGCGCTGATCTGTCGGGGCCAGTCCGCCGCTCGGGCGGTACCACCCAGCGCCAGAATGGCGAGGATCAGGGGGGTGAGAATGCGAAACACTGACGACGAGCTGAACATGGACGCCTTCCGGTTGTAAGATAATCACTCTCATTTTCAAAGATGCACCTCGCTACAGCAAGGGCTGTCGATGGCGGCCAGGGGCGAGCGCGTGCAAAGCGGAAGGCCAGAGCGGTCCGACAGTTCTGCCGATGTTCTGCCCAGCGGCGATTTGCCGAACAGATCAAAGGGTTGCGTGCTGTAGAGGGAAACCGTTTGGCAGCTAACGAATTGACTTCCGCTGATACAAAAGTTAATTTCTGCTTATTGATAAGCATTATCATTTGTGTAGAGGTCCGTAGCAATGTCGAGTAAAAGGGCTGACGTGGTCGGGCAGATCGCCACCGAGCAGCAGGAGCAGGCCGCCTTCCTGTTCCAGTCGGGTGACCGTGTCCTGCGCGGACGCGGCATCTGTGCCCGGGTCGAGACGCCAGCCAGCGGCGGCGCGCACCGGGACAGTCTGTTTTTGCATGCCGTGGAAGAGGCCTTCGCCCGTGCCCGTCAGGCCGGCATCGCCGAGCCGGTGATCATGGGTGCCATTCCCTTCGATACCACCAAGCCCTCCTGCCTCTATGTGCCCCGCGAGCATGCCTGGATGGCGCGTTCGGCACCGGTCAGCAGCGCACCGGTGACCCCGGCGCAGGTGCGCGAGGTGCGCAACCTGCCCAGCGCGGACGGCTTCTGCCTGGCGGTGGAGGAGGCCATCGAGGCCTTCCGCCGCGGCGAGCTGAGCAAGGCGGTGCTGTCGCGCATCCAGGAAATCCAGCTGGCCGAGCCCGCCGACGTGGAGGCCATCCTCGCCAATCTGGCGCGGCAGAATCCCACCGGCTATCAATTCCGCATCCCTACCGCCGAGGGCGGCGAGCTGGTCGGGGTCAGCCCCGAGTTGCTGGTGCGCAAGCAAGGTGCCCGGGTCCATACCAATCCCCTGGCCGGTTCGGCCAAGCGCCGCGCCGATCCCCTGGACGACCAGCGGGTGGCCCGCGAACTGCTGGAGTCGAGCAAGGACCATTACGAGCACCGCCTGGTGATCGAAGATATCCGCCAGCAGCTGGCCCCCCTGTGCAGCCGCCTGGACGTGCCCGAGGCGCCGTCGCTGCTCAGCACCAACGCCATGTGGCACCTGTCCACCGCCATCGACGGCGAACTGGCCGACAGCCGCACCTCGGCGCTGCAACTGGCCTGCCGGCTGCACCCGACCCCGGCGGTCTGCGGCTTTCCGACGGTGGCCGCGCGCCA
Source organism: Pseudomonas sp. 313 (assembly GCF_000316965.1). Classification (NCBI taxonomy): domain Bacteria; kingdom Pseudomonadati; phylum Pseudomonadota; class Gammaproteobacteria; order Pseudomonadales; family Pseudomonadaceae; genus Pseudomonas; species Pseudomonas sp. 313. Next base: position 314,320 of record NZ_ANBZ01000079.1, read on the forward strand.
GCTGATCGAGCGCATCGAGCCCTTCGACCGTGGCCTGTTCACCGGCATGGTCGGCTGGTGCGATGCCCAGGGCAACGGCGAGTGGGTAGTCACCATCCGCTGTGGCACGGTGCAGGGCGACTGGCTGCGGCTGTTCGCCGGCGCCGGCATTGTCGAGGCCTCCGACCCCGCGGCGGAATGGGCCGAGGTCACCGCCAAACTGGGCACCATGCGCGCCGCCTGTGGCTTGCTCGACGAGGAGAACCCCACGTGAGTCTGGAATTCACCCCCTGGCCGGAAGACCTGGCCGCCCGCTATCGGGCCCTCGGCTACTGGTCCGACCTGCCGATGACCGAGATCCTGGCCCGCAGTCGCGCGGCCCTGCCGGACGCCCCGGCGATCCTCTGTGGCGAGCGGCAGCTGAGCTATGCCGAGCTGGACGAGCGCTCCAGTCGCCTGGCCGCCCACCTTCAGACCGCCGGTCTGCACCGCCACGACACGGCGCTGGTGCAGCTGCCCAACGTGGCCGAGTTCTATGTGGTGTTCTTTGCCCTGCTCAAGGCCGGCATCGCCCCGGTCAATGCGCTGTTCAGTCACCAGAAGCTGGAGCTGCTGGCCTATGCGCAGCAGATCCAGCCGCGGCTGTTGATCGCTTCCACCGAGCACAACCTGTTCCGTGACGATACCTTTGTCGCCGAGTTGCGTGACGTGGCGCCCGGGCTGAGCGAGGTGCTGCTGGACGGCGCGCAGGATGCACGCAGCCTGCAGCAGCGCCTGGATACCCCCCTGGAGGGTTATCAACTGACGCCCACCGCGGGTGGCGAGGTGGCCTTCTTCCAGCTTTCCGGTGGCAGCACCGGTACGCCCAAGCTGATCCCGCGCACCCACAACGACTACTACTACAGCCTCAGACGCAGCGTCGAGATCTGTCAGCTGACCCCGGCGACGCGCTTTCTCTGCGCCCTGCCGGCAGGGCACAACTACACCCTCAGCTCGCCCGGCGCCCTGGGCGTCTTTATCGCCGGCGGCTGCGTAGTCATGGCCCGCGATCCCGAGCCGCTGCGCTGCTTCGCGCTGATCGAGCGCCATCAGGTGGACTGGGTGGCCCTGGTGCCGCCGGCGGTGGCGCTCTGGCTGCAGGCCGCGGCGGCGCCCGAGCAGCGCGCGCGACTGGCCAGCCTGCGCATGGTACAGGTGGGCGGCGCCAGCTTCGCCGAGGCCCAGGCCCGCCGCGTGCCCGTGGAACTGGGCTGCCAGCTGCAGCAGGTGTTCGGCATGGCCGAGGGCCTGGTCAACTACACCCGCCTGGATGACGAACCCGAGCGCATCTTCACCACCCAGGGCCGGCCCATGAGCCCGGATGACGAGGTGCGCATCACCGACGAAGACGGCCAGCCGGTGCCCGATGGCCAACCTGGTCTGCTGTCCACCCGGGGCCCCTATACCTTCCGCGGCTACTACCGCAGCCCCGAGCACAATACCCAGGTGTTTGATGCCGAGGGTTTCTACTTTTCCGGGGACGTGGTCCAGCGCGATGCCGCCGGTTACCTCAAGGTGGTCGGCCGGGTGAAGGACCAGATCAACCGCGGGGGCGAGAAGATCGCCGCGGCCGAGATCGAGGGCCTGCTGCTGCGCCATCCCGGTATCACTCACGCGGCCCTGGTGGCCATCGCCGACGAGCTGATGGGTGAGAAGAGCTGTGCCTGCCTGGTGGTCAGCGACCCGGCGCTCAAGCCAGTGGCCCTGCGCCGCTACCTGCGCGAGCAGGGCGTGGCCGAATACAAGTTGCCCGACCGTTTCCGGTTCCTCGACCAGCTGCCGCTCACCGCCGTCGGCAAGATCGACAAGCGCCGCCTGCGCGAGCAGCTGCAGACCCCTTCCACCGAGCGTCTCTAAGGTTTCCCATGGCTATTCCCCGTCTTGCCTCCTATCCCTTGCCCCAGCCCGATGGCTTTCCCGCCAACAAGGTCGCCTGGACGCCCGTGGCCGACCGCGCCGTGCTGCTGATCCACGACATGCAGCGCTATTTCGTCGAGTTCTATGGCGACAGCAGCCCGCTGATCGACCAGGTGGTGGCCAACATCGCCGCCCTGCGCGCCTGGGCCGACGCCCAGGGCGTGCCGGTGGTCTATACCGCCCAGCCCACCGACCAGCCGCCGGCCGATCGCGCTCTGCTCAACGACATGTGGGGTCCGGGTCTGACCCAGGCCGATCCCGCACTGCAGCAGGTGGTGGACGAACTGGCACCCAAGGACGGTGACGTGGTGCTGACCAAGTGGCGTTACAGCGCCTTCCACCGCTCCAACCTGCAGGACCTGATGACCGAGTGGCGGCGCGACCAGCTGATCGTCTGCGGCGTCTATGCCCACATCGGCTGCCTGACCACCTGTACCGACGCCTTCATGAGAGACATCCAGGCCTTCCTGATCGGCGACGCCGTGGCCGACTTCAGCGAAGAAGAGCACCGCATGGCGCTACGCTACGTGGCCACTCGCTGTGGCAGCACCCTGAGCACCACCCAGGTCACCGGCGCGGGCGCGGTCGTGCTGGACGAAGCCTGGCTGCGCGCCCAGGTCCAGCCGCTGCTGGATGCCGACGACGAGGAGCCGGCGCTGGACGACAATCTGACCGATTTCGGTCTGGATTCGGTGCAGGTCATGACCCTGGTGGGGGAATGGCAGAAGCGCGGCCTGCCGGTCACCTTCGCCGATCTCGCCGCCCAGCCGACCCTGCAGGGCTGGCTGGATCTGTTGCGCGCTCGCGCCTAGGGAGCCTCTGATGACGCAACTGGATTTCACTGGCAAGCGCGTCTGGGTGACCGGCGCCGGGCAGGGCATCGGCTTGCAGGTGGCGCGGCGCTTCCAGGCAGCGGGCGCCGAGGTGGTCGGCCTCGACCGGCACTTCGCCGAGAGCAGCTATCCGTTCCGCACCCAGCTGCTGGATGTCGCCGACGCGGCTCAGGTCGAGACTGTTTGCCAGTCCCTGCTGGCCGAGGAGCGCCGGCTGGACGTGCTGGTCAATGGCGCTGGCGTGCTGCGTCTGGGCACCAGCGACAGCCTGAGCCTGGACGACTGGCAGGCACTGCTGGACGTTAACGTCTCCGGGCCCTTCTACCTGTTCCGCCAGCTGGTGCCGCTGTTCAAGGCCCAGGGCCAGGGCGCCATCGTCAACATCGCCTCCAACGCCGCCCATGTGCCGCGCCTGCAAATGGCCGGCTACTGCACCTCCAAGGCGGCGCTGGTGTCGTTGAGCCACTGCGTGGCCCTGGAACTGGCGGGCTCGGGCGTGCGCTGCAACGTGGTCTCACCGGGTTCCACGGCGACCCCCATGCTGGCCGGCATGCTCGGCTCGCCCGAGGGCTATCAGCGCCTGGTGGACGGCCTGCCGGAAGACTTCAAGCTGGGCATCCCGCTGCGCAAGATCGCTCAGCCCGACGAGATCGCCAACACCGTGCTGTTCCTCGCCTCGGACCTGGCCAGCCATATCACCATGCAGGACATCGTGGTGGACGGCGGCGCGACCCTGGCAGCGTGAGGGCTTTTCGTAGGTTGGGTTGAGCATTAGCGAAGCCCAACAGGCGTTGTCCGGCGACCGCCTGTGTTGGGCTTCGACGGTGAGGCTGTCTCAGCCCAACCTACGGGGGTGAAGCCAAGGCGATAGATCTGTAGGTTGGGTTGAGCGCTAGCGAAGCCCAACAGGCGTTATCCGGCGCCCGCCTGTGTTGGGCTTCGACGATGAGACTGTCTCAGCCCAACCTACGGGGTGAAGCCAAGGCGATAGACCCGTAGGTTGGGTTGAGCGCTAGCGAAGCCCAACAGGAGTTATCCAGCGACCGCCTGTGTTGGGCTTCGACGGTGGAGCTGTCTCAACCCAACCTACGGGATGACGCCGAGGCGATGGACCCGTAGGTTGGGTTGAGCGTCAGCGAAGCCCAACATTGCGGCGGGCTTAGCCCGCCACCAGCACCCGAATGGCTTCCAGGCGCAGCGAGGCCTTGTCCAGGTAGGTCAGGCCTTCTTCGCGCTGCTGGCGCAGGCGATCGATCTCGTCCTGGCGGACGCTGGAGTTGACCGCGCGCAGGGCTTCCAGGCGAGCGATTTCCTCGTCCATGCCGGAGAGGTACGCCTGGCGTGCCTTGGCCACGCGTTCCTCGTGGCGCGGCAGGGCCTTGCCTTCGCCGCCGCCGATCAGCTTGGCCAGGGAGTCGCGCTGGGCCTGGACGAACTTGTTGGCGCTGGTGCGCGGCACGCTTTCAAGCTGGTCGTTGAGGGTCTCGAAGGCCACCCGGGCGGCCAGGTCGTTGCCGTTGGCGTCCAGCAGGCAGCGGATCGCCAGCGGCGGCAGGTAGCGACCCAGTTGCAGGGCGCGCGGGGCCACCGCCTCGCTGATGTAGATCAGTTCCAGCAGCACGGTGCCCGGCTTGAGCGCCTTGTTCTTGATCAGCGCCACGGCGGTGTTGCCCATGGAGCCGGACATCACCAGGTCCATGCCACCCTGGGCCATGGGGTGTTCCCAGGTCAGGAATTGCATGTCCTCGCGAACCAGGGCCACGTTGCGATCGTAGGTGATGGTCACGCCTTCGTCGTCGCCGAGGGGGAAGCCGGCGTCGAGCATCTTCTCGCTGGGCTTGAGGATCAGGGCGTTGTCGGAGTGGTCCTCGCTGTCGATGCCGAAGGCGTTGAACAGCTCTTCCATGTACATGGGCAGGGCGAACTGATCGTCCTGCTCGAGGATGTCCTCGACCAGCTGCTCGCCGGCACCGGCGCCGGAGGAATTGAGCTCCAGCAGGCGGTCACGACCGTTGTGCAGCTCGGTTTCCAGCGCCGCGCGCGCCTGGGCGCCCTGTTCCAGCAGCGCCTGCCAGGTGGCGTCATCGCCACCGGCCAATTGCTCTTCCAGTTCGCTGGCGAAGCGCGCCTGCAGGGCGCTGCCGGTGGGCGAGGTGGCCAGGAAGGCGTTCAGTGCCTGGTGGTACCACTGGAACTGGCGTTCCTGGCGGCTGCCTTCGAGGTAGGGCACGTGCAGCTGGATGGTGTGGCGCTGGCCGATCCGGTCCAGGCGGCCGATGCGCTGCTCCAGCAGGTCCGGGTGGGCCGGCAGGTCGAACAGCACCAGGTGATGGGCGAACTGGAAGTTGCGGCCTTCACTGCCGATCTCGGAGCAGATCAGCACCTGGGCACCGAATTCCTCGTCGGCGAAGTAGGCGGCGGCGCGGTCGCGTTCGAGGATGCTCATGCCCTCGTGGAACACCGTGGCCGGGATGCCGGACTTGAGGCGCAGGGCGTCTTCCAGATCCAGAGCGGTTTCCATGCGCGCGCAGATGACCAGCACCTTGTGCGGCTTGAGCGCCTTGAGGGTATCGATCAGCCACTCGACGCGGCCGTCATGGCGCCACCAGCGATCATTGTCGTCTTCCGGGGCGAATTCGGTTTCCGGTTGCAGCGACTGGCCGGGCATGACGCCTTCGTCCAGATAGGCATCCGGGAAGGGCAGGGCATGGGCGTGCAGCTCGCGCTCGGGAAAGCCCTTGACCGCGGCGCGGGTGTTGCGGAACAGCACGCGGCCGGTGCCGTGGCGATCCAGCAGTTCCCGGACCAGGCGGGCACGGGCATCGGCATCACCGGCTGCGGCGGCGGCCAGCAGGGTCTCGCCTTCCTGGCCGAGGAAGCCACCGATGGCGTCCTGGGCCGCCGGGCTCAGGGCACCGGCATCGAGCAGTTCCTGTACCGCTTCGGCCACCGGGCGGTAGTGCTGGGACTCCTGCTGGAAGGCGGCGAAGTCATGGAAGCGGCTGGGGTCGAGCAGGCGTAGACGGGCGAAGTGACTGTCCTGGCCCAGTTGTTCGGGGGTCGCGGTCAGCAGCAGCACGCCGGGAATGACCTCGCCCAATTGTTCGACCAGGCTGTATTCGCGGCTGGCGCCCTCGGGGTGCCAGACCAGGTGATGGGCTTCGTCGACCACCAGCAGGTCCCAGCCGGCGGCGAAGGCCGCATCCTGGGCCTTTTCGTCGCGCACCAGCCAGTCCAGGGAGACCAGCGCCAGCTGGGCGTCCTCGAAGGGATTGCCGTCTTCGCTGGCCATGAAGCGCTCGGCGTCGAACAGCGCGACTTCCAGGTTGAAGCGGCGGCGCATCTCCACCAGCCACTGGTGCTGGAGATTTTCCGGAACCAGGATCAGCACGCGGCTGGCACGGCCGCTGAGCAGCTGGCGATGGATCACCAGGCCGGCTTCGATGGTCTTGCCCAGGCCCACCTCGTCGGCCAGCAGGACGCGCGGCGCGACGCGGTCGGCCACGCTGCGGGCGATGTGCAGCTGGTGCGGGATCGGCTGGGCGCGGGTGCCGCCGAGGCCCCAGAGGCTGGACTGCAACAGGCGATTGCGGTGCTCGTGGGTGTGGTAGCGCAGGCCGAACCAGGGCAGGGGATCGATCTGCCCGGCGAACAGGCGGTCGCTGGCCAGGCGGAACTGGATGAAGTTCGACAGCTGGGCCTCGGGAACGCTGCGTGCCTCGCGCTCGGCGGTGAAGCCGTGATAGGTCAGCAGGCCGTCCGCTTCGGAGACCTCGCGCACGGTGAGCTTCCAGCCCTCGAAATGGGTCACCTCGTCGCCCGGCGCGAAGCGCACCCGGGTCAGGGGCGCATTGCGCTGGGCATACTGGCGCGTCTCACCGGTGGCTGGATAGAGCACCGTGAGCAGGCGGCCGTCCAGGGCCAGGATGGTTCCCAGGCCCAGTTCGGCCTCGCTGTCACTGATCCAGCGTTGTCCCGGTTGATGTGACGCCATGTAGAAGCCTCTCCCCTGCTATCAAAAAGCCGGCTATTTTAGCCAAAGCGGAGTCATAAGCCCAACCTGCTGTTTTGACGCAGAGCCTGTTCAAAATCTCGCGAGCTAGAGCCAAACAAGGCGAAAAGGCCTGAGGAAGCGGAGTTTACGAGTGGTAAATGAGCATTCCGAAGGCATTTTCAACGCGGTTTGGCCGACGCGCAGCAGATTTTGAACAGGCTCTCAGTTCGCTAAATTCGAGGTGCCCGTCATGATCCCCATCATTCCACCCCTTGGCGTGACCCCGCCGAACCAATTGGACCCGGCCCCGGTACGCCCACCCGTGGCCCCGGTGGCGCCCGTGGAACCGGCGGCCGAGACGGCCCATGCGCCCCTGGAGGACGAAGCCACTCTGGATCGCGAGGCGCGTCGTCGTCGCCGGCAGCGCGAGGCCCTGCGCCAGGGCCTCGGCGCCGAACGTGCCCAGGCCCTGGAAGAGCCGGAGCAGGTGGGCGTCCAGGTGGACCTGCGGGTCTAGCCCATGGTCGAGCACCTGGAGCTGCAAGACGCCGAGCTGGCCTTCTACCCGCAGTGGCTACCTCTGGAACAAGCCGACGCCTGGTTGCAGCAGCTGGAGGACGAAACCCCCTGGAGCCAGCCGCAGGTGCGGGTCTTCGGGCGCTGGCACCCGGTGCCGCGGCAGGTGGCCTGGTACGCCGATCCCGGCGTGGTCTACGGCTATGCGGGCCTGGATCATGCCGCCTTGCCCTGGACGCCGCTGTTGCAGCGGATTCGCGACGCCGTCGCGGCGGCCTGTGGTCAGGTCTTCAACGGCGTGCTGCTCAACCGCTATCGCGACGGCCAGGATTCCATGGGCTGGCACAGCGATGACGAGGCCAGTCTCGGCGCCAATCCGCTTATCGCCTCGCTCAACCTGGGCGCTGCGCGACGTTTCGATTTCCGCCGCAAGGGCAGCAGCCGCATCGGCCATTCCCTGGAACTCGGTCACGGCAGCCTGCTGGTCATGGGCGGCGCGACCCAGCATCATTGGCAGCACCAGATCGCCAAGACCCGCAAAGCCAGCGGGGTGCGGCTGAATCTCACCTTTCGCCGGATAGCCCCATGAGCGACGACAGCAATCTCATCGACTTCACCACCGAGCGCGGCAAGCGCATCCACGACCTCAAGGAGCGTCGCCTGCAGGAGGTGCGCTCGGCCTTCGAGCAGGCCCTGCCGCTGGCCGCAGCCAAGAAGAAAAAGCGCAAGCCGAAGAAGAAATAGCGGCACTACCGTTCGTCGGGATTGGCCCTTGAAATTTTTTGGGGAATTCCTATCTAGGTTCGTGCGGGATGCCGAAGTCGGGTCCCGCAGGCAACAACGAAACTTGCTGAACCTATCAGGAGATTCACCATGAGCAATGTACTGTCCCTGGCCCCGCTGTTCCGTCATTCCGTTGGCTTCGACCGGTTCAACGACCTGTTCGAATCCGCTCTGCGCAACGACGCTGGCAGCTCCTATCCACCCTACAACGTCGAGAAGCACGGTGACGACCAGTATCGCATCGTGATCGCCGCCGCCGGTCTCCAGGAAGATGACCTGGACATCGAAGTCGAGCGTGGCGTGCTCACCGTCAAGGGTGGCCGGCGCGAAAACAGCGCCGAAAGCGTGACCTTCCTGCATCAGGGCATCGCCCAGCGCGCCTTCAAGCTGTCCTTCCGCCTCGCCGACCATATCGAGGTGAAGGGTGCCGATCTCAAGCACGGCCTGCTGAGCATTGAGCTGGTGCGGGTGATCCCGGAAGAAGCCAAGCCCAAGCGCATCGCCATCTCCGGCCAGCGCCCGGCCCTGGACAACTGATCGTCCAGGCGTCCTGCCCTAAAGCCCCAGCCCTGAGCTGGGGCTTTTTCGTTTCTGGCCGCTGCGCTAGCGGCTGTGACCGAAGAGCTCCAGCAGCACCCCACGCAACCAGCGGTTGCCGGCCTCCTGGTGATAGCGCGCATGCCAGTGCTGCCTGACCGCGAAACCCTCGATCGGCACCGGGCACTCATGGACCTTGAGACCGTAGGTGGCCGCCAGAGTGGTGCCGATATGCCGGGGCAGGGTGACGATGAGGTCGGAGCTGCCCACCACCGCGCCAACCCCCAGAAAGCCCGGTAGCTCCAGCACGATGCGGCGCTGCACCCCGGCTCTGACCAGGCCTGCTTCCAGCAGCTTCTGCCCGGTGCCGGCACTGACCAGCACATGGCCCTCCTCGGCGTAGGCCGCGGCCGTCAAGCGCTCGCCGAGGCGTGAATGGCGGGCGCTGACCAGGCAGACCCAGTCCTGGGGAAACAGCAGTTGCTGATAGAGGCTGCCGCCCAGCCAGGGAATGAAGCCGATCGCCAGGTCGGCTTCGCCGATCTCCAGGGCCTGTTCGGTATTGCCGTCGATCCGTGCGACCTCCAGGCGTACCCCGGGCGCCACCTCCCGCAGCTGCGCCAATATCCGTGGCAGCAGGGTGATGTGGCTGGCATCGCTCAGGCAGAGGCGGAACAGCCGCTGGGCGGTGGCGGGCTCGAAGGCAACCTCCCAGGCCACCAGCCGACGCAGGGATTCGAGCACTTCCCGACAGGGCGTGATCAGGGCTTCGGCTTGCGGCGTGGGCTTCATGCCGCCCGGTGTGCGCACGAACAGCGGATCACGCAATTGCTGCCGCAGCTTGCCGAGCCAGAGGCTGATGGTGGGCTGGCTCTGGCCCAGTTGCTCGGCGGCCCGGGTCACGCTGCGGGTGCGATAGAGCACCTCGAACAGCATCAACAGCTTGGGTTCGGGCAGGCCGTCCGTAGGCAGCATTATCAGAATTCCTGATGGGTGGATTGAGGTCTTTGTATAGCTCAATAGGGGCCGTGGGCCTAGGGTTAGGGCGGAAACAAGGAGTCCTCTCCCATGAAGATCTGCATCCTCGGGGCCGGTGCGCTGGGCAGCACCTTTGGCGCCTGGTTGAGCGAGGCGGGGCATGAGACCTGGCTGCTCAACCGCCCCAATGCCCATATCGAGACGGTCATCCGCGACGGCCTGGACATCGAGACCGCCGCTGGCAGGCGCCGGGTTCAGGTTCGGGCAGCGGTCAGTGCCGAGGCGGTCGGGGTAGTGGATCTGGTGGTGGTGTTGGTCAAGTCCTTCGCCACCACCGCGGCCATGAGCCAGGCCCAGGCGCTGGTCGGTCCCCACACCCTGGTGCTGTCGCTGCAGAACGGCCTCGGCCATGAAGAATTGTTGGCCGAGATCGTCGGCCAGGAGCGGGTGATCGCCGGCAAGACCTATGTCGGCGGCGTGCTGCTCGGCCCCGGGCGGATCCGTAGCGGGGTGGCGGGCAAGCGCACGCTCATCGGCGAACTCGACGGTCAGCTCTCGGCACGCGTCCAGGCCGTTGCCGCCGTCTTCGAGGACGCCGGGCTGGCCACCACGGTCAGCAGCAACATCCGCGGCACCCTCTGGGACAAGTTGCTGGTCAACGTCGCCACCGGTGCCCTGACCGGCATCACCCAACTCACCTATGGCCAGCTCTACAGCGAGCCGCAGCTGCGCGACACCGCCTTGCAGGCGGTCGCCGAGGCCATCGCGGTGGCGCGCGCGGCCGGCGTCGAGCTCGGCCTGCGCGAGCCGCAGGCGGCCTGGGAGCTGGCGCGCGAAGGCTTGCCGCCGTCCTTCAAGACCTCCCTGCTGCAGAGCTTGCAGAAGGGCTCCATCACCGAAATCGACTTCATCAACGGCGCGGTGGTGCGGCTCGGCCAGCAGTACCGCGTGCCCACGCCGGTCAACGCCACCCTGGTCGCCTGCATCAAGGGCATCGAGCGCGCCCTGGCCGATCGACAACAAGAGGACGCCAAACCATGAGCATTCCCAAGGCCTATCTGGAACACGTGGCCATCTGGGTGAAGGACATCCACTGGCACATCCGCTTCTTCCATGAGGTGTTCGGCATGACCCTGCGCGAGGTGCAGGGCCCGGTCGAGGCGCCCAGCCAGTACTGGACGCTGGGCGGCATGCAGTTCATGAGCAAGCCGGACTTCGCCGGCCCGGAAGGACGCCTGGGCCATCTGGGGCTGATGTGCGAGGACCTCGACGCCGCCCTGGCCGCGGCCCGGCGCTTCGAGGGCGTGGAGCAACTGCCCCAGGGCCCTAACTGGCTGCGCCTGCCCGATGGCCTGGCGCTGGAATTCATCCAGGCCGTGCCGGCCCGCGCCGTGCACGACGCCCTGGCCGTCAACGCCCGTCAAGCCGAGTGAAAGCGACCATGACCGTACCAGAAAGATACTTCGAGGATGCCCGCGAAGGTGACGAGGCGATCACGCCGACCTACCAGGTCACCAAGGAACGCATCCTGGCCTATGCCGACCTCACCGGCGACCACACCCCGGTTCACGTCGACGAGGCCTATGCCAATGCCAGTCACTTCGGCGGCCTGGTTGCCCACGGGCTGATGGGATTGTCCATCGCCGACGGCCTCAAGACCCAATGCGACTACCGCTTCCTGCCAGGGATGTCGCTGGGCTGGACCTGGGACTTCCTGCTGCCGATCCGCGTCGGCGACGAACTGCACGTCAGGCTGCGCGTGGGCGCCATGCGCCCGAGCAAGAGCAAGCCGGGCTGGGGCATCGTGGTGCTGCCCTCGGAGCTGATCAACCAGAAGGGCGAGGTGGTCCAGCGCGGCGAACACCGGCTGATGGTGCCGCGGCGGGAGGGCGCCGTATGAGCCAGCCACTGCCCCTGCATGGCCTGAGGGTCATCGACTACAGCCACTTCCTCGCCGGCCCCTATGTGGGGCGCTGCCTGGCGGCGCTGGGCGCCGAGGTGATCAAGGTGGAGCGGCCCGGCAGCGGCGATGCCGGTCGCCAGCACGCCTTCGTCCTGGATGACCAGCAGAGCGGCTACTTCCTGCAACTCAACATGGGCAAGCAGGGCGTCAGCGTCAACATGAAGGACCCGCGCGGCAAGGCCTTCATGCAGCAGCTCTGCGACAGCGCCGACGTCTTCATCGAGAACTACCGACCCCGCGCCCTGGACAGGCTCGGCCTGGGCTATGCGGAGTTGTCTGCGCGCAATCCGCGACTGGTGTACTGCTCGATTTCCGCCTATGGCCACACCGGGCCCGACGCGCACCGCGCCGGTTTCGGGCTGATCGCCGAGGCCAAGAGCGGCATCATGCAGATGGTCGGCACGCCGGGCGAGGCGCCGCCGCTGCTGCGCATCTCCCTGGGCGACATGTACACCGGCGCCCATGCGGTGGCCGCCATCAATGCGGCGCTGCTGGGACGGGTCACCAGCGGGCGCGGCCAGCACATCGACATGGCCTTGTACGACACTCTGGTGTCCATGCACGAGTACGCCGTGCAGTGCTACACCCTGTCCGGCGGCGAGATCCTGCCGCAGCAGACAGGTCATGACATGCCCACCTCGACCCTCTATGGTGTGTTCCGCGCCCAGGACGGCGACCTGGTGATCGCCGCCCAGGTGGACGAATCCTGGAAGCGCTTCGCCGCCCTGGTCGAGCAGGACGCGGGCCAGCCCGGTTTCGGCAGCGACCTGCGCTTCCATACCTCCTCCGGCCGCAACGCCCATCGCGAAGCCATCCTGCCCATCGTCAAGGCCTGGGTGGCGGCCAATCCGGTCGCGCGGCTGCTGGCGTTGCTCGACGAGATCGACGTGCCCTGCGCCAAGGTGCAGCGCATCGACGAGGTGATCGAGGATCCCCAGATCAAGGCGCGCGGCATGATCCAGGAACAGCAGCACCCGCGCTTCGGCACCCTGCGCATGCCCAATCTGCCATTCCGCTTTTCCGGGTGCGACACCACCATCCAGCAGGTGGCACCGGATCTCGGCGAGCACAACGCTGCCGTCGCCCAGAGCCTGGGCTACAGCGCGGAAGAGATCGCCCGGCTGCAGGCCGATGGCGTGCTGTTCAGCCAGGAGCCCTGCGCATGACCGACCACTACGCGGTGATCGGCCGCCCGATCAACCACACCAAGTCGCCGCTGATCCATGGCCTGTTCGCCGCCACCACCGGGCAAGACCTGGAATACGGCGCCATCGAGGGCTCGCCGGAGGACTTCGCCGGCGACGTGCAGCGCTTTCGCGCCCAGGGCGGGCAGGGCCTGAACGTGACCGCGCCGTTCAAGCTGCAGGCCTTCCAGCTGGCCACCGAGTCCAGCGAGAGGGCACGTCTGGCGCGGGCGGCCAACGCGCTGAAGTTCGAGGGCGAGCGGGTGCTGGCGGAGAACTTCGATGGCATCGGCCTGCTGCGCGACATCGAGGTCAACCTCGGCCAGCCCCTGGCTGGCAAGCGAGTGCTGTTGCTGGGCGCCGGTGGTGCGGTGCGTGGCGCCTTGTTGCCCTTTCTCGCCGCCGGACCGACCGAATTGGTGATGGCCAATCGCGATGGGCGGAAGGCGGCTGAGCTAGCCCAGGAGATCGGGCATCCGCTGCTGAGCGTGCGGAGCTACGCGGCTCTGGAAGGGGAGACCTTCGATCTGGTGATCAATGCCACCTCGGCCAGTCTGGTCGGCGAACTGCCGCCGGTACCGGCCGGGGTCTTCACCCAGGCGGCGCTGGCCTATGAACTGGCCTACGGCAAGGGGCTGACGCCTTTCCTGCGCCTGGCCCGCGAACAAGGCGTGGCGCAACTGGCGGACGGCGTGGGCATGCTGGTGGAACAGGCTGCCGAAGCCTTCGCCTGGTGGCGCGGCGTGCGCCCCGAGACCCGGCCGGTCATCGACCAGCTGACCCTTCCCCTGACCTGAGCGAACCCATGAAGATCCTGATGCTGCACGGTATCAACCACAACATGTTCGGCAAGCGCGATCCGCTGCAGTACGGCACCGTGACCCTGACGGAGATCGACGCCAGGCTAACGGCCCTGGGTGCTGAACTGGGCGTCGAGGTGGAAAGCTTCCAGAGCAACCACGAAGGGGCGATGGTGGAGCGCATCCATCGGGGCTATGAGGAGGGCGTCGACGCGGTACTGATCAACGCCGGCGCCTGGACCCACTACAGCTACGGCATCCGCGACGCCCTGGCGATCCTCACCGTGCCGGTGGTGGAGCTGCACATGTCCAACATCCATGCGCGGGAAGGCTTCCGGCATCACTCGGTGTTCGCCGAGATCGTCCTGGGGCAGATCGCCGGCTTCGGCGTGGACAGCTACCTGCTGGCGCTGCGCGCGGCGGTGAGCGCGGCCCCGGCGCGTAAAGCCTGAGTCGCCGACCCTCTCCCACAGGGAGAGGGGGGCTCCCACGCACGTTGGGCGGGCGATGTTGGGCTTCGCTGCGCTCAGCCCAACCTACGAAAGCACATCGGCGTAGGTTGGGTTGAGGCGGCTCCATCGCTGAAGCCCAACAGGTGCGCAACGATGGGTAGAAGTCGCATAGCGTCTTCCACCGGCAGGCCTGTCACGCTCCAGAATCGTGGAGACAACATTCGCCGTGGAGGCAGACGGGCTATCGCGGCCATGGGCCGCTCCTACAGTGTAGGAGCGGCCCATGGCCGCGATAAATCCGGGTAGGGAGGCGCACGTTTTCCTGAACATGAGAGCCAAATTGCTATCCTCTGCCGGCACCTGCCCACAGCAGGGTTCCTATGCCGCCCTCTACGGTGAACCCCGCCTTGGCATAGAGCCGTTGGGCGTGATGTTCGCTTTCCGCCACGATCACGAAGGCGTCCACGTGATGTCGTTGGTGCCGAAGCACCGTGCCGAGCAAGGCCTGGCAGAGTCCGCGCCGACGCCAGTCCACCCGCGTGGTAACCGCTTGGAACCGGCCCAGTCGGCCCAGGCGATAGAGGCCAAGATAGGCCAGCAGCCGCTCCTCGCCATCGAATACACCCCACCAGTCGCCCAGGCCGCTGTCGCTCAGTGATCGATAGCGTCGCGCCTGGTAATCCAGATAGCGCCGGTGCGCTTCTGGATGTTCCGCGCCCGGAGTCACCTCTGCCTGGAGCTCACGCCACTGTTGCCAATCGTCGGGGTGTTGGAAGGTTCTGACGTGAAGTCCTTCAGGCAGGACCGAGGCGGGCTGCGGGGCATCGGCGGCCAGACGCATCCAGACCAGGCGCTGATAATCGTAGCCGCAAGGCAGGTCCGCCGGTGGCTCCTTGCCCTGCGGCTCTGGCCAGACGAAAGCACGATGCCCCAGGGGCTGTGGGCTGCCGAGCAGCTGCTCGAAGTCCGCGGACCAGGCCAACACCTGCTGGGCAGTCGGGCGCTGATCCAGCAGGAGGTAGTTGCCGAAGTAGTAGTCAGGGCAGTCCGGTGTGAGCACTCCTACCTGATGCTCGCCATAGCTGAGGCAGGTATCGGGCGCCAATTGCAGCTGGGTGAGGAGTCCTGCGTTGGCGCGAATGGAGGCAGTGAGTCGCAACGGATTCACGGGCATTCGTCGTCCTCTCGTGGCGACATCGCCTCACCCAAATGCGGCCCCAACTCCCGCTCAGGGCAGTCCCGCCACTGCTTATCCCCAAGACTCGCGGTGAATTCCGGATGCAGCGGATAGTGCAGCCGATTGTCCGCCCGCCGGGTATCACCCACCACCAGCAACTCCACCGGCTCCGCGGTCTCGTTGATGAAGGTATGGGCGACGCCGTCGCCGGCCTTGAAGCCCACGCCGTCCCCCGGCTTGAGCCGGTGGGCGTGACCGTCGATCCAGGCGGTGGGGTGGCCGGCGATCACATAGATGAATTCGTCCTCGGTGGCCTCGGCATGGGGCCTCGAGGTGCGGCGGCCGGGTGGCAGCCATTCATGATGGATGCCCAGGCGGGCGAAGCCGAAGTGGCGGCCGAAGGCGGCGCCTAGGGAAAAGCGTTCGTCACTGTCGGGATAGCCCGGACCGTCGGGGGCCTGGAGCTGGGACCAGTGGACGATCTTGTCGAAATCTTTCCGGAATTGCATGGGGTGCTGCGCCTCGCGGGAAAATAGCTCAAGCTTGGTCGTTTAGGCGGACATCACCGCCCAGATCTCTTTCGGTAGCGGAACGCGATGCCCAGACTGTCCAGACACCTTCTCGCGCTGTCGACCCTCGTGCTGCTTGGGGGTTGCTCACCCGCTGATACGCCGATCAACAGCCCCTATCGCGCCGGGGCGGAGGGCCAGAATACCCTCTATACCGCCTTTACCACCCGCTCGCCGAAATACTTGGATCCCGCCAGCTCCTATTCCGGCGACGAGACCAATTTCACCTACAACATCTATGAGCCGCTCTATGGCTATCACTATTTCAAGCGGCCCTATGAGTTGATCCCCCGCGGCGCGGAGCGGGTGGTCGCACCCTATTACCTGGACGCTCAGGGCCGGCGCCTGCCGGACGATGCGCCGCCGGCGCAGATCGCCCAGAGCGTCTATGACATCCCCATCCGCCGCGACGCCCGCTATGCGCCCCATCCGGCCTTTGCCCGCGATGCCCAGGGCCACTACCGCTATTTCCCGATCACGCCCGAGGACCTGGCCGACCGCTACCAGATTCCCGACTTTCCCGAGACCGGCAGCCGCGCCGTCACCGCCGCCGACTACGCCTATGGCCTGCGCCGCCTGGCCAGTCCGCGGCTGGTGTCGCCCAGCTACGCGATCTTCGCCGAGCACCTGGTAGGGATGCAGGCCTTTGGCGATGGCCTGCGCGCCGCCGACAAGGCCCTGCGCGCCAGCCTGCCCAAGGACGCACCGCTACCCTGGCTCGACCTGCGTCAGGGCGAGCTGCCCGGGGTCGAGGTACTGGACGACCACACCCTGCGGCTGCGGGTGATCGGCAAGTACCCCCAGTTCAACTACTGGCTGGCCATGACCTTCGCCGCGCCGGTGCCCTGGGAGGCGGAGCGCTTCTACAGCCAGTCGGGTATGGCCGAACACAATCTCAGCCTGAACAGTTGGCCGGTGGGCAGCGGGCCCTATCGCCTCGCCGAATCCATCCCCAATCGCCGCCATGTGCTGGAGCGCAATCCCAACTACCGCGCCGATCCCTATCCCTGCGAGGGCGAGGCCGAGGATCGCGAGCAGGGCCGGCTGGACGACTGCGGCAAGCCCATGCCACTGATCGATCGGGCGGTGTTCAGCCTGGAAAAGGAAGGGGTGCCGCTGATGGGCAAGTTCATCCAGGGCTATTACGACGCGCCGCAGATCGAGCGCGGCGAATACGGCGTGGCCTTGCGCACCCGCGCCGGCGACTCGCTCGACTCCGCCGAGCTCTATCGCGAACGTGGCCTAAAGTTGCCCACCGCGGTGGAGGCCTCCAACTGGTACCTAGGTTTCAACTGGCTGGATCCGGTGGTGGGGCAGGGTGCCACGCCCGAACAGCAGGCGCGCAATCGCAAGTTGCGCCAGGCGCTGTCCATCGCCTTCGACTGGGAGAGCTACATCACCGTCTTTCTCAACGGCAACGGCCTGGTCGCCAACGGCCCGCTGCCGCCGGGCGTGCTGGGCTATGAGCCGCCGCCGGCCGGCACCAACCCCGTGGTCTATCGGTTGGTGGACGGCAAGCCCGAGCGGCGGCCCATCGAGGAAGCCAAGCGGTTGCTCGCCGAAGCCGGCTACCCCGACGGTCGCGACGTCCAGAGCGGGCGACCGCTGATCCTGCAATACGATGCCCAGAGCAGTGGCGACAGCGCCATGTTCGACTGGATGCGCCAGCAGACCGCCAAGCTGGGCATCCAGCTGGAGCTGCGCGGCTCGGACTACAACAGATTCCAGGACAAGATGCGCAAGGGTGCGGCGCAGATCTTCTTCTGGGGCTGGAACGCCGACTATCCCGATGCCGAGAACTTTCTCTTTCTCTTCTACGGTCCCCAGGGCAAGGCCAAGCATGGGGGCGAGAATGCCGGCAACTACAGCAATCCCGAATTCGACCGGCTGTTCGAGCAGATGAAGAGTCTCGACGACGGCCCGGAAAAGGTGGCGTTGATCCGGCGCATGGTCACCATCGTGCAACAGGACGCGCCCTGGCTGTTCGGCTGGAATCCCCTGTCTGGTGGCGCCTACCACCAGTGGGTCTACAACGCCAAGCCGACCCAGATGGTGCGTGACCAGCTGCGCTACCTGCGCCTGGACCCGGCCCTGCGCGAGCGCAAGGTGCTGGAATGGAACCAGCCGGTGCTCTGGCCGCTGTGGTTGCTGCTGGGCGTGGCCCTGCTGCTGGTCTGGCCGGCCTGGCGCATCCTCAAGCGCCGCGAGCGGCAGACCGCCTTTGGCGACTCGGCAGGGGAGGAGCGGCCATGATCGGCTATCTGCTGCGACGCCTGGCCTATGGCGTGCTGATCCTCATCGGGGTGAATCTGCTGACCTTCGTGCTGTTCTTCACCGTCAATACCCCGGACGACATGGCGCGCCTGGCCATCGGCGGCAAGTACGTCACCGCCGACGCCATCGAGGACTGGAAGGCGGAGCACGGCTACGACAAGCCACTGCTGATTAATACCACCCGTGAAGGCGTCGAGCGATTCACCGATACGCTCTTCTTCGAACGGTCGGTCAGTCTGCTGGTGTTCGATTTCGGCACCGCCGACAACGGACGCGACATCGGCCGGGAGATCGCCGAGCGCGCCGGACCGAGTCTGGCGCTGGCGCTGCCGACCTTTGTCCTCGGTCTGCTGGCCAGCGTCGGTTTCGCCCTGCTGCTGGTGTTCTTTCGCGCCACCCGGCTGGACTTCTGGGGCGTGGTGCTCTGTGTGGTGCTGCTGTCGATCTCCTCGCTGTTCTACATCATCGCCGGCCAGTGGCTGTTCGCGAAGATCCTGCGGCTGGTGCCCTATTCGGGCTATGAAGAGGGCTGGAACCTGTTGCGCTTCCTGGCGCTGCCGGTGGTGGTGGCGGTGATTTCCGGCCTGGGCAGCCAGGCGCGCTTCTATCGCGCGCTGTTTCTCGAAGAGATCGGCAAGGACTATGTGCGCACCGCCCGCGCCAAGGGCCTGGCCGAGCGCCAGGTGCTCCTGCGCCATGTACTGCGCAATGCGGCGCTGCCGATCCTTACCGGGGTGGTCTCGGCCATTCCGCTGCTGATCATGGGCAGCCTGATCGCCGAATCCTTCTTTGGCATCCCGGGCCTGGGCAGCTACACCATCGACGCCATCAACGGCCAGGACTTCGCCGTGGTCCGCACCATGGTGTTCCTGGGGTCGGTGCTCTACATCGTCGGCCTGATCCTGGCGGACCTGTCCTACACCCTCGCCGATCCGCGCGTTCGCTTCAGGTAGCCGCCATGCCGAAATTCGTCTTGCTCTGGACCGACCTCGCCCTCTACCTGCTGGTGGCCGGCAGCCTGTTCTATGCCTGGCGTGCGCGTCGCCAGCCGGCGCTGCGCGCCAGTTGGCGACGGGTGCTGCAGGATGCCCCGGCGATGAGCGCGGCCGTGGTGCTGGCCAGCTTCGTCACCATTGCCCTGCTGGATTCGGTGCACTACCGGCCGCAGTTGCCGGCCGCGCCCGGTGCCACGGCGCCGATCTATTCGCCCACGGTGCTCTCCGCCTTCGATGGCCTGCTGGCCGACACCAGCTTGACCCAGCGCGAAAAGACCTATTCCGCGCCCCTGGCCACCCACCAGTTCACCAAGGAAACCTTGGGCACCAGCGCCGAGGGCACGCCGCTGCGCGACTTCCCGCGCCTCAAGCACGCCGGCACCACCCTGGGCGATCCCGCCCGCGAATGGCGTGGCGACGTGCTCCGGCGCCTGGGGCTGGGCCTGCTCGGTGGTCTGGGGTTGGCCCTGGCCACCGCGGCCCTGGTGGCGGCGCGGCTGCGCGAAGGGGGCAGCTTCGCCGCGCGTACCGGACTCATCCTGCGCGGCCATACCGCCACCCCCTGGCGCGCCATCCTGCTGACCTGGCTGGGCGTCTGCCTGGTGGCCGGCAGCGTGATCGCCCTGGCCAGCGGCTATCACGTGCTGGGCACCGACAGTACCGGCAACGACGTCCTCTACCAGTCGCTCAAGAGCATCCGCACCGCCTTCGTCATCGGCAGCCTGACCACCCTGGCCATGCTGCCGCCGGCGATCGTTTTCGGCCTGGCCGCAGGCTACTTCAAGGGCCGGGTGGACGACGTCATCACCTATCTCTATACCACCCTGACCTCCATTCCCGGGGTGCTGCTGGTGGCGGCCTGTGTGCTGATGATGCAGGTGTTCATCGACCGCCACCCGGAGCTGTTCGACACCGGTGCGGCGCGCGCCGACCTCCGGTTGTTCATGCTCTGCCTGATCCTCGGCCTCACCGGTTGGGCCGGGCTCTGTCGGCTGCTGCGCGCCGAGGCGCTCAAGCTACGCGAGCTGGAATACGTCCAGGCGGCGCGCGCCTTCGGCGTCTCCCATTTCACCATCCTGCGTCGGCACCTGCTGCCTAATGTCTTCTACCTGGTGCTCATCACCCTGACCCTGGAATTCTCCAGCCTGGTGCTCTACGAAGCGGTGCTGTCCTACCTGGGGATCGGCGTGGACCCGACCATGAATTCCTTTGGTTCCATGATCAACGACGCCCGCACCGAGATGTCCCGTACCCCCATGATCTGGTGGAATCTGTTCAGCGCCTTCGCCTTCATGCTGGCCCTGGTGCTGGCCGCCAATCTATTCGCCGATGCCGTGCGCGACGCCTTCGATCCACGCAGTCGCCGGCTGAGGTCCGCCTGGCTCAGACGCCGTCCCGGCCAGGGTGAGGTGCAGCCATGACCCCGGTGCTGGAGATTCGCGATCTGGAGATCCTGGTCGAGGGCGAGGAGGGCACACGGCAGGCGGTCCGTGGCCTGAGCCTGGCCATCGCCCGTGGCGAGACCTTCGCCCTGGTAGGCGAGTCGGGCAGTGGCAAGAGCGTCACCGCGCTCTCGCTGTTGCGGCTGCTGCCACCGTCGCTGGGTATCGCCCGCGGCGCGGCGCTGCTGGCCGGGACCGACCTGCATCGACTGCCGGAAGGACGCCTGCGCGAACTGCGCGGCGGGCGCGTCGGCACCATCTTCCAGGAGCCCGCCACCAGCCTGAATCCGGTCATGCGCATCGGCGAGCAGATCGAGGAAACCCTGCGCGCCCATACCGCGCTGCGCGGTGCCGCCGCCCGTGCCCGGGTGGTGGAATGGCTGCGCCGGGTCGGCATTCCCGAGCCGGAGCGGCGGATCGACGACTATCCCTTCCAGTTCTCCGGTGGCCAGAAGCAGCGCATCATGCTCGCCCTGGCACTGGCCGCCGAGCCGGACCTGCTGATCGCCGACGAGCCCACCACGGCGCTGGACGTCACCGTCCAGGCGCAGATCCTCGCGCTGCTGGCCGACATCCAGCGCGAACTGGGCATGGCCATCCTGCTCATCACCCACGATCTGGCGGTGGTGCGCCAGGTGGCCGATCATGTGGCCCTGATGCGCCATGGCGCGATCGTCGAGAGCGCCCCGGCGGCGGAATTCTTCCAGGCGCCCCGGCATCCCTATGCCCGCGAGCTGTTCGCCGCCATTCCCACCTTCGCCAAACGCGGCCAGACCTTGACCGGTAGCCCACGCACCCTGCCCGAGCGCCAGCCGGGCGACCGCTTGCTGGAGGTGCGCGACCTGGCCGTGCACTATCCGATCCGCCGCGGCGCCTGGGGCCGGACCCGCGACTGGGTCAAGGCGGTGGACGGCGTGAGCTTCGACCTGCACGCCGGCGAGACCCTGGCGCTGCTGGGCGAATCCGGCTGCGGCAAGACCACCACCGGCAAGGCGCTGCTGCGGCTGCTCGATGGACCGCGCATCAGCGGCAGCGCCCAGCTGGGCGGCGAGGACCTGCTCACGGCCGACCGGCGCACCCTGCAGCGGCTACGGCGGCAGATCCAGATCGTCTTCCAGGATCCCTTCGCCTCGCTGGATCCGCGCATGCGCATCGGCGCCACCCTGGAGCAGGGCTTGCTGGCGCTGCGTCCCGAGCTGGATGACGCCGAGCGCCAGCGCCGCGCCGCGGCCCTGGTGGAGCGGGTCGGGCTGCCCGGCGATACCCTGCAGCGCTTTCCCCATGAATTTTCCGGTGGCCAGCGCCAGCGCATCGCCATCGCCCGGGCGCTGATCGTCGAGCCGCAGGTGCTGGTATGCGACGAACCCACCTCGGCGCTCGACGTCTCGGTGCAGGCGCAGATCCTCGATCTTCTGCGCGAGCTCCAGGCGGAGCGGGGGCTGGCCTATCTGTTCATCACCCACAATTTCGGCGTGGTCGAGTACCTGGCCGATCGCATCGCGGTGATGGACGGCGGCCACATCGTCGAACAGGGCAGCGCCGAACGGGTGCTGCGTGCGCCCGCCCACGCCATGACCCAACGCCTGCTGGCCGCCGTGCCGCGCCTGGATTTCGGGACCCCGCCATGAATTTTCCACCGCGCATCGCCCTGGCCGACTTCGCGCTGGTCTGGCCGCAACCGCGCCTGGCCGAGGCTTTCGCCGAGGCGCTGAACTGGAGCTATGCCGAGCATCGCCGCTTCCTCGGCTGGGCCCGGGAACACACCACGGTCGCCCAGGCCCGCGACAGCCTGCTCGCCGCGCGCGGTGCCTTCACCCTGGCCCAGGGCGAGAAACGCTACTTCCTGGTGCGCGGTCACGCGTTGCTCGGCTGCCTGGGGCTCACGCCACTGGACGGCGGGCGGCGCTACGAGATCGGCTACTGGCTGCACAGTCTGCATACCGGCCAGGGCCTGATGACCACCGCGCTGCGCTACTTCGTCGAACAGCGCGGCGAAGTGGGGCTCTATCTCACCACCTCGGCCGCCAACGACTCCAGCCAACGGCTCGCCGAACGGGTGGGTTTCCGGCGCGTCCGGGTGCTGGAAAACGATCGGGAAGGCCCGGACGGGCAGCGCTGCGCCACCTGGGTCTACGAATTGCCGCCGCAGGTCAGGTCATGACCGCCCTGAGCGTTCCGCTGCAGTATCCACCCCGCTTCGCCGTGACCGAGGCGGTGGAGCTGATCGACCTGACCCTCGCCGATCCCGCCGCGGTAGCCGACTACTATCGGCGCAATCGCCAGCATCTGGCGTTGTCGATGCCACGGCGCTCCGATGGCTTCTATACCCTGGCCCAGTGGCAGGGGCAGGCGGCCGCCTATCGTGCCGGTGGACCGGGCCTGAGCGATTTGCGCCTGGTCCTGCGGACGGGGCCGCTGGTCATCGGTACGGTTAATTTCAGTCAGATATTCCGGGGTGGTTTCCAAGCCTGCTACCTGGGCTACGGCCTGGATGAAGCCTGGCAGGGACGCGGGCTGATGCGCAATGCCGTCCGCCTGGGCCGCGATTTCGTCATCGCCGAGCTGGGCCTGAATCGCATCATGGCCAACCATCTGCCGGATAACCTGCGCAGCGCTCATCTGCTCCAGAGCCTTGGCTTCGAGCGCGAAGGCCTGGCGCGGCGCTACCTGGAGATCGATGGGGTCTGGCGGGATCACGTGCTGACCAGCTATGTACGTCCCGCCACCTGAACGACGAAACCCGGCGGATCGATCCGCCGGGTCCTGGTTCAGACGCGTGCCGCGATGACCGCCGCCGAGCCCCAGGTGGTGCGCCAGCGGCGCTTGACGCTGAGCAGGCCGAACCAGGCGAGCACGCCGAGGGCAGCGAACAGCCAGAGCCCCAGCTGATAGTCGCCGGTGGCCTGCTTGACCGCGCCCAGGCCGGCGGTGAGGGCGAAGCCGCCGATGCCGCCCGCCATGCCGATCAGTCCGGTCATGACGCCGATTTCCTTGCGGAAGCGCTGGGGGACCAGCTGGAACACCGCGCCGTTGCCAGCGCCCAGGCTGAGCATGGCCACCACGAACAGCGCAAGGGCGGCCATGGCGCTGGGCAGGTGGAAACCCACGGCGGCGATGCAGATGGCCGCGACGGTGTACATGCCGAGCAGCGCGCGGATGCCGCCGATGCGGTCGGCCAGGGCGCCACCCAGGGGCCGCATCAGGCTGCCACCGAAGACACAGGCCGCGGTGTAGTAGCCGGCAACCACCGGCTCCAGGGCGTACTGGTCATGGAAGTAGCCGGGCAGGGTGCTGGCTAGGCCGAGGAAGCCGCCGAAGGTCACGCTGTAGAAGAACATGAACCACCAGCTGTCCTGGTCGCCCAGGGCGCGGCCATAGTCCGCCAGCTTCTTCGGCGCCGGGCGTTCCGGGGCGTTGCGGGCGCAGAGCACGAAGACCACCAGGGTCAGGATCAGCGGGATCAGCGCGAAGCCGAACACGTTGGTCCAGCCAAAGGCCTTGGCCAGTGCCGGGGCGAAGAGGGCGGCGAACACCGTACCCGAGTTGCCCGCGCCGGCGATGCCCAGGGCCTTGCCCTGGTGCTGCGGCGGATACCACTGGGAGGCCAGCGGCAGGGCAACGGCGAAGGAGGCGCCGGCGAAGCCGAGGAACAGGCCCAGCACCAGGGTCTGCTCATAGCTGTGCACGCCATGCTGCCAGGCCACCAGCAGCGCCAGGATCACCACCACCTGGCCGATGATGCCGGCGGTCTTGGGTGACAGTCGATCGGCGACGAAGCCCAGGATCAGGCGCAGGACAGCGCCGGCGAGGATGGGCGTCGCCACCATCATGCTGCGCTGCTGGGTGGTCAGCTGCAGGTCGGTGGCGATCTGCACGGCCATGGGGCCGAGCACGTACCAGACCATGAAACTCAGGTCGAAGTAGAGGAAGGCGGCGAACAGGGTCGGCGCATGGCCGGCTTTCCAGAAACTGGGACTCATGGAGGCACCTCGGGCACGTCACGGGCATGAAAAAGGCGCCAGTCACCCTTGCCCGTTGCCGGGAGGTGAACTGACGCCTTTGTCGATTGGGGTGACCGCCGTTGGCCACCGCTACCCAGGTCTTTGCAAGAGCGAAGCCAAGTTGCGCAAGCCTGGTGTTTATCGCCGCCCACGGCGCTGGCAGCGTCTAAAGAGGACGACGTGCTGCACAATGATCGAGCGCAGGTGCAGCAAGCTGCTCTCTATTAGAGCCTGGCATACCCGTACGGATCACAGCCCTGGTGATTCATCCTGCGCCTGTAGGTTGGGTTGAGCGCAGCGAAGCCCAGCACTGCCTTTGCGTCATGGCACTGCCGGGCTTCGACGATAAGGCCGGTTCAACCCAACCTACGATCCGCCGCTGTTACTTCGCGTACTTGGTCTGCAGCGCCTTGGCTTCCTGGAGGTGGTGCTCCAGCTTCGGCAGGGTCTTCTCGGCGAAGGCCTTGAGCGCGGCGTCATCGCCGGTCTTGGCTTCGTTGCGGAAGATCTCGATGGTCTGCTCATGGGCCACGACCTGGTTGTTGGCATAGGAGCGATCGAAGGAATCGTCACGCACTTGCAGGATCATGGCCTTGGCCTTGTCCATCAGCTCGGCGTCGGTGGAGACTTTCAGCTTCTTCTCCTGGGCCAGGCTCTTGAGCTGCTCGTTTGCCTTGGTGTGATCGTCGATCATGCTCTGGGCGAAGGTCTTGATGTCCTGGGACTGGCTCTTTTCCAGGGCCAGCTTGCCTGCCTCGATCTCGGCGATGCCCTTGGCCGAGGCGTCGTCGACGAATTCGGCCGGAGACAGCTTGTCGGCGGCCTGGGCCAGACCGGCACCGGCAGCCAGCAGGATGGCGAGGGACAGGCTGGAGGCTTTCTTCAGCATGGGCGTCATGGACGTGCTCCTGATTTTCTTGGCAGTAAGGGAAGGGCGTCACCGGCTGGCAGTGAACGCGCCTGCAAAATGGGACCTGCCTAAAAAGTCATACGTTCCCTGGAGAAAGCGTGCGAAGCCAGATCAGGTGCGGCTTACGCTTGAGCGAAACGCTTCGTAGGCGTCGAAATCGAAGCGCGTCGCCGAGACGATCTGGCTCTGTTTCAGGGTCAGGTAGATGTCCTTGCCCTTGTCCGCATAGTGGGTGGTGAAGGTCACCCAGAGTTTGTCCTTGTCGCGGTAGCCACTCATGATCGGCTTGATGCAGACGTCCTGGTCGGCCCCTTCCGTTTCGCTAGGCTCGCCGAGGGTAGTGATACGACCGACATACACCTTGCGCTCTTCCAGGGTCAGCATCAGCGTCTCCCTGTTGATGGAGGCGGTCATCAGCAGATCGTCCAGCGGACTGTCCTTGAGGATCCCGGCGAGGATGAAGGTACGGTAGTTGTCCTCGCTCAGGCCGTACTTACGCTTGATGGTCCAGCGCGCCAGCGCGGCCCAGGCACCGGGGATCAGCAGGGCGGTCACCGTCACCACCAGGATCCAGGCGGCCTGCAGCGGATCCTCCAGGGTGCCGGTGCGACGCAGCAGCTCGGCGAGACCGGCGAAGTAGTCGAGCGAGAAGGTCCGCTCGCCCCAAGACCAGCTACGCCCCTGCAGGACTTGCGCGATGCCCAGGTGCAGGATCACGGCGAGCAGGGTGCAGAACAGGCCGAAACGCGCGCTCTGCAGATAGAGGTACTGGCCCTCGTAGCGGTGCAGGCGATAGAAGTAGAGCGGATGCTTGTGGCAGACGAGAAAGCCACTGACCAGGATCGGCAGGAGCAGCAGCAGGAACATCAGCGGTTGATGAGCCGCCGGGCGCGGTCCAGGTCTTCCTTGAATTCGGGGGAGTCGAAGACCTCCGCCGGATCGATGCGCAGGGTGCCGCGGCCGACCACGCGCATGGACTTGTAGGAGTTGTTGATGCTCGCGGCCAGCTTGAGATCGTCCGCGGAGGGCGATTTGAGCAGGTTGAACAGGCCTTTCAGCATGACGATATCCTGGGGATGCACTAGGCGCTTATAGCTTGGAACACCCGGACTGACAAGAATTCGCCGCGCCGCCAGTCGACGGCGCGGCGAAGACTCAGGCCGGCTCGACGCCGGATTTGCGCGGGGCCGCCTTGGGCAGCAGGCCGTCGCCGCGGAACATCTGCTTGATGCCGCGCACCGCCTGGCGGATGCGGTCCTGGTTCTCGATCAGGGCGAAGCGCACATGGTCGTCGCCATAGTCACCGAAGCCCAACCCCGGCGAGACGCAGACCTTGGCCTCGGCCAGCAGCTTCTTGGCGAATTCCAGCGACCCCAGGTGGGCATAGGGCTCGGGAATCCTGGCCCAGACGTACATCGACGCCTTGGGATTCTCGACCATCCAGCCGGCTTCATGCAGGCCGCGCACCAGGACATCGCGGCGCTGCTGGTATTGCTGAGCGATGTCGCGCACGCACTGCTGGTCGCCTTCCAGGGCGGCGATGGCCGCCACCTGCAGCGGGGTGAAGGTGCCGTAGTCGTGGTAGCTCTTGATGCGCGCCAGGGCGGCGACCAGCTCGGGATTGCCGACCATGAAGCCGATCCGCCAGCCGGCCATGTTGTAGCTCTTGGACAGGGTGAAGAATTCCACCGCGATGTCCTTGGCCCCGGGCACCTGCATGATGGAAGGCGCCTGCCAGCCGTCGAAGACGATGTCGGCATAGGCCAGGTCGTGCACCACCAGCACGTTGTAGCGCTTGGCCAGTTCCACCACGCGCTCGAAGAAATCCAGCTCCACGCACTGGGCGGTGGGGTTGGAGGGGAAGCCGAGGATCATCATCTTCGGCTTGGGAATGCTCTCGCGAATGGCCCGCTCCAGCTCGGCGAAGAAGTCCATGCCCTGCACCAGGGGCACCGAGCGCACCTGGGCGCCGGCGATCACCGCGCCATAGATGTGGATCGGGTAGCTGGGGTTGGGCACCAGCACGGTGTCGCCGGCATCCAGGGTGGCCAGCATCAGGTGCGCCAGGCCTTCCTTGGAGCCAATGGTGACGATGGCTTCACTGTCGGCATCGATTTCCACCTGGTAACGGTCGCGATACCAGTGGGAGATGGCGCGACGCAGGCGGGGAATGCCCTTGGAGCTGGAATAGCCGTGGGTGTCTTCGCGCTGGGCGACCTGGCAGAGCTTCTCGACGATGTGCGGTGGGGTAGGGCCGTCGGGATTGCCCATGGACAGGTCGATGATGTCCTCGCCCCGACGGCGCGCGGCCATCTTGAGTTCGGCGGTGATGTTGAAGACGTAGGGGGGCAGGCGATCGATGCGCGCAAAGCGGCGCACGGGACTGGAATCAGTCATGCGTTCCTCGAAGTACGTAAGCGCCCGGAACCGTCCGAGCGACGTGGGTCACAGGAGGTGACCTGCAGCGGACATTAGCCGCAGGTCGCTGCGCTTGTCGAGGAAAAAATCTGACTGGTCCGCGCGGCCTGTCTCAGCCCAGCAATTCGCTCATGGCGATGATCTGGTCGGCTACCTGGATCAGCTTCTGTTGCTTGCTCATGGCCTGGCGGCGCATCAGGGTGTAGGCCTCGTCTTCGCTGCAGCCACGCATCTTCATCAGCAGACCCTTGGCCTGGTCGACCTTCTTGCGCTCCAGCAACTGCTGCTCACGGGCCTGGAGTTCGGCGCGTAGCGCCTGATCGGTCTCGAAGCGGGCGCGGGCGACGTCGATGATGGCCTGCAGGCGACTGGTCTGGATGCCCTCGACGATGTAGGCGCTGACCCCCGACTGGATGGCCCGGCGCATCACCGCCGGGTCGTGCTCGTCGGTGAACATGACGATGGGGCGCGGCAGATCGCGGGTCACCAGGCAGACCTGCTCCATGACGTCGCGTCCGGGTGATTGGGTGTCGAACAGGATGACGTCCGGGCGCAGCGCCTCGATGCGTGCGGGCAGGTCGATGGTCAGGCCGGATTCCTCGATGACTTCGAAACCGGCCTCGATCAGCGCGGCCTTGAGGCGGCCGACCTGCTTGGGAGTGTCGTCGATGAGCAGAATGCGCAAGGTCGTTCTCCCTAGTGATCGCTGAGCGCGTGGATGGCGAAGCTGCGGACATAGCCGGCTGGGTCGCTGCCGTCCCAGGTGCGCCCGTCGAACAGGGTGCTGCTGCGCCGGGTGGGCGGAATCGCCAGGCCGGCGTCGATGGCCGCCTGCCGGTACAGCTCGGTGCACTGCACCGCCTCGGCGATGGCCAGGTAATCCGGATCCTCGCGCAGCAAGCCCCAACGACGGAACTGGGTGAGAAACCAGAGGCCGTCGGACAGATAGGGCGGATTGACCTCGCCCTGGCGATGGAAGGCCAGCGGGTGCTGGTCTTCCCAGCGGCCATCGCGGCCGTCTTCGTAGTGACCGAGAAAGCGCTGGGCGAGCAGCGCCGGGTCGGTGTTCACATAGTCGGCGCCGCTGATCAGTTGAGCGGTGCCCAGACGATTCTCGCGACTCTCCTCGATGAAACGACTGGCGTCGAGCAGGGTGCGGATCAGCGCCCGGGCGGTGTTGGGATAGCGCTCGGCGAAGCGGCCGGTGCAGGCCAGCACCTTTTCCGGGTGGTCCGGCCAGATGGCCTGGGTGGTGGTCAGGGTGAAGCCCTGGCCGCGGGCCACGGCAGCAGCGCCCCAGGGTTCGCCGACACAGAAACCGTCGACCCGGCCGGCGGCCAGATGCTCGGGCATCTGCGGGGGCGGCACCAGGGCGGTGCGAACATCGCGCAGGGGATGGATGCCCTGGGCGGCCAGCCAGTAGTAGAGCCAGAAGATATGGGTGCCGGTAGGAAAGGTGTGCGCCAAGGTCAAGGGCCTGGCGTCCGGTTGGCGGATCCGCTCGACCAGGGAGGCGGTATCCTGCACGCCTTCCCGGGCCAGGCTGCGCGCCAGATTGATGCTCTGGCCGTTTTGCGCCAGCCCCATGAGCACCGCCATCGGCGTAGCGGCGGTGCCGCCCAGGCCCAGATGCGCGCCATAGACCAGGCCATAGAGACAATGGGCGGCATCGAGCTGGCCATTGAGCAGGTTGTCGCGCAGGGCCGACCAGGAGGGCTGGCGATGCAGATTCAGCGTCAGGCCATGGGGTTCGCCGAAACCCTGAGTCGCCGCCACGATCAGCGAGGCGGCGTCGCTCAGGGGCAGGAAGCCCAGATTGAGTTCGGGCTTTTCCGGGGCATCCGAACCCGCGACCCAAAGATGCGCGGCGTGGGGGGAAGGCTGGGCAGGCATGGTGTCTCCGGCGGCTAACGGACGTCCAGGCACCGCTCTGTGCACCGCTGTGGACGTCTCGGCTTGGGCCTGCACCATTTTGGTGACAGGCACGGCACCATCACCGGGCGCTCTCACGGCCACGGCGCCTGCCGGACAGCGCCTCTACGGCGGTCCGCGGCGCGGCGGGAGGAGGGGCGCCGGCTGAGGTCTGCCAGAGACGGCGCAAAACCCGCGCCAAGTCACGGGTTGCCAGGGGAGGATTACTTCTGCGGGATCAGCAGCAGGCGATCACGGCCATAGACGCGCTCCAGATTCTGCGGCTGCAACGGCAGGCTCTGGTATTGGCCGCGGGTCCAGCTCTTGCCCGGGGTGCCGGCCTGGCTCGCCTGCAGGGGCTCGGCCAGGCCGAAGTCCACCGCCAGGCGCAGCGCCGGCGCCAGCCAGGCCTGATCATCGCCGCCCCAGTGGCTGGCGGTCAGGTCCAGGGTCGAGCCGTCGCCGCCGCTGGCATTGCCATCCAGGCGGTGCAAGCGGCCCCACTGCCAGGCGGCGCGATCGCTGCCCAGCTTGGCCTCGCAGGTTTCGACGGCCCCGGCCAGCGCGAGGGCGAAGATCGCCGGCTTGTCTTCACGGGCAGGCGTGCTGACGTCATCCCAATAGGGGCTGTCGTCACGGGCCAGGAGATGATCGACGATGGCGTTGTAGCCGGTGTCGCTGAGGGTGGTGAAGGCCTGCCAGGCCGGGCTCTTGGTGCCCCCCAATTCATCGGCGAAGGTCTTTTCGGCCAGGGCCTGCAAGAAGGCCTCGTAGAGCGCCGCATCCGCGGAACCGGCGGCCAGGCGACCGTCGAAGCCCTGCAGACGGCGCAGGGCTTCTTCCGCCTGCTGGCGCTGGGTGGCCGGCAGGGCGGCGATGGCCTGGCGCAGTGGCGCGGCGAAGCCGGGGGCGTCGATCTGGGTCTTGAGCTTGGCGGCCAGGGTGGTGGTCTGGTCCTGCTGCAGGGCCATGGCGTCGCGGGTATCGAGGCGCGCCGAGCGCCCGGCCAGTTGTGCCAGGCGCTCCTGGCGCTCGGGGCCCGACCAGTTGCTGGACAGCTGCATGCCGTAGCCACGCGGCACCACGCGCTGGTTGGCGGCGCCCAGCCAGCCCTGGGCCGGGTCCTGATCGTAGGGGTGCAGCATGGGGTCGGCGTAGCCATCCCAGGCATAGCGCTCGTCCCAGCCGGGCGAGGGCAGCAACCCCAGGCCGCTGCGGCGATTGGGATAACGGCCGGTCACCTGCCAGCCGACATGCTCGGCATCGGCGAATACCAGATTCCAGTCACTGGCGCGCAGCTCGCGAGCCAGTTCGAAGGCGCGCTCCACGTCCTTGGCGCGGGTGAGGTCGAAGAGGGCGTCCAGGCTCTTGTCGGCTTCCAGGCGACTGCTGCGCAGGGCCAGGCCGTAGCCGTTGGCGTCCGGCGCCAGGGCCAGATTCAGCAGCGGACCGCGCGGACTGGTGTAGAGGGTCTCGCGCCGCGGCTTTTCACCGCGGACGAAAAAGGTCTCCACCCGCTCGCCGGCCGGCTGCCACTGGCCGCCGCTCTGCACCTGCAGGCGACCGCCCTGGCGCTGCAGGCGTTCGAGGTAGAGGTCCTGACTGTCGCCCATCAGGGTCGCGGCGCCCCAGGCCAGCTTGCCGTTGTAGCCGTCGAGCAGCAGCGGCAGGCCTGGCAGGGTGGTGCCCACGGCCTCGAAGCGCGGCGCCCTCAGGGTCACCAGGGTGAAGGGCGACTGGCCGGCAAAGGCGCTGACCTTGTCGACGCCGAGCAGGCTGCGACCGCTGCGGGTATGGCCCGGGGTGGCGGCCCAGGCGGTACCGGTGGGGCCGCCGAAGGGGGCGAGCGCCGCCAATTGACGCTGGACCTGCAGCAGGGCGTCGAGTCCGGGCAGCTGGCCGCGCAGATTCAGGCCGCGCAACTTGGCGGTCTCTTCTTCCGGTAGAGGTTCGTCGGGGTAGGTGGGCAAGAGCCAGGCCAGGCGCTCGGGACCGATCTGGGCGGCCAGCGCCAGCGCCGCGGTCTCCTTACGCAGGTCTACCGCCTGGGCGAAGTTGAGCAGTTCGAAGAGCAGGGCGCTGTCTTCGGCTTTCCAGTATTCGGCGCGGTAGTCGTGGCCATCCAGCTCGACCCGCTCGCCGGCCCGATAGAGGTAGGCGTTGACGCCCCGGGCATAGACCTCGAAGAAGGTCTTCATCCGCGGCGAGGCGTTGCCGTAGGCCACCTGGGCGGCCTTGCGCAGGTCCACGGCGCGCATGAATCTGTCGCTGTCCAGCCGGCTTTCGCCGTAGGCCTCGGCCAGCCGACCCTG
This sequence comes from Pseudomonas sp. 313, assembly GCF_000316965.1. Classification (NCBI taxonomy): domain Bacteria; kingdom Pseudomonadati; phylum Pseudomonadota; class Gammaproteobacteria; order Pseudomonadales; family Pseudomonadaceae; genus Pseudomonas; species Pseudomonas sp. 313. The sequence continues at coordinate 346,304 of NZ_ANBZ01000079.1, forward strand.
GGCCAGCAGGCGCAGCTCGACCATCTGCGCCAGGCGCTCGCTGGCGTGGACGTAGCCGAGTGCGAAGAGCGCATCGTGAAAGGTGGTGGTCTCGATCAGCGGCTGGCCATCCGCATTGCGGCGCACCGAGGCGGTCTGCGCCAGGCCGCGCAGCGCCAGGCTACCCTTGAGTTGCGGCTGGCCGCGGGGCGACGGCTCCTCGGCGAAGTACTGGCAGCCGGCGAGGGCAGTCAGCAGGCCGAAGGTGGCGAGGCGCAGCGGCGCGCGCGAGCGAAACGGGAGAGGCGAGACCATGAACAGCGGACACTCCGGCGGATGGATGCGAACGGGTGGCTACGTTAGCAGGGTCCACCGGGGGAGCAAGCCTCGGGCGAGGGGTGGCGTCCGGGCGCTGCCGACAGGTCATCGGGAAAGGCGCCTGGCGCGGCACCAGACCGCTCAGCGCAGCGCCATCCAGATCAGCAGTGCGGCCTGGAACAGGCAGAACACCGCCAGGCAGCCGATGGCGAATCTCAAAGAGATGTCATCACGACGATAGAGGGCGATGCGGTCTTCCAGCTGACGCAGGCTGGCATCGCGCTCGTCGATCACCCGGTCGCATTGCTCCAGCAGGGTGGCGCCGTCCAGCAGCGACAGCAGTTGCACCTTGTCGGTATTCCAGTCCTCGCGCAGCTGGCTGACCCGCGCTGCCCGGCAGAGCTGCTGGCGCTCGTCGTCTGCCGCCGTCTCGACGGTGAAGCCCTGGGCGCCGAGCACGTGGTCGCGGCGCTTGCGGCTGTCTTCGTCGAGTGCGTCGCGGCGCGCCAGGGGCAGGTCCTGCACCCGGTAGTGGTTCCAGCGCAAGCGCGTCCAGGCGGCCGCCCGGGCCAGCAGGAAGCGGCCCAGACCGCGCTCCTCGGGCTCGATCTGCAGGCCGCGTTCGGGGCCCAGGCGGATTTCGCCGAGGCGATGGTCGACCCAGACCTCCAGCACGTTCACCTCGCGGTGCAGCAGCTGGCCGGGAATCTGCACCGTCAGCCGCAGCAGGCTTTCCTCGTCGCCATGGCGCTCGACCAGGCCGAGTTGCACGAAGCGCAGGGGGCGCACGCCAACCCGCCGATCCGCCGGCTGCGGCATCAGCCGCAGCAGCTGGAAGCGCTCGGGCGGCAGGCTGGCCCAGGGATGGGGCTCATTGGTGACGGCTTCGACGGCCGGCGATGCTTGATCGGGGGTTTCCACGGGCGGACTCCAGCGGGCGCGCCTCCGTGGGCGCCCTTGCCGGCTTATCGGCCAGGGTGCGGGGAACCTGAGCGCGCGACGAAGGCGGTCACGCGCTCGACCAACGCGCGGGCCAGCGGCAGGTTGGGGTTGTCATAGCTGGGCAGTTGCGCCTGGATGTCCGCCGGGGCGATGCGCAGCACGTGGTTCATGCCGGGAATGATCGCCAGTTCGGCATCCGGCTTGGCCCGCTGCAGGGCGCGGGCATCATCGACCTCCACCTGGACGTCATGGGTACCCTGGACGATCAGCGCCGGGGCGTGGATGCCGGCAAAGGCCCTGGCCGGATTCTGGCGGAACAGCGAGATGAGATAGGGCTGAACGCTGGGGCGGAACAGCACCAGCAACTCCTTCGGCACCTCGGGCACCGGCGTGCCGCGCAGCAACTGGTCGATGATCCACTGGGCACTGGCCAGGCCGGCGGGCGACAGCTTGCCGGCCAGCTGTTCGCGCAGCACCACGTCGATGGGCCGGCCGCTGCCGGCCAGGGTCACCACCCCGGCGACCGGCACCCGGTCGGCGGCCAGACTGGCGATCAGGGCGCCTTCGCTGTGACCGAGCAGGATCACCGCGGAAAAGCGCGGGTCGGCGCGCAGCAGCCGGATCCAGCCGACCAGGTCGTCGACATAGCGCTCCACGCTGAGGTGGCTCTCGTCCGGTTCGGCGCTACGGCTCTCGGCCACGCCGCGCTTGTCGAAACGCACGCTGGCGATCCGCTGCCGGCCCAGGGCCTCGGCCAGTCGCTGCAAGGCCGCGTTGCGCGCGCCGGGTCCGTTGCCGTTGCGGTCAAGGGGCCCGGAGCCGGAGACGAAGAGCACCACGGGTTGCGGCCGCTCGCTGCGGGGCAGGATCAGGCTGCCCTTGAGCACGCCGCTGCCGGTGTCGAGCTGGACGGGGCGATAGAGCACGGGGTCGGCCGCGGTGGCGAGGGCGGGCAGGGCGAGGCACAGCAGCAGGGAGAACAGCAGACGCATGACGAAGAGGGCACCGGAGGGCTGGGGTGTGGGGGCCTATCCCGCACACAATCCGTGTAAAAGACCACGGCGCGTGTAAAATCGCCCATTCCCATTTTGAATCTATACCTTTCACCCGTAGCGCGGAGCCCTCGCATGTCCGGTAATACCCTCGGCACGCTGTTCACCGTCACCACCGCCGGCGAAAGCCATGGCCCGGCGCTGGTCGCCATCGTCGACGGTTGCCCACCCGGACTGCCCCTGGACATCGCCGACCTGCAGCGCGACCTGGATCGGCGCAAGCCCGGCACCAGCCGCCACACCACCCAGCGCCAGGAAGCGGACGAAGTGGAGATCCTCTCCGGGGTCTTCGAAGGCGTCACCACCGGCACCCCCATCGGCCTGCTGATCCGCAACACCGACCAGAAGTCCAAGGACTACTCGGCGATCAAGGACCTGTTCCGCCCGGCCCATGCCGACTACGCCTATCACCACAAGTACGGCCTGCGCGACTACCGCGGCGGCGGTCGCAGCTCGGCGCGGGAAACCGCCATGCGCGTGGCGGCCGGTGCCATCGCCAAGAAGTACCTGGCGACCCAGGGCATCCGGGTGCGCGGCTACATGAGCCAGCTGGGCCCCATCGAGATCCCCTTCAAGACCTGGGACAGCGTGGAAGAAAACGCCTTCTTCAGCCCCGATCCGGACCGGGTGCCGGAGCTGGAAGCCTACATGGACCAGCTGCGTCGCGATCAGGATTCGGTAGGCGCGCGCATCACCGTGGTCGCCGACGGCGTGCCGCCGGGTCTGGGCGAGCCGATCTTCGACCGCCTCGACGCCGAATTGGCCTATGCGCTGATGAGCATCAACGCGGTGAAGGGCGTCGAGATCGGCGCCGGCTTCGCCAGCGTCGCTCAGCGCGGCACCGAGCACCGTGACGAGCTGACCCCGGAGGGCTTCCTGTCCAACAACGCCGGTGGCGTGCTGGGCGGCATCTCGTCTGGTCAGCCCCTCGTCGCCCACCTGGCGCTGAAGGCCACGTCCAGCATCACCACTCCGGGGCGCTCCATCGACGTCCATGGCAATCCGGTGGATATCATCACCAAGGGCCGCCACGATCCCTGCGTGGGCATCCGCGCCACCCCCATCGCCGAAGCCATGATGGCCCTGGTGCTGATGGATCACCTCCTGCGCCACCGCGCGCAGAACGCCGAGGTGAAAGTGCACACGCCCGTCCTGCCCCAGCTCTGATCCGCGGACGGACGATGCCGGTTCCCTATTGGCGGCTGTCGGGCTTCTACTTCGCCTACTTCGCGCTGCTGGGGGCCACGGCGCCCTACCTGGGGCTGTATTTCCACCACCTGGGCTTTTCCGGCACCGCCATCGGTCAACTGGTGGCCATCCCCATGCTGATGCGGGTGCTGGCACCCAACCTCTGGGGCTGGCTGGCCGATCGCACCGGCCGCCGGCTGAGCATCGTCCGCCTCGGCGCCGCCTGCACCCTGCTGTGCTTCTCCGGCATCTACCTCGGCCAGGGCTTCGCCTGGCTGGCGCTGATCATGGCCGGTCATGCCTTCTTCTGGCACGCGGTGCTGCCCCAGTTCGAAGCCATCACCCTGGCTCATCTGCGCGATCAGCCGCAGCGCTATGCGCGCATCCGCCTCTGGGGCTCCATCGGCTTCATCGCCGCGGTGGCGGGGCTGGGCTGGGCCTTCGAGTACGTCAGCCTGGATCTCTATCCGGCCTATCTGCTGCTGGTGATGGCGATCATCCTGCTGGCCTCGCTGGCGGTGCCGGGGGTCAAGGTCGACCCCGGCCAGCGGCCCGAGGCGCCGGCCGAGCCCTTCCTGACCACCCTGCGCCAGCCGCGGGTGCTGGCCTTCTTCATCGCCGCGGCACTGATGCAGCTGTCCCACGGCCCTTACTACACGGTCTTCACCCTGCATCTGGAAGAACTCGGTTATGGCCGCGGCGTCATCGGTCAGCTCTGGTCGCTGGGCGTGGTCGCCGAGGTGCTGATCTTCCTGGTGATGCCGCAACTGCTGGCGCGGATCGCTCTGACTACCCTGCTGGTCGGCGCCTTTCTGATCGCCGCCGGGCGCTGGCTGCTGCTAGGCGCCCTGGCCGACCAGTTGCCAGTGCTGTTGTTCGCCCAGCTCCTGCATGCGGCCACCTTCGCCTGCTTCCACGCCGCCGCCATCCAGTTCGTCCAGTCCCATTTCGACCGCCGCCGCCAGGGCCAGGCCCAATCGCTCTACGCGGCACTTTCCGGGGCTGGCGGGGCGCTGGGCGCGCTGTATGCTGGCTATGCCTGGCAGGTGTCCGGTGCCCTTGCCGCCTTTGCCGGCGCCTCCCTGGCGGCGCTGGCGGGGGCCTTCCTAATCCTCTTGTCCGTTAGGTCCAGTACGAAAAGTGCCTGCGCTCGGTGAGGCTTCGTTGAAAAACACCTGGATCGCCAGCCCGGTCGCAATGCTCATTTACCTCTCGTAAACTCCGCTTCCTCAGCGTTTTGATTCGCTGGCGCTCACCATCTGGGCCAGCCGTTGGCTGTTACTCCCGTTGGTCGTTGCGCCTCGCCTGACCGTCGCTCGGCGACTTTTCGTACAGAACCAAGGAGAACCCTCCATGATCCAGCAGCGTGAGCAACTGGCCCGGGAAATCATCGACGCCGGTCGCTTTCTCTATGGCCGCGGCTGGTCGCCGGCCACCAGCAGCAACTATTCGGTACGGCTGTCCGACAGTCGCCTGCTGTTGACCGTCTCCGGCAAGCACAAAGGTCAGCTGGAGCTGGACGATATCCTCGCCACCGACCTCGACGGCACCCCGCTGGAGGCCAAGAAGCCTTCCGCGGAGACCGCGCTGCACACCCAGCTCTATCGCTGGCAGCCGGAGATCGGCGCCGTGCTGCACACCCACTCGGTGAACTCGACGGTGCTCTCGCGCCAGCTCGAAGGCGATCGCTTGGTGCTGGACGGCTACGAATTGCAGAAGGCCCTGCATGGCGTCACCACCCACGACGTGCGGGTGGAGATCCCGGTGTTCGACAACGACCAGGACATCCCGCGCCTGGCCGACAAGGTGCAGACCTGGCTGAACGTGCATCCCGACTGCGTGGGGTACCTGATCCGCGGGCACGGCCTCTATACTTGGGGCCCGCGCATGGCCGATGCCTTGCGCCACGTGGAAGCCTTCGAATTCCTCTTCGAATGCGAACTCAAGACCCGGAGCCTGCGTCCATGAGCCGACTGACCGTCTACCACGATGCCGAACCCCGCCAGCCGCTGAAGGTGATCAGCGATGGCGAGCACATCGCCGCCACCCTGGCCGAGGTTGGGGTGCGTTTCGAGCGCTGGCAGGCCACCGCCCCGGTGGCGCCCGGCGCCAGCCAGGAGGAGGTGATCGCCGCCTACCGACCGGAGATCGATCGCCTCATCCAGGAGCGCGGCTACCAGACCGTCGACGTCATCAGCATGCATCCCGAGCATCCGCAGAAGGAGGCGCTGCGCGCCAAGTTCCTCGAAGAACATCGCCACAATGAAGACGAGGTGCGCTTCTTCGTCGCCGGCCAGGGCCTTTTCACCCTGCACATCGACGACCAGGTCTATGCCGTGCTCTGCGAGAAGGACGACCTCATCTCGGTGCCGGCCGGTACGCCGCACTGGTTCGACATGAGCGAGTCGCCGTCCTTCGTCGCCATCCGCCTGTTCGACAATCCCGACGGCTGGGTCGCCCACTTCACCGGCGTGGACATCGCCCAGCGCTTTCCGCGCCTGGAGGTCGAGGCGTGACGATCAAGGCCATCCTCACCGATATCGAAGGCACCACCAGCGCCGTCAGCTTCGTCTTCGACGTGCTCTTCCCCTATGCCCGCGCGCACCTGCCGGCCCATGTGCGCGCCCATGCCGGAGAGCCGGCGGTGGCCGAGCAACTCGATGCCGTGCGTGCCGAAGCCGGCGAGCTGGACGCCGACGTGGAGCGGGTGATCGCCATCCTGCTGGAGTGGATCGCCACCGACCGCAAGGCCACGCCGCTCAAGGCGCTGCAGGGGCAGGTGTGGGAGCAGGGCTATCGCGCCGGCACCCTCCGGGGGCACGTCTATCCCGACGCCGTCCAGGCCCTGCGCCAGTGGCATGCCGCCGGACTGCCGCTGTACGTCTATTCCTCGGGCTCGATCCAGGCGCAGAAGCTGATCTTCGGTTGCTCCGAGCATGGCGATCTCACGCCTTTGTTTTCCGGGTATTTCGATACCCTGACCGGCGGCAAGCGTGAAGCTGCGTCCTATGCCCGCATCGCCTCGGCGACCACCCATGCGCCGGCGGAACTGCTGTTCCTTTCCGATGTGGTGGAAGAGCTGGATGCCGCGCGCCAGGCCGGTCTGCCGACCTGCGGCCTGGTGCGTGCCGGTGGCCAGCTGGGCGACCATCCGTGTGTGGCGTCCTTTGCTGACATCGATCTCACCACGTTTACTTGAAACCCATGGCCGGCGGCGCTGCCAAGCGAGCCGGCCGAACTCCACGCCCTCATCGCCAGTCCCAAGTGACGAGACCTGTGTCCTCGCAACGGGAGTCGCGACATGATCAATTCCACCATCGGCGGTGTACTGGGCTTCATCGTCTTCCTGCTCGACATCTGGGCCATCGTCAACGTCATCCGCAGTGACAGCACCAGCAATGCCAAGATCGGCTGGACCGTGCTCATCATCGTGCTGCCGGTGATCGGTCTGATCGCCTGGGCCGCCGCCGGTCCGCGCGGCAATCGCTCGGCCACCGCGCCTACCCATAAAGGCTAACCAGCACAACGCTGGAGCCTGTCACATCCAGCTCTTACAATGCCCGGCTTTTGGCCGGGCATTGTCTGTCTCGGCCCGCCACCTGCGGAGATCGACATGAGCGACTACCTCGAAACCCTCTACGACGGCTATGGCCAGAGATTCACCGTCGAGCGCCTGCTCCACGAGGTGCGTACCGAGCATCAGCACCTGGTGATCTTCCAGAACGCCGTGCTGGGCAAGGTGATGGCCCTGGATGGCGTCATCCAGACCACCGAGGCCGACGAATTCATCTATCACGAGATGCTCACCCAGGTGCCGCTGCTCGCCCATCCGGCGCCGAAGCGGGTGCTCATCATCGGCGGTGGCGACGGCGGTATCCTGCGGGAAGTGGCCAAGCACCGAGGTGTCGAGCACATCACCATGGTCGAGATCGACGGTTCGGTGGTGGAAATGTGCAAGGAGCACTTTCCCGGTCATTCGGCTGGCGCCTTCGAGGATCCGCGGCTGAATCTGGTGATCGACGACGGCATGAATTTCGTCGCCAACACCACCGAGCGCTATGACGTCATTATCTCTGACTCCACCGATCCCATCGGTCCGGCCGAGGTGCTGTTCTCGGAGAACTTCTACCAGGCCTGCCATCGTTGCCTGAACGACGGCGGCGTGATGGTAGCGCAGAATGGCACGCCCTTCCTGCAGCTGGACGAGGTCAAGACCACCGCCAGCCGGATGTCCGGGCTGTTCGCCGACTGGCACTTTTATCTGTCAGCGGTGCCTACCTACATAGGGGGCGTGATGACCCTGGCCTGGGGCAGCAAGGACGTGACCTTGCGTCGGCAAGGTGCCGAAACCCTGGCGCAACGCTACAGTGATACCGGCATCCAGACCCGTTACTACACCCCGGAGCTGCATGCCGCCGCCTTTGCTCTACCTCGATACGTGCTGGAGGCCATCGGCAAGGCTTAAGCCCTGACGGTCGCGGCACCGTTCGAGTGCTCAGCCGCAACTCGCCGGGCGTCGGTAGCGACGGCTCGGCGAGAAGATCATCCGAACCAGAGGAGGGTTGTCCTATGTCCTTGTCGTTTGCCGATGATGTGAGCTTGAACCTGCTGCAGCGGATGAAGGAGGGCGGCTTCGACTTCGCCCGCTTCCATCCCATCGACTTCTTCGCCATCTTCGCCGACGAAGGCAAGGCCCGCATCGCTGCGGACCAGTTTCACGGCGAGTCCCTCAACACCCAGGTTATGCCCCACGAAGAGGGGGGCTGGCATCTGCAGGTCAGCAAGGTGATGTTCGCCACCCACGCCACCATCGACGATTTCGAAAGCGATCTCGAGGCGGTGGTAGTGCCTCTGGGCGGCCAACTCGATGGCTGGGGCGTCACCCAGGAAGTCAGCCGCAGCTCCGCCTGATCCCTGGCTTGTCGAGGCGGCATCTCGAAGGGGATGCCTGTCTCATTCTCTGTAATCACTCCGCCGCTCAATCATCGCACTTTCCGCCGGGCGCACCGTCTTAGGCTCATGACGGAAACGTTGCGGTGCATGCGCACGCTTACGTGCCTGGCTTTGGTGCACCGCGCGACCCGCCGCCTCGCAAGAGCTTGATCCACAAGGCTCTGGCGCTGGCACGCGGCTTGCGAAGCTGCACCGTGGGTGACAAGGAGATCGGCATGAGCCGCCAACTGTATAACGAGATGTATGACGCCCAGGCGCACTGTCGACCGCACTACGGTCGCTATGCGCAATGGCTGAGTGAGACACCCCCGGAACTCCTGGCCCAGCGTCGTCGCGAAGCCGACCTGCTGTTCCATCGCGCCGGTATCACCTTCACCCTCTATGGCGACGAGCAGGGCACGGAGCGCCTGATTCCCTTCGACGCCCTGCCGCGAGCCATCCCCGCCAGCGAATGGCAGATCATCGAGCGCGGCTGCATTCAGCGCGTCCAGGCGCTGAATCTCTTTCTCCACGACCTCTATCACGACCAGCGCATCATCAAGGCCGGGGTCATACCCGCCGAGCAGGTGCTGGCCAATGACCAGTACCAGCTGGCCATGCAGGGGCTGGACCTGCCCAATGGCATCTATGCGCACATCGCCGGGGTCGACCTGGTGCGCGATGGCGACGGCGCCTACTACGTACTCGAAGACAACCTGCGCACTCCCAGTGGGGTGTCCTACATGCTCGAGAACCGCAAGATGATGATGCGGTTGTTTCCCGAGCTGTTCACCCTGGAGCGCATCGCGCCCATCGACCACTACCCGAACATCCTGCTCGATACCCTGCGCAGCTCCACCCCGGTCAACAACCCCACGGTGGTGGTGCTCACCCCGGGCCGGTTCAACAGCGCCTACTTCGAGCACGCCTTCCTGGCGCGGGAAATGGGCGTGGAGCTGGTGGAGGGGGCCGACCTGCTGGTGCGCGACGAACAGGTGTTCATGCGCACCACCTCGGGCTTCCGCAAGGTCGATGTCATCTACCGCCGTCTCGACGACGCCTTCCTCGATCCCCTGGCCTTCAATCCGGACTCCCTGCTGGGCGTGCCCGGCCTGCTGGCCGCCTATCGCGCCGGTAACGTCATCCTGGCCAACGCCATCGGCACCGGGGTGGCCGACGACAAGTCGATCTATCCCTATGTGCCGGAGATGATCCGCTTCTACCTCAGCGAAGAACCCATCCTCTACAACGTACCCACCTGGCAGTGCCGCAAGCCGGACGAGCTGTCCCATGTGCTGGCCAATCTGCCCGAGCTGGTGGTCAAGGAGGTCCATGGCTCCGGCGGCTACGGCATGCTGGTCGGCCCTACCGCCAGCAGCCTGGAGATCGAAGCCTTCCGCGCACGGCTCAAGGCCAATCCCAGCGCCTACATTGCCCAGCCGACCCTGTCGCTGTCCACCTGCCCGACCTTCGTCGAGAGCGGTATCGCACCGCGGCACATCGATCTGCGGCCCTTCGTGCTGTCCGGGCGCAAGACGCGCCTGGTGCCCGGGGGCCTCACCCGGGTCGCCCTGCGCGAAGGCTCGCTGGTGGTGAATTCCTCCCAGGGCGGCGGCACCAAGGACACCTGGGTGGTCCAAGACTAGATCGCCAAGAAACAGTGGCCGCCACGGCGGCCTCGCAAGGACCTTTGAAAGGCGACCCCACCATGCTGAGTCGTACCGCTGCCGATCTGTACTGGATGTCCCGCAACCTGGAGCGCGCCGAGAATCTCGCGCGGATGCTGGACGTCAGCTATTCGCTGTCGATGATGCCGCAGAGCGGGCAGGGCGGAGGCCTGGACGAGCTGGCCATGCCATTGCTCATCACCGGCACCCTGGATGACTACCGGGAAAAGCACGGCGCCCTGCACCCCGAGCGCCTGCTGCACTTCTTCGCCCTGGACGAGCGCAACCCCGGCAGCATCTATTGCTGCCTGCAAGCTGCACGCAGCAATGCCCATGCGGTGCGTGGGCGCATCACCGCCGACATGTGGGAGAACGTCAACGCCACCTGGCTGGAGATGCGCGAGATCGCCGTCACCGGCCTGATCCGCTTCGGTATCAGTCGCTTCTGCGAATGGGTCAAGGAGAGGTCCCACCTGTTCCGCGGTGCCACCGTCGGCACCATCATGAGAAACGACGCCTATCGCTTCATCCGCCTGGGTACCTTCGTCGAACGCGCCGACAACACCCTGCGCATGCTCGACGCCCGCTACCAGGTGCTGGGGGAAGAAGAGGCGGAAGCCATCAGTGACGCCTCCGCCCGCGGCTTCTATCAGTGGAGTGCCCTGCTGCGCGCCCTGAGTGCCTTCGAGGCCTATACCGAGCTCTATCGCGATGCCCTCAACGTGCGCAACGGCGCCGAGTTGCTGCTGTTGCAGGAAGACCTGCCACGCTCGCTGCTGGCCTGCGTGATCGAGCTGCACCGGGTGCTGGCCAGTCTGCCCGGGGAGAACGGCCGCGAGGCCAAGCGTCTGGCCGCGGGTCTCGAGGCGCGGCTGCGCTACACCAGCATCGACGAGGTGCTGGACGAAGGCCTGCACGCCTGGATCGGTGATTTCATCGTCCATGTCCGCCAGCTCGCCAGCGCCATCAACACCGCTTACTTGGAGGCCGTATGAGGCTCGCGATCCATCACGAAACGCTTTATCGCTATGCCGATCAGGTCCGCGCCAGCATCCAGTACCTGCGCCTCACGCCTCAGGACGATGCACGCCAGAAGATCCTTGGCTGGGAGCTGGCCTTGCCACGGCCGGCGCGGGCGCAACGCGATCCCTTCGGCAACATCCTCCATGTGCTGACCCTGGATACGCCCCATGACGCCATCACCATCACCGCCAGCGGCCAGGTGGAGATCGACGAGACCTTCGAGGCGGAACCCTGCCAGGCCTCGGCCTTTCCCTTTTTGCGTCAGACTCGGCTGACCGAGGCCGACGAGGCGTTGACCGCCTTCGCCCGTGAGGTCTGCGACGGGCGCCAGGATCGCGACAGCCTGATCCAGCTGATGGAGCGCCTGCATGAGCGCATGATCTATGTACCTGGCTCCACCGAGGTGGACGGCAATGCCGCCCAGGCCTTCGCCAAGGGCGCCGGGGTCTGCCAGGATCATGCCCATGCCTTCCTGGCCTGCGCCCGCAGCCTGGGCATCCCGGCGCGCTACGTGTCCGGCTATCTGTGCACCGACGACAGCGCGCACCTCTCCAGCCATGCCTGGGCGGAAGCCTGGCATGACGGCGCCTGGTACAGCTACGACGTGACCAATCGCCTGACCCGACCGGAGCGCCACCTGCGGCTGGCCATCGGCCTGGACTACCTGGATGCCTGCCCGGTACGCGGCATGCGCCGTGGTGGTGGGGTGGAGCACATGGAGGCCAAGGTGCTGGTCGAGCCGTTGCAGCAGGTGCAGCAACAGCAATAATCAGCACTGCCGGCAGCGCACGAAGAGACGGCCAGGGGCCGTCTTTTCTTTTCCTCGCCGCTGCGGCAAAACCGTCTCGATACCCGAGGTTCGCATGACCTATTGCGTCGCCATGAAACTGCACGACGGCCTGGTGTTCGTCGCCGATTCCCGCACCAATGCCGGGGTCGACAACATCGCCACCTTTCGCAAACTGCATCTGTTCCGAATTCCGGGCGAGCGCCTGATCGCCATCCAGTCGGCGGGCAACCTGGCTACCTCCCAGGCGGTCATCAGCCTGTTGCGGCAGCGCCTGGACAGCGAGCAGGACAACTTGCACGGAGTGCCCACCCTGTATGAGGCCGCCCGCTTGCTAGGGCAGACCTTGCGCGAGGTCCTGCAGCGCGATGCCGAGGATGCCCCCAGCGGTCATGGCCTGGATCTGAGCTGTTCCTTTCTCCTGGGCGGGCAGATCCGCGGCGCGGAGCCGGAGTTGTTCAACCTCTATCCCCACGGCAATTTCATCGGTGCCACCGAGGACACGCCCTATTTCCAGATCGGCGAGAGCAAGTACGGCAAACCCATCCTGGATCGGGCGCTGACCTTCGCGACGCCGCTGGAAGAAGCCCTGCGCTGCGCGCTGCTGTCCTACGACGCCACCATTCGGAGCAATCTATCGGTGGGGCTGCCGTTGGATCTGGTGGTCTATCCGCGCGATGCGCTGGCGCAGGTTAGCAGCCATCGAATCGACGAGCACGATCCCTACTTCCAGGCCTTGCGCAAAGGCTGGGGAGAGGGGCTGCGTGACCTGCTGGCAGCCTTGCCGGCAGCACCAGCGGATTATTGGCGCTAGGGATCAGCCAAAGAACCGGGAAAGATTGGGGATGACCAGTACGACGGTGGTGACGATGAGCACGAAACTCGCCTGACGCCACTTGGGGACGGGATTCTTGAACATGACTCGGGGCCTTTATTGTTAGCTGTTTGAAGCCTTTACGTCTTCAGCGGGAAGCGCTTGCGCGACAGCGGCATGCAGTTACTGATACCCGCAGGCTTGAGCACTATCCAGTAGCTATAGAACATAAATTTCAGTTTTGTGGCGATGACCGGCCAGCCGGTTATCAAAAATGTCGCACTAGACGATTTCTCCTTTGCTTTCAGGCAATTGGAAAAATGCTTGCGACGCTACCGTTGGTCGGAGGTATAGAAGGTAACGCAGGGCAGAGAGGCGACTGACCGGTCATCCCGTGAACGGCGCAGAGCAGCGGGCTTTCCCAGCCCTGCGTGCAAATGTATGAATCGATTGAAGAAAAAGCTTGCCATCGAAATCGCCTTTGCCTATAGTTGCGCGCCTCGGTGATGCAGATGCAGCCGCCGAGCAAATCTGGTGAGGTGTCCGAGCGGTTGAAGGAGCACGCCTGGAAAGTGTGTATAGGAGAAATCTTATCGAGGGTTCGAATCCCTCCCTCACCGCCAGATCTGAGAGAACCCCTGAGAGCCCAGCTCCAGGGGTTTTTTCTTGCCTGCGATTCGGCCAGGCTTCGGTGGATCAGGCCGCCTGGGCGAAGGTCGCGGCGGTGTCCCGCGCGTTGGGCAGCACGGCCGTCAGCTGTTCCAGGTCGATGCTGGCGAACAGCGGACCGCTCAGGTCCTGCACCTTGCTGTCACCGACATTCTCCTGCAGCACCTCGGCCACGGCGACCGCCTGGGCCACGATCAGCGCATAGCCGTTGCCTTCTGGTGCCTGCAGCGGGCGGGCCTGGTAGCCAATGGCGTCGCGCAGGACCTGGGGCAGCTGCCAGCGGCGGGCCAGTTCGGCACCCACTTCCGGATAGCCGAAGCCCAGTTGCAGGGTCTCGTCGGCGGCGCGATGGCTGCTGGCGGTGGCGCGACCGGCCAGGCTCGGCGCCAGTTCGGGGGCGCCGCTCTGGATCAGCAATTCGCCGATGTCGTGGAGCATGCCGCAGGTAAAGGCGGTTTCCTGGTCCAGGCCGGCCTGCTTGGCCAGTGGCTTGCACAGGCTGGCGACCAGAAAGCTGTTGTACCAGAAGGCCTGCAGATCGAAGCCGGGCGCGGCCTTGAAGCCGCCAGCGAAGGCCGAGGCCAGTACCAGGGTGCGCAGGGTGTTGAAGCCCAGGCGCAGGGCGGCGTCTTCGATGCTGGTGGATTCACGGGCGCCGCGGAAGCGCGCCGAGTTGGCCAGGCGCAGCACCTTGGCGGCGATGACTGGATCGCGCGCCACGGTGCGCGACAGGGTTTCGATGCTGGTGTTGGGGTCGTCGAACTGCTGGATCAGGACCTGCGCCACTTCGGGGACGTTGGGCAGGTTGTGCAGCTGGGCAAAGAGGGTGTCGAGTTGCATGGGCGTCTCCGCGGAAAAGGGTTACATCTCCTTACACCCTCGTCATCGGTCGCCTGCGCGGATTTCTGTAGCGGTCATGTGACGATCGGTCGCAGCCGGAGTGGCCGCGACCGGGTAGCCAAGCAAAATTGCTTTGCTGATCAGGTAATTGCTGCAAGAAAGCCAGGCATGCCTGGCCGCGCTATTACCGTTCGTCGAGAGCGAAATCGACCTGGGTCAGGCCCGCTTCGCTGGCTTCCAGCACCCAGCCTCGGCGGTCCCAGTCCCCCAGCACGATGCGCTCGGCCGGCTGGCCATCGAGCAGCAGCTCATGGCAAGCGGGTCTGTGGGTATGGCCGTGGATCAGCGTCGTCACCCGGGCGGCGTGCAGTTCGCGCTCGACTTCGGCCTCGGTGACATCGGTGATGTCCATGGCCTTAGCGCGGGTCTGCTGGCGACTCTCGCTGCGCAGTTTGCGCGCCAGCTTCTGGCGGCTGGCCAGCGGCAGGTGGCGCAGCACGAAGAGGGTGAGGGGATGGCGCAGGATGCGACGCAGCTTCTGGTAGCCCTCGTCGCGGGTGCAGAGGGTATCGCCATGCATGAGCAGCACGCGGCGACCCGGGAAGTCGGCGATATGGCGATCCGGCAGCAAGCGGCAACCCGCCTGGCGGCAGAAGGCCTTGCCGATGAGGAAGTCGCGATTGCCATGCATCAGATAGACGGCCGTGCCGCTGTCGGCCAGCTGGCGCAAGGCGGTGGCGATCTCCTGCTCGAAGGGCCCCATGGCGTCATCGCCGATCCAGGCTTCGAACAGATCCCCAAGGATGTACAGCGCCTCGGCACCGCGGGCACGGGTTTCGAGGAAATGCAAAAACGCCCGGACCAGGTCCGGGCGTTGCGGTTCGAGATGCAGGTCGGAGACCAGTAGAATCACTCGACGATCTCGGCCTTCTCGATGATCACGTCTTCGCTCGGCACGTCCTGGTGACCGGCCTTGCTGGTAGTGGCGACGCCTTTGATGGCGTTGACCACGTCCATGCCCTCGACCACCTTGCCGAACACCGCATAGCCCCAGCCCTGGCTGGTGGGCGCGGTGTGGTTGAGGAAGGTGTTGTCGGACACGTTGATGAAGAACTGCGCCGAGGCGGAGTGCGGATCCATGGTGCGGGCCATGGCGACGGTGCCGATCGCGTTGGAGACGCCGTTGTTGGCTTCGTTCTTGATCGGGGCGCGGGTCGGCTTCTGCTTCATGCCCGGCTCGAAACCACCGCCCTGGACCATGAAGTTGCTGATCACGCGGTGGAAGATGGTGCCGTCGTAGTGACCGCTCTTGACGTATTCCTTGAAGTTGGCCGCGGTTTCCGGCGCCTTGTCCTCGAAGAGTTCCAGGGTGATGACGCCGTGGTTGGTGTGCAGCTTGATCATGGCAGCGAATCCGTAGCTAAAGGGGACAGCATCCAGACCCGGCGAGGCCTCAAGGGTTTCGCCGGGACTTGACGGGTTGGGCTATGATACGGGTTTACCTTTGCCCGGCCTACCCTGGCCGTGCGTCTGCCCAGTTAAGGATCCCATGAGCAAGCCGACTTCCGACTCGTCCACCGCCGCCAAAGCCGCCCCCGCGCATTTCCTGCGGCAGATCGTCCAGGCTGACCTGGACGCCGGCAAGCAGGCCAAGATCGTCACCCGTTTTCCCCCGGAGCCCAATGGCTACCTGCACATCGGCCACGCCAAGTCGATCTGCGTGAACTTCGGCCTGGCCAAGGAATTCGGCGGCGACTGCCATCTGCGCTTCGACGACACCAACCCGGCCAAGGAAGACCAGGAATACATCGACGCCATCAAGAGCGACGTGCACTGGCTGGGCTTCGACTGGGCCGGCGAGGTGCGCTATGCCTCCGCCTACTTCGACCAGCTCTACGCCTGGGCCGTCAACCTGATCGAGCAGGGCCTGGCCTACGTCTGCGACCTCACCCCCGAGCAGGCTCGCGAATACCGCGGCAGCCTCACCGAACCGGGTCGCAACAGCCCCTTCCGCGACCGCTCGGTGGCCGAGAACCTGGACCTCTTCGCCCGCATGAAGGCCAGCGAGTTCAAGGACGGCGAGAAGGTGCTGCGCGCCAAGATCGACATGGCCTCACCCAACATGAACCTGCGCGATCCCATCCTCTATCGCATCCGTCACGCCCATCACCATCAGACCGGCGATGCCTGGTGCATCTATCCGAGCTATGACTTCACCCATGGCCAGTCCGATGCCCTGGAGGGCGTGACCCACTCCATCTGCACCCTGGAGTTCGAGGACCACCGTCCGCTGTACGAGTGGTTCCTGGCCAAGCTGCCGGTGCCGGCCCAGCCGCGCCAGTACGAATTCGCCCGCCTCAACCTGAACTACACCGTCACCAGCAAGCGCAAGCTCAAGCAACTGGTGGACGAGGCCCATGTGCACGGCTGGGACGACCCGCGCATGTCCACCCTGTCGGGCTATCGCCGCCGTGGCTACACCCCGGCCGCCATCCGCAACTTCTGCGAGATGATCGGCGTGACCCGTTCCAATGGCGTGGTCGACGTGGCCATGCTGGAATTCGCCATCCGCGAGGACCTGGACCAGAACGCTCCGCGCGCCATGTGCGTGCTCAAGCCCCTCAAGGTGGTGATCACCAACTACCCCGAGGGCCAGGTAGAGAATCTGGAGCTGGCACGGCATCCCAAGCAGGATCTGGGCGTGCGCCAGCTGCCCTTCACCCGCGAGCTGTACATCGACCAGAGCGACTACGAAGAGAATCCGCCCAAGGGCTACAAGCGCCTGGAGCCGGGTGGCGAGGTGCGCCTGCGCGGCAGCTACGTGATCCGTGCCGATGAGGCCATCAAGGATGCCGACGGCAACGTGGTCGAACTGCGTTGCAGCTACGACCCGGACACCCTGGGCAAGAATCCCGAGGGCCGTAAGGTCAAGGGCGTGATCCACTGGGTGCCGGCCGAAGGTAGCGTGGAGTGCGAGGTGCGCCTCTACGATCGCCTGTTCCGTTCGGCGCAGCCGGAGAAGAGCGAGGAGGGCGGTAGCTTCCTCGACAACATCAATCCTGATTCCCTGGTGGTGCTCAAGGGCTGCCGTGCCGAGCCGTCGCTGGCCCAGGCCCAGCCGGAAGACCGCTTCCAGTTCGAGCGCGAAGGCTACTTCTGCGTCGATCTGAAGGATTCCGCGCCGGGCAAGCCGGTGTTCAATCGTACCGTGACCCTGCGCGATTCCTGGGGGCAATGATGGGGCTGCACCTCTACAACACCCTGACCAAGACCAAGGAAGCCTTCACGCCGCTGGTGCCGGGCCAGGTGCGTATGTACGTCTGCGGCATGACCGTCTACGACTACTGCCACCTGGGGCATGGTCGCAGCATGGTGGCCTTCGACGTCATCACCCGCTGGTTGCGCCATAGCGGCTACGACCTGACCTACGTGCGCAACATCACCGACATCGACGACAAGATCATTAAGCGCGCCAATGCCAACGGTGAGCCCTTCACCGACCTGGTGGCGCGGATGATCGAGGCGATGCACGAGGACGAGGCGCGGCTGAATATCCGCAAGCCCGACCAGGAGCCGCGCGCCACCGATCACATCGATGGCATGCACGCCATGATCCAGACCCTGATCGACAAGGGCTATGCCTATGCCCCGGGTAACGGCGACGTCTACTACCGGGTCAATCGCTTCGCTGGCTACGGCAAGCTGTCGCGGCGGCGCGTCGAGGACCTGCGCATCGGCGCGCGCATCGAGCCGGGCGAGGCCAAGGAAGATCCGCTGGACTTCGTGCTGTGGAAGGCCGCCAAGCCGGGCGAGCCGAGCTGGCCGTCGCCCTGGGGCGCCGGGCGACCGGGCTGGCACATCGAGTGCTCGGTGATGTCCACCTGCTGCCTGGGCGAGACCTTCGACATCCATGGTGGCGGCAACGATCTGGAATTCCCGCACCACGAGAACGAGATCGCTCAGAGCGAGGCGGCCACCGGCAATACCTACGCCAACGCCTGGCTGCACTGCGGGATGATCACCATCAATGGCGAGAAGATGTCCAAGTCCCTGGGCAACTTCTTCACCCTGCGCGAGGTGCTGGAGAAGTATCACCCGGAAGTGGTGCGCTACCTGCTGATCGCCAGCCACTACCGCAGCCCGATCAACTACTCGGAAGACAACCTGCGCGAAGCCAAGGGTGCTCTGGAGCGCTTCTATCACTCGCTCAAGGGCCTGCCGCAAGCACCGGCGCAAGGCGGCGAAAGCTACGCCGAGCGCTTCGCCCAGTGCATGGACGACGACTTCAACACCGCTGGTGCCTGCGGCGTGCTGTTCGAGCTGGCCCGCGAGATCAACCGCCTGCGCGAGAGCGATCCTGCCGCGGCGGCTGGCCTGGCCGGGCGTCTGCGCGAACTGGGTGATGTACTGGGCGTGCTGCAGCTGGAGCCGGAAGCCTTCCTGCGCGCTGATGCGGCGGGGCGGGTGGATGCCGCCGAGGTCGAGGCGCTGATCCAGGCCCGGCTCGCCGCGCGCGCGGAAAAGAACTGGGCGGAATCCGACCGCATCCGCGACCAGCTCACCGCCCTGGGCGTGGTGCTGGAAGACGGCAAGGGCGGCACCACCTGGCGCCTGGCGGAGTAAGCGACGCCCAGCATAGCGCGGCCATGGCGGTCCGCCGATGCGGCCGCTCCTACGGGGCCGGGCCGCCGTAGGTTAGGTTGAGACGGCTCCATCGTCGAAGCCCAACAGTGCGGGCTCTGGGCAAGACCCGTTTGGCTTCGCAGCGCGCAGCCCAACCTAATGGCCGTTCCTACGGGCTGGCGCTGTTTTCGTAGGTTGGATTGAGACGGCTCCATCGTCGAAGCCCAACAGTGCGGGCTCTGGGCAAGACCCGTTTGGCTTCGCTGCGCGTAACCCAACCTAATGGCCTTTCCTACGGGCTGGCGCTGTTTCCGTAGGTTGGGTTGAGACGGCTTTATCGTCGAAGCCCAACAACCAGCTCCAAGCAAGACCTGTTGGGCTTCGCTACGCTCAGCCCAACCTAGGGTCTGTTACGGTCATGGCCGCAATCAACCGTCTACCGCCATTCCACCGCGCTAAGCCTTACGGTTACTTGCGTGGCTTGCCGAAGCCGGGCGACTTGCGCACCGACTTGACCTTGGGTTTGCCGTCTTCCACCCAGCGACCCAGGGGCTTGTCGGATACCGGTCCACCCACCTTGGGTTTCTTCGGCTTCTTGGGCTTCTTCATGACCAGTCCGCCCGGACCGGTCTGGGGGACGCGGTGGTCGGGGATGAAATCCGGCTCGTCGCGGCGCACGAGGATCTGACCGATCAGCGTCTCGATGGCCGCCAGCTGGTCAACCTCGTCGGCGCAGACCAGCGAAACCGCCTGGCCCTGGTTGCCCGCGCGGCCGGTCCGGCCAATGCGATGCACGTAATCCTCGGCGACGATGGGCAGGTCCAGGTTGACCACCAGGGGCAGGTCCTGGATGTCCAGGCCGCGGGCGGCCACATCGGTGGCGACCAGGATGTCCGCCTCGCCAGCCTTGAAGCGAGCGAGGGCGCGCAGCCGCGCCGGCTGGGGCTTGTCACCATGGATGGATTCCGCCGCCAGGCCTTCGGCCTGCAACACCTCCACCAGTTGTTCCACGCCCTTGCGCGTCTTGGCGAACACCAGCACCTGCTGGCGAGGACCGCTGCGATAGAGGTGCAGGAAGAGTTCGGTCTTGCGCTTCTTGTCGACCGGCACCACCCACTGCTTGACGGTGACCGCGGCGGTGTTGCGCGGACTGACGTCGATAGTCTGGGGATCACGCAGTACCGGGGCGGCCAGCTGACGCACGGCGTCGGAGAAGGTCGCCGAGAACAGCAGGGTCTGGCGCTTGCGCGGCAGCATGACGAACAGCTCGCCCAGTTGTCGGGAGAAGCCCAGGTCGAGCATGCGATCGGCTTCGTCCAGCACCAGCAGCTGTACCTGGTCGAAGCGCACGGCGTTCTGGTTGAACAGGTCGAGCAGGCGCCCGGGGGTCGCCACCAGCACGTCCACGCCCTTGCGCAGCTTCATCATCTGCGGATTGATGCTCACGCCACCGTAGGCCACGGCGGTACGCAGGGGCAGGTGCTGGGCATAGTCGCGCAGACTGGCATGGACCTGCTCGGCCAGCTCGCGGGTGGGCGTGAGGATCAGCGCGCGGATATGGTTGGGCGCCACCGCCGGGCCTTCCTGCACCAGTCGCTGCAGGAGCGGCAGTCCAAAGGCGCCGGTCTTGCCGGTGCCGGTCTGGGCGGCGGCCAGCAGGTCGCGACCGGCCAGCACCGCCGGGATGGCCTGGCGCTGGATGGGCGTGGGGGAGCTGTGCTCCAGGGCGGTGAGCGCCTGCAGCAGCGGATCTATGAGGCCGAGGTCGGCAAAGGTCATGACAGGCCCGGATGGCGACGAAAAGGGAGCGAATTCTAGGCCGACTGTGATGCGCGCTCAAACTTTGTAGCCAGGCGGCGGCTGCGGGCTGAATCCCGACGCGGCATAGTGGTCAGTTCTGCGTCTACAGGAGAGCCCATGAGCGATACCTCTACCTTGCCCCCGGTACTGGCCGGTCCGCTGTTGCGCCGGGTCGAGTCGTCGCGGTTGCTGCTCTGGCTGGTGACCACCACCGCCGAGGCGCCTGTGCCGCGGCTCTGGCAGGGTGAAGCCGAGTGGGAGGCACAGAGCGAGGTCCAGTGCCTGCGCCTGGGCGCACAGGCCTACCTGCAGCTGCTGGAGGTCAAGCCTAAGGTCGAGTTGCCGACCGATACCTTCATCCACTACGACCTGCAGCTGACCGCGGGCGGCATCCGCGACTGGGCCCCACACCTGCTCTCGGCCGACGGGGACCTGCCATGCCTGGTGCTGCGCGCACGCTTCGATCATCTGCTCCATGGCTCCTGTCGCAAGCCCCATCATGCCTCGGCCGATGGCCTGATCGCGGTGGATCGCCTGCTGCAGGCCAGTGCGACCCCCGAGGAGCGGCCCGCGGCCCTGTTGCTTACCGGTGATCAGGTCTATGCCGATGATGTCGCGGGGCCCATGCTGCTGGCGGTGCAGGCGCTTATCCGTCGCCTCGGACTCCATGGCGAGTTTCTCGAAGGCGCGGTGGTGGCGGACAGCGACGCGCTGATGGCCCATGCCGCCAACCTCTATCACCGCGAAGACCTGCTGCCGGCCTTCAAGTCCAATCGGGCGCTGCGCGAGAAATTCTTTGGCGGGGTGGAAAAGCCGATCTTCACCTCCACCAATGCCCACAATCACCTGGTGACCCTGAGCGAGGTGCTGGCGCTCTATCTGCTCTGCTGGTCCCCCACGCCCTGGAGCCTGATCGAGGTCGTGCCACCGGCGCTCGACGATAAGGACCGTGAGCGTTACGCCGCCGAGTCGCGCTGCATCGAAGGCTTCGTGGCGACCCTGCCCCAGGCTGCGCGGGCCCTGGCCTGGGTACCCACGTTGATGATCTTCGACGACCATGACGTCACCGACGACTGGAATCTATCCGCCCGCTGGGAGGAGACGGCCTATGGGCATCCCTTCTCCCGGCGCATCCTCGGCAATGCCCTGCTGGCCTATCTGCTCTGCCAGGCCTGGGGCAACGCGCCGGAATCGGTCGCCGAGCCGTTGGCCGCCACCGCCTGCCTGTTGGCCACCGCGGGAGACGACGGCAAGCTGGACTGTGCGGCGCAAAATCAGTGCATCGACGATCTGCTGCGGTTCCAGGGTTGGCACTATGTGCTCAAGACCAGCCCGCCGCTGATCGTGCTGGACACCCGTACGCGCCGTTGGCGCAGCGAACTCCGCCTGGAGCACCCGTCGGGCCTGATGGACTGGGAGGCCCTTTGCGAGTTGCAGCAGGACCTGCTGGATCATCCGTCGGCGGTGATCGTTTCGGCCGCGCCCATGTTCGGCGTCAAGCTGATCGAGGCGGTGCAGCGCATCTTCACCTGGTTCGGCCAGCCGCTGATGGTGGATGCCGAGAACTGGATGGCCCACCCCGGGGCGGCCAAGACCATGCTCAACATCTTTCGCCACCGCCGCACCCCGGGCAACTACGTGGTGCTCTCCGGCGACGTGCACTATTCCTTCGTCTACGACATCCGCATCCGGGACCGACGCGGTGAGCCGCGGCTCTGGCAGATCACCAGCAGCGGCATCAAGAACGAATTCCCGCCGCGCCTGCTGGCCACCCTGGACCGGCT
The DNA here is from genome assembly GCF_000316965.1 of Pseudomonas sp. 313. Classification (NCBI taxonomy): domain Bacteria; kingdom Pseudomonadati; phylum Pseudomonadota; class Gammaproteobacteria; order Pseudomonadales; family Pseudomonadaceae; genus Pseudomonas; species Pseudomonas sp. 313. The sequence goes on from NZ_ANBZ01000079.1 coordinate 368,722, forward strand.
CAATCGCTGGCTCTATGCGCCCTGGTCGCCGCTCAACGGCTTCACCAAGCGCCGCCGCTGGGAGCTGCAACCGCGCCTGCCGGATCGCCGCGAGGCCGGCGAGCGACTTTGGAACGGTGCCGGCATCGGCCAGGTGCTGCTGGACGCGGAAGGGCGCCCGGCGGTGATCCGTCAGCACAATGCCGATGGCTCGCCGGCCACCGAGTTCGTCGAGCGCCCGGGCTGAGCTCGGCGCCGCCGTGCCTTAGGGCCTTCCGGGTGACAGGCGCCTGATCAGCCAGGTCGAGAGCCAGTACACCGGCTCCAGCACCAGAAAGCCCAGCAGGATACCGCCCAGCCGGGCCAGGCCCGCCACCGGGTCGATATGGTCATAGTGGTCAGGCACCATCACCACCAGAAACGCCAGCGCGAACTGCATGCCGAGATAGCCGATACCGAGCGGACCGTTCTCGAGGTGTCTGCCAATCAGCACACCGAGCGCAACGCCCGCCAGCGTCAGCCAGAGGCTTTCCTGGCTGACCAGCAGCAGGAGGGCCGCCAGGCCACCCCCGAGCAGGCAGCCGAGCATTCGATGCAACAGCCTTCTGGAGACCGCCTTGCCGGCGCTGCTCAGGCCGTCGAAGGGAACCACCATGACCGCCAGGATGGTGATGGCCGCCTGGCTGACATCCACCCCGATCTCTGCCGTCGCGCCCAGGGACAGCAGGGCCAGGGCCAGACCTCCCTGCAGTGCATGGCGCAACGCCAGGGGCTGCCAGACACCCAGGGTCCGCGGCGTCGAGGCCACCGTGGTTGGCGTCCTGGGCCACAGGCGCGCACGGACGCCGTAGGTGGACAGCGCGCTCACCAGCACGCAGGCCGAGGTGCCGAGCGCCACCTCCAACAGCCGTGACAGGGCGTATCGCTCGAGCTGATCGGGCGCCTGGAGGCTCGCCAGGACCACCATGACGTAGGTGAGGCCGCCCAGCAACCAGGCATAGCCATAGCGGCCCACCAGTGTCAGATAGAGGGTGACGCTGCCCACCGTGCCCAGCAGGATGGCCTGCTCGTAGGGGTTCAGCTGCAGGTGGCGCAGGACCAACAGGGCACCGGCGGCGCCGATACCGGTACCCAGCACCCGCAGGCAGCCGCGCGAGAAACTGTCGCGGACATATGACCTCATCACGATGTAGCCGCTGAACGCCGCCCAACCGACATGCTGAACCCCGGCCAGGTGGCCGAGCAGGATCGCCAGAAAGACCGAGGTCAGGGTCTCCAGTTCGTCGACCAGACGGCGCCGGTCGCGGCCGAACTGGCGGAGATCGCCTGCCAGATCGCGCAACAACTGCCTGAATTCCGACAACGCCTGGGAAGGGGGCATGGATCCATGATGAGTGCCGTGGTCGCTGCCTATGCTACCGCGCCCGAGCGCCGTCTGGCAGCACAGGGGCCGGCCGCGAACGGCAGAGGCGCATCGCGACCGGACCGCTCAGGCCGAGCTGCCGCCAGCGGCCAGCCAGCGCAGCACCCCCTGGCCCGCTGCCCGGCCGCTGGCGAAGCAGGCCGTGAGCAGATAGCCGCCGGTGGGTGCTTCCCAGTCGAGCATCTCGCCGGCGCAGAAGACGCCCGGCAATTGCCGCAGCATCAGGCCAGCGTCCAGCGCTTCCAGGGGCACGCCGCCCGCGCTGCTGATCGCTTCCGCCAGGGGCCGTGGCCTGACCACGGTGAGGGGCACGGCCTTGCAGGCCTGAGCCAATCGGCCCATGTCCTGGAAGGTCACCGGCGGAGCCAACTCGCGGAGCAGGGCGGCCCGGGCGCCGTCGATCCCGGCATGGCGCCGCAGGTGGTTGGCCAGGGACTGGCTACCGCGGGACTTGGCCAGGGCCCGGCCGAGTTCGGCCAGGTCACGCTGCGGCGCCAGATCCAGGGTCAGGGTCGCCTGGCCATCCCGTTCGATGGCCGTGCGGATCTCGGCGGACAGCGCATAGACCAGGCTGCCCTCGATCCCTGTGTCGGTCAGCACGAATTCGCCCTGGCGTGGCGGCTGACCCGGAAGGGCCAGGGCGGCGGGCTTGATCGGCGCGCCGGCGTGGCGGGTCTTGAGGAAGTCACTCCAGCCAGCCACCTCGAAACCGCAATTGGCCGGTTCCAACGGGCGCAGTCTGATCCCCCGCGCCGCCAGCAGCGCCTGCCAGGCCCCATCCGAGCCGAGCCGCGGCCAGCTGCCCCCGCCCAGTGCCAGCACCGTGGCCTGGGGCTGCAGCAGACGCTCGCCCTCCGGGGTGGCCAGGCGCAACCGGCCCTCGGCGTCCCAGCCCAGCCAGCGACTGCGGGTGTGGATGCGCACGCCCTGGTCGCGCAGCCGATGCAGCCAGGCACGCAGCAGGGGCGCGGCCTTCATGTCGGCGGGAAACACGCGTCCCGAGGTGCCGACAAAGGTCTCGATGCCCAGCTCATGGATCCAGGCGCGCAGGGCATCGCTGTCGAAGCTGTCGAGCCAGGGGCTGACTCCGCTCTCGCGCTCGCGATAACGCTGGCGAAAGGCGGCCTGCTCCTCGGCATGGGTAATGTTCATGCCACCCACGCCGGCCAGCAAAAACTTGCGGCCCACGGAAGGCATCGCATCGAAGAGATCCACCGGGATGCCGGCGGCGGCCAGAGTCTCGGCCGCCATCAGCCCGGCGGGGCCACCCCCGATGACAGCGACGGCAGGGGCGGCGGGGGAGAGAGACATGGCGGCATCCAGGAGCTACGGAAAACCGCCATTGTACGCGAGGTGCTAGGTTCTTAGACCACGCCAGCCTGACCCAGGGGTGCCGCCAGGGGTTCTTCCAGCCGCTCGGGAATCAGCGGTTCGGTCCGCCCCGGCGTCAGGATCACCTTGCGGCAGTCCTCCTGCTTCTTGTCGAAGATCTTGTAGCCCTCGACCGCCTGCTCCAGGGACATCCGGTGGGTGATGATGGCCTCCGGCGCCAAGTCGCCACGCTCGATGTGTTCCAGCAGTTCCGGTAGATAGCGCTGCACGTGGGTCTGGCCCATCTTGAAGGTCAGGCCCTTGTCGAAGGCATCACCGAACAGGAAACCATGGATGAAACCGGCATAGACCCCGGGCACGCTCACGGTGCCACCGCGCCGCACGGCCGCGATGCACTGGCGCAGGGCCTTGCCGCTGCTGCCTTCCAGCTTGAGGTTGGCGAGGATGGTCTCGGTGGTGCTGCCCTTGGCCTCGAAGCCCACGGCATCCACGACTCCATCCACACCCCGCTTGCCGGGCGTCTGCTCGATGATGGTGGCCGCCGGATCGTCGTCCTCGTCGAAGTTGATCGGGATGACGCCATAGGTCTGCTGGGCATAGGCCAGGCGATAGGGGTGGTGATCGACCATGAAGATACGCTCGGCACCCAGCATCCGCGCACAGGCGGCCGACAGCAGGCCGACCGGTCCGGCGCCATAGATGGCGATGCTCGAACCCTGGCCGATGCCGGTGTTGAGCACGGCCTGCCAGGCGGTGGGCAGGATGTCGGACAGGAACAGCACCTTTTCGTCAGCCAGGGTGCCGGGCACCTTGAAGGGACCGGTGTTGGCCTTGGGCACGCGCACGTATTCGGCCTGGCCGCCCGGTACGCCGCCATAGAGGTGACTGAAGCCGAACAGCGCCGCCCCCGGCGGGATCTGTTTCTTGTTGAGGATGGCGCCGCGGCCGGTGTTGGTGGTCTCGCAGGCGGCGTAGAGATCCTGGTTGCAGAAGAAGCAGCTGCCACAGGCGATGACGAAGGGAATCACCACCCGATCGCCCTTCTGCACGGCGGTGACGGCCGGGCCGGTTTCCTCGACGATGCCCATGAATTCGTGGCCGAAGATATCGCCGTGTTCGACGGTGGGGATCTTGCCGCGGTAGAGGTGCAGGTCCGAACCGCAGATGGCCGTGGCCGTCACCCGCAGGACGATGTCGTCGGCGTCCTGGATGGTCGGATCGGGAACGGTATCGACGCGGACATCGTGGGCACCGTGGTAGGTCAAGGCTCGCATGGCGGTCTCCGTTGGGTAGCGTTTACCTAGAGGTGGAGGCCGCCGCCAGCCGAGCGGTTCCGCGATGTCGGACCGGTGGTATGGCACCTTGATGGCGACCGATTGTGGCTTTTCGCCGCCAAAGCCCGGGCCAGAGCCGGGCAGGCGGAACGGTGTCAGCGGTTGCGGATGTACACGGCCTTACCCGCGCTGCCATCAGCAGGATCGCGTTCCTGCACCTCGAACCTGTCGCCATGGGCCTTCACCAGGCCACTGAATTTGCGATGCCCATAGAGGCGGGCATCGAAGTCCGGACGCACCTTGCCCAGGTTGGCCCCGACCATGCCCAGGTTGGCCCAGCCGCCTTCGTCGGAGGCGTCTTCCACGGCCTGTTCGATGAGCTTGAGAATGGTGTTCAACTTGGGCTTGCCACGGTTGGTGGTCGCGGGCTTGTCGGTGGCGCTGGTGGTTTCGCGAGCCTCTTCGCGTGGCTTCGACCTGAGGATCTCGGTGTAGATGAATCTGTCGCAGGCCGAGACGAAGGGATCCGGTGTCTTCTCCTCGCCGAAACCGTAGACCGTCAGGCCTTCCTCGCGCAGCCGCGCCGCCAGGCGGGTGAAGTCGCTGTCGCTGGAGACCAGGCAGAAGCCGTCGAAACGACGGGTATAGAGCAGGTCCATGGCATCGATGATCAGGGCGCTGTCGGTGGCGTTCTTGCCCTTGGTGTAGCCGAATTGCTGCACCGGCTGGATGGAGTGGTCGAGCAGCACCTTCTTCCAGCTGTTCAGTTGCGGTTGGGTCCAGTCGCCATAGATGCGCTTGACGCTGGCCACGCCGAAGCGGGCGATCTCGGCCATGAGGCCATCGACGATGGCGGCCGGTGCGTTGTCCGCATCGATCAGCACCGCCAGGCGCGCCTGGCTGGATTCGGAGGTCTTGGCGGTCTTGCTCATTGAAGCTCCCGTTCAGTTCAGACCCAGCTCCTGCCAGACCTGGGTCGCGGTGTGATGGAGGATGCCGTGCCGGCGGGCCAGCGCCAGGCGATCGGCCGAATAGCCGCCACCGATCACCCCTACGACCGGTATATCCGCCGCCAGGCAACGCCGCAAGACCAAGCCGTCGCGGGCGGCGAGACCGGCATCGGTGAGGTCCAGATAGCCCAGGGCGTCATCGCGATGGACGTCCACCCCGGCATCGTAGAGCACCACGTCGGGCTGATAGAGGGGCAGCAGATAGCCCAGGGCGTCGTCGAGCACCCGCAGGTAGCCGGCGTCGTCCAGACCGCGGGGCAAGGGGATGTCCCAGTCGCTTTGCGCCTTGCGCGCTGGATAGTTGGTGGCGCAGTGCAGGGAGACGGTGATGGCGTCAGGGACCTCGGCGAGGATGCGCGCCGTGCCGTCGCCCTGGTGCACATCGCAATCCAGGATCAGCACCCGCCCGGCGCGACCGCTTTCCAGCAGCGACAGCGCCAGGATCGCCAGGTCGTTGAAGATGCAGAAGCCGGCCGGATAGTCATGGTGGGCGTGGTGGGTCCCTCCGGCGAGGTGACAGGCCAGGCCATGGCGCAGCGCCAGCTCTAGGGTGAGCAAGGAGCCGCCCACCGCGCGGATGGTCCGGCGCACCAGGGCTTCGCTCCAGGGCAGGCCCAGCTGGCGCTGCAGCGGCGGTGCCAGTTCGCCGGCCTGGAAGGCCCGGATGTAGTCCGGCGCATGGGCCAGCGCCAGCAACTCGTCCGGACAGCGGTCAGGGCGCCGCCAGTTATCGGCGCCCAGGATGCCGCTGGCACTCAGGTGCTCGTGCAGCAGACGGAATTTCTCCATCGGAAAGCGATGGCCGGCGGGGAAGGACGGACTGTAGTCCTCGTGGTAGACCAGCGGCAGGCGGGCGCTCAAAACACCAGGAGCTCCAGGATGAACCAGAGGATACCGGTGCAGAAACCCAGCGCCAGGAGGAACAGCAGGCCGTCACGGGCGATCAGCGACAGGGCGAAAGAGGTCAGCGCCAGCCCGGCCGTGGTGTTGGCGAAGGGCACCAGATCCAGCACCGGCATGGTCGCGGCGATGAGAATGCAGAGCAGGGCGGTGACGAAGTGCGCGGGCCGCGAGGTGAGTACCCGCAGGCGCGACTTGACCACCTTGTCCACCCAGCGCGCCGGCCGCTGCAGCAGGCGCAGCGACTTGCGCAATTTGCCGCGCGAGATCGAGCGCTGCAGCACCCAGCGCGGCAGCCAGAAGTGGTCACGCCCCATCAGCAACTGGCCGCTCACCAGCATGACGAAGACGGCGATGGCGGTGGCGATGCCGGGAATGCCGGTCAGCGGCGAGATCGCCAGTACCCCTGGCAAAAGGATCATGGGACCAAAGGAGCGACTGCCGATGGCATCGATCAGGTGCTGCACCGAGACCTGGCTGGGGCTGTTGCCCACCCGCTCCAGACAGGCCAGAAAGCTCTGGAGATCCACCGGGCCATCCTGCCCGGTGTCGCAGCTGGCGGGCTCGCGCTCCAGGGCCTCGTCCTTCATGGCTGGGCGTTGTCCAGCATACGGCGGATCCAGCGGGTCAAATCCTGGCGGCCATAGGGCTTGTTGAGAATGGGGAAGCGCTCGCCGTTGCCTTCCTCCAGTTCCAGGGCGTTGTTGGCATAGCCCGTGGTGAGCAGGATGCGCAGCTCGGGTTGGCGCCGCTGCGCCTCCTTGGCCAACATCACGCCATTCATGCCGCCGGGCATGATCAGGTCGCTGAACAGCAGGTCGATGGCAGGCTCGCGGGCAAGGATGTCCAGCGCCTGCTGGCCATTGTGGGCGACCAGCACCTGGTAGCCGGTCTCTTCCAGAATGGCCTGGGCCAGGGCCGCCACGTCCGGGCGATCGTCCACCACCAGGATGGTCTCGGAACCGCCGCCGTCCTCGTGCGGGGTCGGCAGGGGCGCCGGATGGTCGCGCGCCTCCTCTTCGGAGACCGGGAAGTAGAGACGCACCGAGGTGCCTATGCCGACTTCCGAATAGAGCCTCACCAGGCCGCCCGACTGCTTGAGAAAGCCATAGACCATGGACAGGCCCAAGCCGCTGCCCTGACCTTCGTCACGGGTAGTGAAGAAAGGATCCAGGGCCCGACCGAGCACGTCGGTGGACATGCCGCAGCCGGTGTCGGTCAGGGCGATGCAGACATAGTGCCCCTGGGCCAGGCCGCCGTGGGCCAGATCCTGACCATTGACCTCGACGTTGAGGGTCTCCAGGGTCAGGGTGCCGGTACCGCGCTCCTGCATGGCCAGGCGGGCGTTATCGACGATATTGAGCAGCGCCGTCTCCAGCTGGATCGGATCGAGCCGGCAATTCCACAAGGCCGGAGCCGGCCGGAAGATGAAGCGGAAGGGCCCGCCCAGTGCCTGGGACAGGCGGCCCTGACGGGCCTCAATGAGTTTGTTCAGGTCCACCGCGCGCCCGGTCAGGCGCTGCTTGCGGGCAAAGGCCAGCAGCTGCTGGGTCAGGGTGGCTGCCCGATTCACCGCGTCGCGGGTGTTGTCGACATGGCGCTTGGCCTTGTCCTTGTCCAGTTCCGGACGATCCAGATTGATCCTCAGGATGTCCAGGTAGCCGACCATCACCTGCAGCAGGTTGTTGAAGTCGTGGGCGATGCCCCCGGTGAGCTGGCCGAGGGCTTCCATCTTCTGCGCCTGTCGCAGGGCATCCTCGGCGTCGCGGCGGCGGGAGACGTCCAGCTGCGAGGCGAAGTAGTAGAGCAGCTGGCCCTGGGGATCAAGCACCGGGGAGATGAACAGCGCATTCCAGAAGGTCGAACCGTCCTTGCGGTAGTTCAGCAATTCAATGTCGCAATCCCGTTGCTCGCGCAGCGCGCTGCGGATTTCAGCGATATGTTCCGGGCGCGTGTCCGGCCCCTGCAGGAAGCGGCAGTTACGGCCCATGACCTCGTCCAGCGCGTAGCCCGTGGTGCGCAAGAAGGACTCGTTGGCGAAGATGATCGGATTATCCGGCTGGTGCGGATCCGTCACGATCATCGGCATCCGGGTCTTTTTCACGGCGGCAAAGAAGATGTCGTCGTGCCCGAGACCCTTGCCCAGCTCCGCGATCTTGGCCGCGGACGGATGGGGAGACGAGGCGTTGGCGGTTTCGGTCATGGGGAGGAAGCCTGCGAGCGGACAGCGGTACCCTCATTGTGACCGCTTATGGGGCCACAAGCTCCACCAGTTATCGTCATACGATGAGTAATGTGTCTGGAAGCACGGCGAACGCACAGGATTTGACCGGTTTTGCGTATGATGATCGCTCTCTGTCAAGGAACCCTTCCCATGAGTAAGGTGCTGGACAACCTGGTCGAACTGCTGACCCTCGAATCCCTGGCCCCCGATCTGTATCGCGGCGGGAGCCAGGATCTCGGCTTTCCCCAGCTCTTTGGCGGGCAGGTGCTGGGGCAGGCGCTGTCAGCGGCCAGCCAGACCGTGCCCGAGGCGCGCCAGGTGCACTCCCTGCATGGCTATTTCCTGCGCGCCGGTTCGGCCGTGGAGGCAGTGACCTACCAGGTGGATCGCATCCGCGACGGGGGCAGCTTTTCCACCCGCCGGGTCACTGCCTTCCAGGGTGAACAGCCGATCTTTTTCTGCAGCGCTTCGTTCCATATCGAAGAGCCGGGCTTCGAGCACCAGACCACCATGCCGGACGTGCCCGCGCCCGAGACGCTGCAATCGGAGATCGCCCACGCGCAAAAGTACGCCGAGCTGATTCCTGCGCCCTTACGCGACAAGCTGCTCGGGCCGCGGCCGATCGAGATGCGCCCGGTGGTCTTTACCGACCCCTTCAAGCCGGAGCCCACCGAGCCGGTTCGCCACGTCTGGTTCCGCGCCACCGGCGATCTGCCGGACCAGCCGGCGCTGCATCGCTATCTGCTGGCCTATGCCTCGGACTTCAATCTGCTGCCCAGCTCGCTGCTGCCCCACGGCACCAGTTTCTGGGATCGCTCGCTGCAGATCGCCAGCCTCGACCATGCGGTCTGGTTCCACCGCGATTTCCGCCTGGACGACTGGTTGCTCTACGCCATCGACAGTCCCTGGGCCGGCGGGGCTCGCGGTCTGTGCCGCGGCAGCATCTACAACCGCGCGGGACAGCTGGTGGCCTCAGTGGCCCAGGAAGGACTGATTCGCAAACGCGGCTGAGACCAAGCCCTCTAGCTGGCTATTTCGGTAGCACCCTTATAGGCTCTTGCCTGCGAAGCACCGGGCGCCTAGTTAGGCGTCCCAGACACATCATTAGTTTGAGGCATCGTTCTTGAATCGACTCGAGCGCGTCGTAACCGGTATCCAGGGGCTGGATGAGATCTTGAAGGGAGGCCTGGTTGCAGGCGCGTCCTATGTCATCCAGGGCCGTCCGGGCTCCGGCAAATCGATCATGGCCAATCAGATCGCCTTCAACCATGTGCGCGGCGGTGGCCGGGTGCTGTTCGCAACCATGCTGTCGGAAACCCATGAGCGGATGTTCCAATTCTTTTCCACGCTGGATTTCTTCGACCGCTCCTGCATCGGGGATCAGGTCCAGTACCTGAGCGCCTTCGATACCATGGAAGGCGAGGGGCTGGATGAGGTCGTGCGTCTCCTGCGGCGGGAAATCAGCCGGCAAAAGGCCAGTCTGCTGGTGGTGGATGGTCTGCTCAACGCTCGGTCGCGTGCGGAAACGCCCATCGACACCAAGAAGTTCATCGCCGAGTTGCAGGGGCATGCGGCCTTTGCCGGTTGCACGGTGATCTTTCTCACCAGCGCGCGTCTCGAAGACGGTAGCCCGGAGCACACCATGGTCGATGGCGTGCTGGATCTGCACGAGGAAGAGATCGGCAGTCGCACCATCCGCCGTCTGGCACTGCGCAAGACTCGCGGTAGTGGCGCGTTGCCGGGCTTCCACGAATTCACCATCTCCGATGCCGGCATCACCGTGTTTCCACGGTTGGAAACTCTCTATCGCGATCCCTCGGTGGGCGCGACCTATCGCATTGGGAACCAGCGCGTAACCAGCGGCGTGGCTTCGCTGGATGCGATGATCGAGAACGGGCTACCGGAAAGCTCGACCACCTTGCTCATGGGGCCCTCGGGTGCCGGCAAGACGTCCATCTCGCTGAATTTCCTGGCCGCCTGCACGTCCGAGGCCCCCGGTCTGATGTTCAGCTTCTATGAACCGCCGGAGCGGCTGCAGCTCAAGGCCGACGCCCTGGGGCTCGATCTGGCCGGCCGTATCGATCAGGGCGCACTGCACATGCACTGGCAGCCCACGACCGAGTTGCGCCTTGATGAAGTGGGTCTGAAGCTGCTTGCGCTGGTCCAGCAGCACGGCATCAAACGGCTGGTGATCGACAGTCTGGGCGCCATTGCCCGCTTCGCCTTGCCCCAGGGGCGGCTCATCGAATACTTCAGTGCATTACTGAACGAGCTGCGTACCCAGGGCGTCACAGTTCTAGCTACTTGGGAATTACGGGACATGTTTGGCGCGGATATAGCAGCGCCGGCTCCCGAACTTTCCAGCATGGTGGACAATCTGATTTTGCTGCGATTCGTCGAGGCCGAGGCGGAGATCAAAAGAGTTCTGTCCATCCTCAAGGTGCGGGATAGCCTTTATGACCCCTCGCTACGCGAGATGGTGATAGACAACTCGGGAATCGAACTGAAAAAGGCGTTCAAAGACATGGTGAAGGTGCTTTCCGGTTCAGCCATGCCCTCAATACAACCATGATCGCGTCGGCTGGGAGAGTCTCCACATGACGACGATACTGGTAGTCGATGACGAATTTCTGATAGCGGACATCCTGGCCTTCGCTCTTGAAGACGAAGGCTACATGGTGGTCAAGGCGAGCAACGGCCGCCGAGCGCTTGATGTCTTCGATCGAGAACTACCGTCGCTGGTCATCACCGACTTCATGATGCCGGTGATGAATGGCCGCGAATTGGCGGAGGCCCTGCGCGAACGCCAGGGCCTACAACACCTGCCCATCATCCTGATGAGCGGTGCCCAGGCGCACCTGGCCCAGGAAAGCGCTGAGCTGTTCGATGCCGTGTTCCAAAAGCCCTTCAACATCGGCGATATCGTGGACACGGTGCGCAAGCACCTCGTTGCGCTGGAATCCTGAGCGAGTCCCAAAACAAAAAGGCCTGTCTGAGCAGGCCTTTTCGTTTTGGGGCTGGCGCATCGGCCAGCCCCGCGTCTCCGATCAGGAGCGCGACAGCAGTACGCCCAGAACGAAACCGACACCGCCGGCGATGGCCAGGGCAGTGAAGGGTTTGTCGGCGGTCACGTTGCGTGCGCAGTCGATGGCCTGGCCATATTGCTCCTGCAGCTTGCCTTCCAGTTGACGGGCCTTGCCCTCGGCTTGCCAATCGGCATTGCCGGTCGCGGCGCCGAAGCTGTCCTGGACCTTGCCGGTAGCGTCCTTGGCATTGCCTATGATCTGATCGGTATTCATGAATGCACCTCATGTTGGGAAACGGGAGAGGTCATGCCAAGCGGCATGCTTCCCTTATTGATCCGCGCCAGACGCATTTCGTTCAGGTCAATTTGCTGTTCGCGACAGCCATCGCGGTTTTCAGCCGAGAGGAACCATGATCTCCAACCGTATTTACGCCTTCTGCCTGCTGTCGCTGCTGGCCGGTTGCAGCACCCAGCAGCCGCCTGCCGAACCGGTGACCGATGCCGAGGAGCTCTTCACCCGGCCCGTTGTGGCTGAAAGCATCCTGCGCCAGGGCTCTCGCCTGCAACTGGCGCTGGCCCTGGCGGATGGCGGCGCCGCGTTGGTGGCCTTGGATTGCGTGGATGAACAGGCCGAATTGCTCTTTCTGGAGGGCGATCAGCGCGTCTATCCCGGACGGGTGAATGGCTATGCCGCGCCCCTGGCGCTGAGCGCCGCCAAGGTCGAGGCGCTCAAGCAGCGTCCAGACGTGGCTGCGCTCTGCGCCCAGCCGGCCAGTGAGGATTGGCGTGTCCTCGCCAGCGGCGCCGGTGGCGACACCCTGGTCATCGACCGCAACAGCCTGGTGGACGCCAACGGGGTGCGCCGCTTCTGGGGAGGCCAACAGTTGCCCGTCCAGCTGCAGACGCCGCGCTATGGCGCTCCGGTGCGCCAGTGGCGCGAATCCCTGGCCGCCGACTGTACCGCGCGCCGTTATCTGCTGCTGGCGCGTTACGGCCTGGATGACGCCGGGCGGATAACTGACAGCCAGCCAGGCGCCCAGGGGCAAGAGACCTTCGCTGCCGCTCCCGTCGAGCGGCGCACCCTGCTGGAAGCCGCCTGTGACCGCCGGGATGCCTTACTGGCCACGCCACGCCTGGGCGGGATCAAGGCCGCCGCGACAACGCCGGCTGCACCGTCGCCCGCTGGCGAGTTGCCCGCGGCCCAGGCTCAGCCTCTGCAGGCGCTCAAGGCGCTGGCGCTACCCGCGCCAGCCATGGCCGTGCAGCGCTTCGTAGAGGCGGGCGAGAGCCGTTACGAAGGCCAGACCCAGGCCTATCGCGAAGAGGTCCGGGTCAGCCCTGGCGCGCAGCCAGGCTTGTTGCGCTTCAGCGCCCAGGGCAGGGCGGCACGGGTCGACTCGCTCAATTGGCGCGGGCTGATCGACCTGGTACGCCGCACCCGCCTCGACAACGGCAATCTGCCGGTGGAAGAACTCGCCAGCCTGGATCGACTGAGCTTCAGCGGCGACTGGCGGAGGCTCGCGGTGGGCAGCCAGGTCGGCTACCAAGCCCGGCAGACCCTGACCGGCAATCTGAAGGGCGCGGAGCAGCGGGAGATCAAGCTGTCCTGCAAGGTGGTGGGCGAGGGTGAGGCGCGCAAGGTGCTGGCTACTCTCAGTGGCAGGGCCAAGACTCTCGAATGCCGACATGGCATCTCAGGCAATGGTCCTTTGAGTCGCTGGACCTATCTGGAGGCCTATGGCTTGTTCCACCTGACCAGTGTCGGGGCAGGCCAGGCCATGGGCCTGGAAAAACAGCTGAGCGAGTTGCAATAGGTGGGCAGCGCGCCTGGCCGATGAGCGAATGTCCGAGGCAGTATCAAGACGTTCCCTGGTGATATTTGCCTAATAGGTAAATATCACTCACGGAAAAGCGACTTTTTGGCGGATTAGTACTGGGAGTACGCTGTGTCTATCGAAACAGCACAACCAAGAGGTATTCGCTATGAAAGTCCTGGGTATCCAAGCGCTCGTTGCCGTCCTGTTCATGGGCCTGCTGTCGGGTACCGCATCCGCGGCCAGTCGCGACCTGTCCAGCAAATCGATCCGGGCCAATGCCCAAGCGCAATTCCAGTCGGAACATCCCGCCCGTGCTTCCGCGCTGTACCAGAACAACGCCAACTAGTCTGATGTTTGTCGCGACGCCCCGGCGATCCACTCATCGCCGGGGCGTCGTTCTATCTGCCTGCCCGTCCGCACCGGCTGAGCGGTCGCCAACGTCTCTTCCCACCGCTTGCCGGTAGTTCCAGAACCCTTGCCCCAGGGCCGCGAGCGCGGCAGGCTGTCCGGATGTCAGCGGAGCGAGAAAGGCACGATGAAGATTGGCGAATTGGCCCGGCGCACCGACTGCGCGGTCGAGACCATCCGCTACTACGAGCGTGAAGGCCTGCTGCGCCCGGCGGCGCGTAGCAGCAGCAACTACCGCAGCTATGACGAGGATCAGGTCGAGCGCCTGATCTTCGTGCGTCATTGCCGTTCCCTGGACATGACCCTGGAAGAGATCCGGGCGCTGCTGGCGCTACGGGATACCGCCACGCCGGGGTGCGCCCAGGTGGACGCCCTGATCGGCGCCCATCTGCATCATGTCGAGGTGCGCATTCGCGAGTTGAATCAGCTGCGCGAACAGCTGGTGACCCTGAGACGGCAGTGCCAGGGGGAAGGCGAAGGCGACCGTTGCGGCATCCTGCGCGAACTCGGTCAGCCGGCGGCGCCATCGGCGACCACCGCCAGCTGCAGTGCGGCCGGGCACGCCCATGTGCCCGGCACCCACCGTCTGCATGACTAGCTAGGGATCAGAGCGCCTCTGCCCAGAGGTCGTACTCGTCGGCGTCGGTGACCCGCACCCAGACCTTGTCGCCTGGCTTGAGGGGATTGGCGCTGTCGACATAGACGTTGCCGTCGATTTCCGGGGCATCGGCGTAGGAGCGGCCAATGGCGCCTTGCTCGTCCACCTCGTCGATCAGCACCTCGATCTCGCGACCGATCTTGAGCTGCAGGCGCGCGGCGGAGATGGCCTGTTGGTGCGCCATGAAGCGCTCCCAGCGCTCCTGCTTGATCTCGTTTGGTACCGGGTCCAGGCCCAGCTCGTTGGCCGGCGCGCCCTCGACCGGCGAATACTGGAAGCAGCCGACGCGATCCAGCTGGGCTTCGGTGAGCCAGTCCAGCAGGTACTGGAAGTCTTCCTCGGTCTCGCCGGGGAAGCCGACGATAAAGGTGGAGCGGATGGTCAGCTCCGGGCAGATCTCCCGCCAGCGCTTGATGCGCGCCAGGGTCTTGTCCTCGAACGCCGGGCGCTTCATGGACTTGAGCACCTTGGGGCTGGCGTGCTGGAAGGGGATGTCCAGATAGGGCAGCAGCTTGCCGGCGGCCATCAGCGGAATGACGTCGTCGACGTTGGGGTAGGGGTAGACATAGTGCAGGCGCACCCAGACCCCCATGCCCGACAGCGCCTCGCAGAGTTCCAGCATGCGCGTCTTGACCGGTTGGCCGTTCCAGAAGTCCAGTTTGTACTTGAGATCGACGCCGTAGGCGCTGGTGTCTTGGGAGATCACCAGCAGCTCCTTCACGCCCGCCTTGACCAGCCGCTCGGCCTCGGACAGCACGTCACCCACCGGGCGGCTGACCAGCCTGCCGCGCATGGAGGGGATGATGCAGAAGCTGCAGCTGTGGTTGCAGCCCTCGGAGATCTTCAGATAGGCATAGTGGCGCGGGGTCAGCTTGATGCCCTGGGGCGGGACCAGGTCGATCAGCGGATTGTGCTCCAACTGCGGCGGCACCACCTCGTGGACGGCGCTGACCACCTGCTCGTACTGCTGCGGACCGGTCACCGCCAGCACGCTGGGGTGCACGCCGCGGATGTTGCCCTCATCGACCCCCATGCACCCGGTGACGATCACCTTGCCGTTCTCGGCGATGGCCTCGCCGATGGCGTCGAGGGATTCGGCCTTGGCGCTGTCGATGAAACCGCAGGTGTTGACCACCACCACGTCGGCGTCTTCATAGGTCGGTACGATCTCGTAGCCTTCCATGCGCAGCTGGGTAAGGATGCGTTCGGAGTCGACGGTGGCCTTGGGACAGCCGAGGCTGACGAAACCGACCTTGGGGGCGGACGTTTGGATGGACATGGGCTAACCTCGGCGGGCGCTCAGGAGGCGCCTTGATCAAAAAACGCGCGATTCTAGCCATCTCTGCCGCTGCTTGGAAGGGGTACGCCGGTCCTGGCGACCGCACAGAGCTTTTTGCCGACCAGAGAGTCTATGGTCCTTGAAGCGCTGCGCCGAGAGGTTGCCCGCGCCACGCTACCGGCCTTTTCAACTTGATCCTGACGCCGCTTCGGCGCAGGATGCGCCGATTTTAGACTCTAGGAGCCCTGCATGAGCCGTCCGGAACACGAGCACGGTGGTAAAGCCCCTTCGGCCTTGGGAATGATCGTGCTCGCCACCGGCGTGGTATACGGCGACATCGGTACCAGTCCTCTCTATACCCTCAAGGAAGTCTTCTCGCCGCACTATGGCCTGGCGCTGAACCACGACAGCGTGCTCGGCATCCTGTCGCTGATCTTCTGGTCGCTCATCTGGGTCGTCACCCTCAAGTACATCACCTTCGTCATGCGCGCCGACAACCAGGGCGAGGGCGGCATCATGGCTCTCACCGCCCTGGCCCGTCGCGCCGCTCAGGGCTCGCCGCGCCTGGCCACCACCCTGGTGTTGCTCGGCCTGTTCGGCGCCGCGCTCTTCTATGGCGACAGCATGATCACTCCGGCGGTCTCGGTGTTGTCGGCGGTGGAGGGGCTGGAGCTGGCCTTCGACGGTCTGGAAGCCTGGGTCGTGCCCATCGCCCTGGTGATCCTGGTCGGCATCTTCGCCATCCAGAAGCGCGGCACCGCCACCATCGGCAAGTTCTTCGGCCCGGTGATGGTGCTCTGGTTCACCACCCTGGGCGCCCTGGGCGTCTATGGCATCGTCCAGCAGCCTGAGGTGCTCAAGGCCTTCAATCCCTATTGGGCAGTGGAGTTCTTTGCCGCCAATCCGGTGAAGGGTTTCATCGTCCTGGGCGCGGCCGTGCTGGCCCTGACCGGGGCCGAGGCACTCTATGCCGACATGGGCCACTTCGGGCGCAAACCCATCGCCCGGGCTTGGCTGCTGCTGGTGCTGCCGGGGCTGGTGCTCAACTACTTCGGTCAGGGCGCGCTGCTGCTCGCCGATCCCTCCGCGGTCCGTAATCCCTTCTATCTGCTGGCCCCGGAATGGCTGCTGCTGCCGATGATCGGGCTGTCGACCCTGGCCACCGTCATCGCCTCCCAGGCGGTGATCACCGGCGCCTTCTCCATGACCCGCCAGGCCATCCAGCTGGGCTATATTCCGCGCATGCAGATCCAGCACACCTCCAGCCAGGAGCAGGGGCAGATCTACATCCCGCTGATGAACTGGGCGCTGATGCTGGGGGTGATCTTCCTGATCCTGACCTTCCAGTCCTCGGCCAACCTGGCCGAGGCCTATGGCGTGGCCGTGACCGGCACCATGCTGATCACCAGCTGCCTGGTGTCGGCGGTGATCCTCTTGCTGTGGAAATGGCCGCGCTGGATCATGGTGCCGTTGCTGATCGGCTTCCTGCTGGTGGACGTCCTGTACTTCTCGGCCAATGCGCCGAAGATCTTTTCCGGCGGCTCCTTCCCGGTGATCGCCGGTATCGTCATCTTCATCCTGCTGACCACCTGGAAGCGGGGCCGGCAACTGGTGGTGGAGCGCCTGGACGACGGCGCGCTGCCATTGCCGATCTTTATCAGCAGCATCCGTGCCCAACCGCCGTTCCGCGCCAAGGGCACCGCGGTGTTCCTCACCGCCCGGACCGACGTGGTCCCCCATGCCATGCTGCACAACCTGCTGCACAACCAGGTGCTGCACGAGCAGGTGGTGCTGCTCACGGTGCGCTACGAGGATCGCCCGCGGGTATCGCGTGGCGAGCGCATGGAGGTCGAGGACTTCGGCGACGGCTTCTATCGCGTGGTGCTGCACTACGGCTTCATGGACGAGCCGGACATCCCCCTGGCCTTGAGCCACTGCCCTTATCCAGGCCTGGATTTCACCCCGATGCGCACCACCTATTTCCTCAGCCGGGAAACGGTGATCGCCTCCAAGCGCCTCGGCATGGCGCCCTGGCGCGAGAATCTCTTCGTCTTCCTGATGAAGAACGCCAACGGCAACCTGAGATTCTTCAAGCTGCCGGTGAACCGGGTGATCGAGTTGGGCACCCAGGTCGAGATCTAGCCGAGCGCAGAAAGAACAAAGGCCCCAGCAGGGGCCTTTTCTTCGCCTAGTTGAATACCGACGGCGGTAGGGTGTCAGGATCGGTGATGAAGGGCATCTGCCAGCTGTCGAGGGTCTGGCCGCGGCCTTCCAGCTCGCTGCGCACCGTGCCTATGTAGCCAGCCAGGCGCAGTGGATCGCTGTAGTCCGTCTCGCTGAGTTGTTCCTCGGTATAGAGCGTCTTGCCCTGGGCATCCACCACGCCCAGCGCCAGGTCATGGCCATCCGCGCCGGACGATACCACGCAGCCGAGGGGTTGGAAGGCATCCACCAGGATCTTGCTGGCGGCGTCGGCGGAAAGCGGTGTGCTCATGACAGAGGTCTCCGTGGCTGTTGCAGCCATAGACCGTTGGAGACCGCCCCCTTGTTCCGGCCGTTCGTCCGGGACCCAAGCCAGTCCAAAGTCTGCTGCGCGTCGGCTAAGCGGCGTTGAAGATGGCTTCGGAATGCTCATTTACCAATCGTAAACTCCGCTTCCTCAGCCATCTTCGCCTTGCTTAGCTCTAGCTCGCTAGACTTTGAACAGGCTTCAAGCCCGGTCTATCTGGTGGCTATTGCGGCGTACGGGCCTCGATGGCCTTGACCATGAAGTCGGCCAGCTTGTCGTAGTTCTCGTCGAAGTGATGACCGCCCGGGCGGCCCAGCTTCTCACCCGGTTGACCCGGCTGGGTGCAACCACTGTCGTCCTTCTCTTCCTCGCCATAGACACAGAACAGCTTGGCGGCGGGAATTCTGCTGGTTTCCGGCAGGGTATCGGCCTCGTCGCCCGGTTTGCCGAGCCAGCCTTCCACGGCGATCTCGAAGTTGCTCTTGCGGCTGAAGGCCAGCAGCAGCAGCGAGGTCACCTGGTCCTGATCGGCCTTGGGCAGGCGGTTGTAGACCGCTGGCAGGATGTCGGCGCCAAAGGAGTAGCCGGCCAGGACGAAGTGCTTGGCGTTCCACTTCTCGCGGTATTCCTGCATCAGGTTGGCGAGGTCGGCGGCGACCTGCTCGGGACTCTTGTGCTGCCAGAAGTAGCGCAGGGAATCCACGCCGACGACCGGATAACCCGCTTCGTTCATGGCCTGGGCCGAGAGACGGTCGATGTCGCGCCAGCCGCCGTCACCGGAGTAGAAGATGGTCACCACGTCGGGGTGACCGGGCTTGACGTCTGGATCGGCCGGCATCTCGATGGTCGGGATGTCGTTGTGCTGGCCCAGCAGACGATTCTTGAGCTGGGTGCGCAGGACCACCGGCAGGGCGGTGCCGTAGTCGGCGATGGTCAGATCGGCGTTGCTCTGCTGGCGCACGAAGATGGCCGAATCGTCGGTCGGATGATCGTTCCAGGCGATGTGCCATTGACCCGCGGCTGCCTTGGCCGGCAGGGCATCCGGGCAATCCAGGGTTTCCAGGTTGAAGCCGACGCTCAGGGCCGCGGCCTTCGGATTGTCCTGGGTGGTCAGCCAGCGCCAGGCGCGGGCGGCGCCTGGGCCGATGCCGCCGACGAAGGTCGGGGCGCCACTCAGCTGCTTGGCCGCGTTGGCGAAGTCATCGCTCTGCGCCTGGCAGCCATTGGATACCCTGACCTCGTACTGGACGATCTCGGCGCCGGTGTTGGTGGCCAGGCCCAGCAGATCGGCATCCGCCAGCTGCAGGTCCGACGGCGTGGCCAGCACCACGCGGGCATGGGGCTCGCCCTTGGGCGCGGCCATGGTCAGCAGCCGACCATCCGGCTGCTCCAGGACCTTGACCTGGGGCGCCGACGGCCAACGATGGAGCCACCACCAGCCCAGGCCCCCCGCGATCAGCAGGATGACGAGCAGTACTGCGAGTGCACGTTTCAGCATAGGAGTCTCAACGTTTGACCAGGCCGGTGTAACCCCCGGCGATTAGGGCGGCGGTATCGGCGAAGGCGACCAGGGGGTCCAGGCCGGCGGGTACCGCCATGTAGCGCGGCTCCCACTCCGGATCGAACTTGTCCTTGAAGCGACGCAGTCCCTGGAAGTTATAGAACTGTTCGCCACGTCTGAACACCATGGCGCCCAGGCGTTGGGTGATAGGGGCGCCACGGCGGGGATGCAGGCCGGCCAGCGGGACCATGCCCAGCGAGAAGCGGGCGAAGCCGGCGGCCTTGAAGTGCAGGATCAGCCCGAGCATGAGGAATTCCATGGTCTGCTTGGGCGCATCCGCGGTGACCCGCATCAGGTCGATGCTGGCCAGATCCGGACGTTCGGTTTCCAGCAGGTTGGCGAAGGCCACCGCCTTGCCCTGGAAGCGCACCACGGCGATGCGGAAGTGCTGGAGATAGGCAGGGTCGAAACGACCCAGGGAAAAGCCTTTCTCGCGCACCTGCTTGCTTTCCAGCCAGACGTCGGAGATCGCCTTGAGTTCGTCCAGTGGCGCCTCGCCCGGGGCATGGAATTCGATGGCCAGGCCGTCGCGCTGGCCACGATTCCAAGTGTATCTCAGGTCCTTCTTGCCCTTGCTGTCGAGATCGAAGGCGTGCAGGTCCACGCGCGCCTCTTCGCCGAGCTTGAGCGCGGTGAGTCCGATGTCCATATAGAAGGGTAGATTTTCGGCGCGCACCTGATAGAACACCGGTCGGGCATGGTGCAGGTCGCAGAGATCACGAAACTTCCAGATCAGCTCGGCGCGTGGCTGGGAGCGACCGATGGGGTCGAAGAGGGCGATCAGGCTGCGGCCCCGTCGTCCGTACATCAGGAAGGCATCGTCGCTGTCGTGGAAGAGCAGGGCCTTGTCACCGGTCATCACCAGGCCGCCATCCGGCTGACTGGATTTGCGCACGATGCCGAAGGCCCGCTCGAGCTCGGCGCTGGTGGGGGCTTCGATGGGCGGCGGCGCGGCGCGCAGCAGCCAGCCCAGGGCGATGATCAGCAGCAGGACCGAACTGCCCAGGGCGGCACGCAGGCCGCGTGGCGCATCGGCATCCAGCGCGAATTGCCACCAGAGGCGGGTGTCGTAGGGCACGTCCTGATAGGCGAACAGCAGCAGCCACACCGAGGCGGCGACCACGCAGATGCTGGCGGTCACGTACAGCGGCGAGAAGGGCTGTTCCATCAGCCGGCTGCGGCGATAGAAGGATTTGCGGAAGATGGCGAGCAGCGCGGCCGTGATCGCCAGAATGGAGGCTTCCTCCCAGTCGAAACCTTTCAACAGGGACAGCAGGCAGCCCAGCAACAGCAAGACCAAGGTCACCGCCCAAGCCGCGGAGAGGCGCCGGCGCAATCCCTGCGCCAGCAATAGACAGACGACGCCGATCAGGCTCGCGCCCAGGTGGGAGGCATCGATCAACCGCTGGGGCAGCAGGAAATCCATGCCCTCCAGGCGGGTGTCTATTTCAGGGGTGACCCCAGAAAAAAGCAGGACCACCCCAGAAAAAAAAACCAGGATGGCGAGGATGGGTGCCGCGAGTCCCGAGGCGACCCGTACCGCAGGACTGTTCGACAGCAGGCGCCGGCCTTCGCTGAACAGCAGCACCAGACAGGCGATCACGAACGGCAGCAGCACATAGAACAGGCGGTAGACCACCAGCGCCGCGGCCAATTGGGCGGCGCCCAGCTCGTTGGCGAAGGCCGCCAGCAGGACAGCCTCGAATACGCCGACACCGCCCGGAACGTGACTGAGCACCCCGGCGGCCAGCGCCAGCAGATAGACCAGCAGGAAGGCACCGAAGGGCGGAGCCGTCGGCAGCAGCAGATAGAGCACCATCGACGCGGCGGTCACATCGAGGATGGTGATCACCAGTTGCAGCGCGGACAGCCGCAGGGTCGGCAGGCGCAGGGCGCGCTTGCCGATGCGGAAATGCAGGGCATGGGCGCAGGGCTGCTCAGGTGCTCGCCAGCGACGCAGCGCCAGGATGCCGATCGCATAGCCGATCAGGATCACGGCGGACGCGGTAACGATCACCGCTTCCGGTACGCGCAGGGCCTGGGTGGAGGCGGGCAGGTTGGTCAGCGCGGCGATGGCGGCCAGTGGCGGCAGGGCGGTGCCCAGCGCCAGACTGGAAAACACCGTCATCCGCGCCACTTCCAGGGCGCTGAGGCCCTGACGGGCATAGAGGCGATAGCGTACCGAGCCGCCGGACAACATGGAGAGCCCGACCGCGTTGCCGATGGCGAAGGCGGTGAGGCCGCCCATGGTCCAGGCGCGGGCCGGCAGCTTGACGTCGGCGAAGCGCATGGCCGACCACTCGTAACCGAGCAGGATGGTGAAGCCGGCCGCGGCGGCGATCAGCGCGCCGATCAGGGATGAATGTGGGATATCGTGAAGGGCATCGTGGAGCGCCTCGCCGTCGATGCTGCTCAGCAGATGCCAGCAGACCACCAGCGCGGCGGCGAACAACACCAGGGTCACACCCAATTCGATGGGTTGTCGATAGGCCGTCAACCGCTCCAGCAGGCGCCAGGGCAGTGCTTGAGGGGGCGAAACAGGATGGTCCGCAGGGGATGCCGGCTTCGAGGAGACCTCTTTGGCTGGATCAGGTGCAGTCATGCAAACTCCTCTAGACAGGAACGCGCGTCAGATTACTGGTCGCGCGCGGTTTGCCAAGCCTTGTACAGATAAAAAAGCTCTATACCAACCTTTGTAGCTCGCGTAGCTACAGAGTTCGCACCGCTGGGATCTGACCCCGGTCAAATTCAGCGCAAAAAAAAAACCACTCAAGAGAGTGGTTTTTTCGAATTTGGTTGCGGGAGCTGGATTTGAACCAACGACCTTCGGGTTATGAGCCCGACGAGCTACCAGACTGCTCCATCCCGCGTCCGATGTGGCTCAGTATAGGGCCAAGAAAAAATTCGTCAAGGAAAAATTTAATATTCTTCAAAGGCTTAATTTAGTCAGGCAGGGTCGAGGTCACTTGTCCCCGTCGCTCTTCTGCATCTGGACCGAGGCCTTTTCACCACTGGAGCGATTCTGCTGATCCGATTGATCGCGATCGAAACAACCGCCGAGCGCCAGGGTGACGAGCAGGGCGGAGGATAACAATAGAGGGCGTTTCATGGGTGGTCTCCTAGATGTACGTCCTCAGTCGACCTATGAGGACGGCAAAGAGTCCGAAAAGCCGATGAGAGTCCACCGCGCTGACAAGTGAGACGGTGATAGCAAAACGCCGCGTGGTCGCTCAAGCGGGTGGTGGCCATGTGCTATCCTCGCTGGGTGTTATGGAGAACCTCATGCACCCTTCTCAGGATTCGAGTGGTCTGGACCAGCGCATCATGCGCGTGATGGAGCACGACATCGCGACGCTCGTCGCCCAGTTGTGCAATCTTTCGCTGGCGTTGACCGGCAGTAGTGCCAATGGCGCCGCCGATATGGCACTTCAAGTCGTGGAAAAAGTCGAATTGCTCGTCGACGACATGAAGACACTGCGCGTTTCCGCGCAGGCGCTGCTGGACACCACGTCCCGCCATGTTCGATCCGGCCATTTCGAAGAGCGGATCGTCATCGCCGACGACGAGAGTGCACCTTTCGACGATGGGCAACGCGACTGAACCGTTTGACCAGGAAAGTCCAAGGGGTCGCCATGAATCTCCTGCTGGAAACCTTGCTTCAGCATCTCCAGGGTCTGGGGCGTATCGAGTTCTTCGAGCGCAGTGAGCATTTCGCGCGCCTGATGATCACCACCCCGGATGGGGTCATCGCCGAGCGCCACCTCTATTACGATCAGTTGCACCATGCCCATGATCTCAAGGCGGTGGTCGACGAGCTGCGCGAAGAGGTCGTGCATCGGCAGCGCCTGCTGCAGGACGTCGGTTAACCGGCGATTCGTCGTCCGCCATGGACAAATCCGGGCGGTCTTGGCTTACTGTACGGATAATCAGCCGCAGTGCCCGGCCCGGCATCTTTCTCCATGGCTCCGGACAATTCCCCCGCCCAGCTCCCACCCAAGCGTCAGCGCAAGATCATCCATGTCGACTGTGACTGCTTCTATGCGTCCATCGAGATGCGCGATGATCCGCGCCTGGGCAACAAGCCGCTGGCGGTAGGCGGAACCCCTGATCGCCGTGGGGTGGTCGCCACCTGCAACTACGAGGCGCGGGCCTTTGGCGTGCGCTCCGCCATGTCGTCCCATCAGGCGCAAAAGCTCTGTCCCGACCTGGTCTTCGTCAAGCCGCGCTTCGACGTCTACAAGGAGGTGTCGCGGCAGATCCACGCCATCTTCCAGGACTACACCGAGCTGATCGAGCCGCTGTCCCTCGATGAGGCCTACCTGGATGTCACCCAGTGCGAGCTGTTCAATGGCAGCGCCACCCTGATCGCCCGCGACATCCGCCGCCGGGTCTGGCAGGAGTTGAACATCACGGTGTCGGCGGGCGTCGCGCCGAACAAGTTTCTCGCCAAGATCGCCAGTGACTGGAAAAAGCCCAACGGCTTGTTCGTCATCGCGCCCCATGAGGTGGACGACTTCGTCGCCGTGCTGCCGGTGGCCAAGCTGCATGGCGTCGGCAAAGTCACCGCCGACAAGCTCAAGCGCCGTGGCATCGTCCTGTGCAGCGATCTGCAGACCTGGTCGCGCTTCGATCTGCTGCGTGAATTCGGCAGCTTCGGCGAGCGCCTCTGGGCACTGGCCCATGGTATCGACGAGCGCCAGGTCAAGGTGGACAGCCAGCGGCAATCGGCCAGCGTCGAGCGCACCTATGACCGCGACCTGCCCGATGCCGCCGCCTGTGCCAAGGAGTTGCCCGAGTTGCTGGCCAAGCTCGAAGAGCGGTTGACGCGCCTGGCCGATCGCTATCGCCCGGAGCGGCCCTTCATCAAGGTCAAGTTCCACGACTTCACCCAGACCACCCTGGAACAGCAGGGCGCCGGGCGCGATCTCGACAGCTATCGGCGGCTGCTGGAGCAGGCCTATCGGCGGGGCAATCGACCGGTGCGCCTGCTCGGCGTGGGCGTGCGCCTGACCGATCTGCGCGAGGCGGCGCTGCAGTTGCGGCTGTTCGAGGACTAGCCCGCTAGAGCGGGCTCTTGGCCTGGGTGGACAGATTGACGATGGCCGCGTCCAGTTCTTCCAGCGCCGGGCTGGAGGTCGGGGCGCCCTGCTTGAGCAGGGTTTCGCTGTGCTGGCAGGCAGCGCGCAGCTGGGGCACGCCGCAATAGCGGGTAGCGCCATGCAGGCGGTGGACGCGCTCGATGAGGGCGATGCGGTCACCGTCTTCGCGGGCCTGGCGAATGGCCTGGCGATCCGCGGCCAGGGAGGCGAGCAGCATGCTCAGCAGGTCCTTGGCCAGGTCCGGCTTGTTGGCCGCCAGGCGCAGGCCTTCGTCCGCATCCATCACCGCCAGCGTGGAAATGTCCTGGCCGCCGCTGTTGAGGCTGGTGACCTCGGGCGCCGAGCTGTGCAGCAGGCGCAGGCCGGTCCATTTGAGAATGACCTGGGCCAGTTGCCGATCGCTGATGGGCTTGGTGAGGTAGTCGTCCATGCCGCTTTGCAGCAGGGCGCGTTTCTCGTTGGCCATGGCGTGGGCGGTAAGGGCGACGATGGGCACTGGGGTGCCGCCTTCGCTGGCTTCCCAGTCACGGATCGCCTCGGTGGCCTGGCGGCCATCCATGCCAGGCATCTGCACGTCCATGAACACCAGGTCGAAGCGCTCCTGCTGGACGGCTTCCACCGCCGCATAGCCGCTCTCCACCGCCGTGACCTGGGCGCCGAGATCGGTCAGCAGGGTCTCCACCAGCAGCAGGTTGGCTGGATTGTCGTCGACGCAGAGCAGGCGCGGTGGTCTGTCGGTGATGCCCAGGCCGCCACTTTCATTGCGTTGCGGACGCTGGTTGAGCAATTCCGCCACGGCCTGTTCCAGCTTGCGGCTGCAGGCCGGCTTGGAATGCAGTTGGCAATGGACGTCGGGCAGGGAGGCATGGAACACCGCCTGGTCGGTGGTCGGGCAATAGACCAGGGTGTTGCAATCCTGGCGGCCCAGTTCCCAGATGCGCTCGGTGAGCAGGTCCGGCGGAATGCTGCGCGCGCTGACGCCCAGCACCGCGAGACTGACCGGCAGCTTGCCGGAGGCCGGATGGGCGACGGCTTCGCTGAGCTGTTCCAGGGTCTCGAACGGCTCCACGCTCAGGCCGCATTCTTCCAGCTGATGCTGCAGCGCCTGGCGGGTGAGGGGGTGGGGCTCGACCAGGCCGACGCGACGGCCGGCCAGGGCGATGCGCTTGTGGCTCTCGACGCTGCCGTGGGCCTTGGGCAGGTTGAGGGTGATCCAGAATTCCGAGCCTTCGCCGGGAATGCTCTCCAGGCCGATCTCGCCCCCCATCTGCTCGATCAGGCGCTTGGAGATGACCAGGCCGAGACCGGTTCCGCCGGCCTGGCGGGTCAGGGAGTTGTCGGCCTGGGAGAAGGCCTGGAACAGCATCTGGCGGTCTTCGTCGGTCAGGCCGACCCCGGTGTCCTGGACGCTGATGCGCAACTGGGCGTGGTCGTCGGTCTCTTCCTCGACCATGGCGCGCACGGCGATGGTGCCGGAGTGGGTGAACTTGATGGCATTGCTCACCAGGTTGGTGAGCACCTGGCGCAGGCGCTGCGGATCGCCGACCAGGTGGGTCGGGGTGTCGCGGTAGACCAGGCAGACCAGCTCCAGGTGCTTTTCATGGGCCGACGGCGCCAGGATGGTCAGGGTGTCCTGGATCATGTCGCGCAGGTTGAACGGCAGATTCTCCAG
Source organism: Pseudomonas sp. 313 (assembly GCF_000316965.1). NCBI lineage: Bacteria > Pseudomonadati > Pseudomonadota > Gammaproteobacteria > Pseudomonadales > Pseudomonadaceae > Pseudomonas > Pseudomonas sp. 313. Next base: position 394,892 of record NZ_ANBZ01000079.1, read on the forward strand.
CACCAGCTTGCCGGCTTCGATCTTCGAGAAGTCGAGGATCTCGTTGATGATGCCCAGGAGGCTCTCGGCGGAATTCTGGATGGTGCTCAGGTAATCCTGCTGGCGCGGGGTCAGCTCGCTCTTCTGCATCAGATTGGTGAAGCCGATGATGCCGTTGAGCGGGGTGCGGATCTCGTGGCTCATGTTGGCCAGGAATTCCGACTTGATGCGGCTGGCCTCCAGCGCGGCCTTGCGCGCCAGATCCAGCTCGATGTTCTGGATCTCGATGGTTTCCAGGTTCTGGCGCACGTCCTCGGTAGCCTGGTCGATGTTGTTCTGCATCTCGAACTGGGCATTTTCCATGGCTTCGGCCATGCGGTTGATGCCGGTGGCCAGTTCGTCGAATTCGGGGCTGCCGAGTTGGGTCGGCAGGCGCGTCTCCAGGCGCCCCTCCTGCAGTTGGCTGACCCCCTGGGCGATCACCTGCAGCGGCCGGTTGATGCGCCGGCCCATGCGCACGGCGATGAAGGCGGTGAAGGCCAGGCCGAGCAGGATCAGCAGGAGACCGGCCACCAGGTTGCGATAGCCGCGCAGCAGGGTGGCGTGGTGGGAGAGTTCGAGCTGGATCCAGCCCAGGGTCTGGGGCGTGGCCGGGTTGCCGTCGCTGCGGGTCAGGCGCAGGTCGTGGGTCTGCACCGGCAGATTGAAGTGGGTGATGTCGAGGCCGGACCTCATGCTGATGGTCTGGTAGTCCCGTCCGGTGAGCGCCACCGTCATCGAGGGGCCCGCATGGGCGAGGACGTTGCCGTCGTCATCCAGGAAGGTGATGGCCCGGACATCGGCCTGGTCGAGGGCGCGCTGGGCGATACGGTTGAGCTGGTCGTTGTCACCGGTACGCATGGCCGGGGCAATGAGCGGGGCCATCTGCTGGGCCACCAGCTGACCGTGCTCGATGAGCTGGTTGCGCATGTCGGACAGCTGCACCCAGCTGAAATAGACCCCCAGCAGAGCCGCCATGCAGCAGGTCGGGAGGACGCTCAACAGCAGGATGCGCCCCTTGAGTCCCAATTCGTCCAGCACTGCACGTCCCCCGAGGAAATTGGCGAGTCTAACCCCTTTACCAAATGTAAAGAGAGTCTTTGCGAAAGGGGTCGCACCCCTTGGCGCGTTGATTCGAGAAAATCCGCGAAGGCTGCCACGGCTTCTGGCCGAGGTGCACAACCATTGACCCCGTCGGCGGTCTGGTAGGGACTGCCGGTCGTTCCGGTGCGGTTGCGTGCGAGGAGATCCTTTGAAGAAGAGTTGCAGTCTGATGCTGGCGGGCGCCCTGTTGCTGGGGACCGGCTGGATGATGCCGACCCAGGCCCAGGAGCCCAAGAAGACCACCCTGGTGGAGCGGGGGTCGATGTACTACAGCTTCGAGACGCACCTGCTCGACTCGGCGGATGGCAAGCGCCGCTATCGGGTCTATATAGGCATCCCCAAGCAACCGGCGCCGATGATGGGCTATCCCGCGCTCTTTCTGCTCGATGGCGATGCCGCCCTGGCACAGCTGCAGGATGTCTGGCTGTCCCCGCATAAACTGAAGAGTCCGCCGGTGCTGGTGGCCATCGGGTACGCCGATGCCGCGGACGCCATGCAGGAACGCACCTACGACTACACCCCGGCGATCGGCAGTGGGCGCAATCATGACGACGTGCGCAAGGACTGGCCAGCAGGGGGCTCGCGGGCGTTTCTCGATCTGATCGAACAACGCATCAAGCCGCTGCTGACCCAGAGCGTACCGGTGGACCCCAACCGCCAGACCCTCTGGGGCCATGGCTACGGCGGGCTGTTCGTGCTCGATACCCTTTATCGGCAGCCCCAGGCTTTCCAGCGCTATGTGGCGAGCGATGTCGCCTTTGGCTGGCAGCAGGGTTTCATCCTCAAGCGGGCGCAGGAATTCCAGGGCGTGGGGGGTGCCCGTCCGGTGCAGCTGTGGCTGTACTCCGGTACCGAGGACCTCACCCGCAAGGTCGCACCCGAGGCCGCCAAGCGGCTGGCCGAACGGCTGGCCGGGCTGCCGGGGCTGCAGGTGACGCCGCAGGTGCGGCCCAACCTGGGGCCGGAGGGCATCCTGTCGCTGAGCCTGCCCGCCGCCCTGGAGGTGGCCAGCGACGGTGCCGCCACGCCGCGGCCTTAGCCAGGCGCCGGATGGGTAGGGTCAGCGATGCTTTGGGAGTATCATGGAAGGCTTTCACCCCTGGCGGAACGAGCTGATTCATGAGTCTGCACTATCCCACCATCGCCGATTGCATCGGTAACACGCCGCTGGTGCGCCTGCAGCGCCTGGCCGGCGACACCCGCAGTACCGTGCTGCTCAAGCTGGAAGGCAACAACCCGGCGGGTTCGGTCAAGGACCGCCCGGCGCTGTCGATGATCCGCCAGGCCGAGGCCCGTGGCGACATCCTGCCCGGGGATACCCTGATCGAGGCCACCTCCGGCAACACCGGGATCGCCCTGGCCATGGCCGCCGCGATCATGGGCTATCGCATGATCCTGATCATGCCCGACAACTCCAGCGCCGAACGCAAGGCGGCCATGACCGCCTACGGCGCCGAGCTGATCCTGGTCAGCAAGGAAGAGGGCATGGAAGGCGCGCGGGATCTGGCCACCCGCATGCAGGCCGAGGGCCGCGGCAAGGTGCTCGACCAGTTCGGCAATGGCGACAACCCGGTCGCCCACTACCTGGGCACCGGTCCGGAAATCTGGCGCCAGACCCACGGCAGCATCACCCATTTCGTCAGTTCCATGGGGACCACCGGGACCATCATGGGTACCTCGCGCTACCTCAAGGAGCAGAATCCCAAGGTGCAGATCGTGGGTCTGCAACCGGAGGAGGGCGCGGCCATTCCCGGTATCCGCCGCTGGCCGGAGGCCTACCTGCCGAAGATCTACGAATCCAGTCGCGTGGATCGCATCATCGACATGGGCCAGCAGGAAGCCGAGGACACCATGCGCCGCCTGGCCCGGGAAGAAGGCATCTTCTGCGGTGTGTCGTCCGGCGGTTCGGTGGCGGGCGCCCTGCGCATCGCCCGGGAAGTGGACAATGCGGTGATCGTCGCGATCATCTGTGACCGAGGCGATCGCTACCTGTCGACCGGCGTCTATGACCCGCGCTAAGCGAGGCGGCGGCGGGCTGCGCTTCCAACCCGCCGGTGGCGCCCGGGCGGCGGCGGTGCCGACTGGCAAGCGGCAGCTGCTGGCCATCGAGCGGCTGTCCCATGACGGCCGCGGCGTCGCCCGCGAAGGCGGGCGGACCTGGTTCGTCGCCGGTGCCCTGCCGGGCGAGCAGGTCGAGGCGCGGGTGCTCGGTGCTCGTAGCCAGGTGGTCGAGGCCCGTACCCTCAGGGTGCTGGAAGCCAATCCGCTGCGGCGCACACCGCCCTGCAGCGTGGCCGACCGCTGCGGTGGTTGCACCCTGCAGCACCTGCCCCATGCCGATCAACTGACCCTCAAGCAGGACGCCCTCGCCGAGCAATTCCGCCGGCTGGCCGGGGTGCAACCGTTGGCCTGGGCCGCCCCCATGGTCGGTCCCGAGTTCGGCTATCGCCGGCGCGCCCGCGTCGCGGTGCGCTGGGACGAACGCCAAGGACGCCTGGAGGTGGGTTTTCGCGCCGAGGCCAGCCAGGACATCGTCACCCCCGACGACTGCCTGGTACTAGTCCCGGAACTGCAGCCGCTGCTGCGGGCGCTACCTGACGTGCTGAGCGGGCTGGAGCGCTCCCAGGCGATCGGTCATGTCGAACTCTTCCAGGGTACGGCCACGGCCCTGCTGGTGCGCCATACCCAGGCGCTGCTGCCAGACGACCAGGCCCGTCTGCGCGACTTCTGCGCGGCCGCTGGCGTCCAGCTCTGGTGGCAGGGCAAGGGCGAGCCGCAGCCGGATCATGTCGACGCCAGGCTGGGCTATCGATTGGCGCCCTGGGACCTGACGCTGGCCTATCAGCCGGGCGATTTCGTCCAGGTCAACGCCGCCATCAACGAGGCCATGGTCGCCCAGGCGCTGGACTGGCTGGCGCCCACCGCTGACGACCGGGTGCTCGATCTGTTCTCCGGCCTGGGCAATTTCGCCCTGCCATTGGCGCGGCAGGCAGCGGCGGTCACCGGGATCGAAGGGGTCGCGGCGATGACATCCCGGGCAATACAAAATGCGCGTGACAACGGCATCGGCAACGCGCACTTTCTACAGGTGGACCTGTCGAACCCGCTACCCGCCGATCTGGGCAGCCATTCGCTGGCCTTGCTGGATCCGCCGCGCGACGGTGCGCTGGAGGTGGTCCGGCAGCTCAGAGGGCTCGGCATCGGGCGACTGGTCTATGTTTCCTGCAACCCGGCCACCTTGGCGCGGGATGCGGGAGAGCTGGTCCGACAGGGCTATCGCATGACAAGGGCGGGCATTCTCGACATGTTCCCGCAGACCGCCCATGTGGAAGCCATGGTGCTGTTCGAAGCGGGCAGGATGCCCGGGTAACGACGGCTCGCCAACCGATGCGAGCCAATCCGGCGAGAAGGCTACGCCGTGAGGAAGGGGTAGATGGTACAGGTCAGAGCGCATCAGCCAGTCAACGTCGATGGCAGCATCAACCTCCACGCCTGGCTGGATCATATCCAGAGCGTGGATCCGAATCTCGATCGCGAGGCCTTGCTGGATGCCTGCGGCTTCGCCCGCACGGCGGAAGAGAATTCCGGCCAGGTCGAGCACACCTGGGCGGAGGGTACCTCCAGCTTCCATACCGGGCTGGAGATGGCCGAGATCCTGGCCGACCTCAAGCTGGATCAGGACAGCCTGATCGCGGCCATCGTCTATCGGGCGGTGCGCGAGGGCAAGGCGACCCTGGAGTCGGCGACCGAGCATTTCGGCCCGGTGGTGGCCAAGCTGATCGAAGGCGTGCTGCGCATGGCGGCGATCAGCGAGAGTCTCAATCCGCGCAAGTCCATGGTGCTGGGCAGCCAGACCCAGGTCGACAACCTGCGGCGCATGCTGGTGGCCATGGTCGACGACGTCCGCGTGGCCCTGATCAAGCTGGCCGAGCGCACCTGTGCCATCCGCGCGGTCAAGAACGCCACCGAAGAGCGCCGCAACCGGGTGGCTCGCGAGGTGGCCGACATCTATGCGCCCCTGGCCCATCGCCTGGGCATCGGCCATATCAAGTGGGAGCTGGAGGATCTGTCCTTCCGCTATCTGGAGCCGCAGCAGTACAAGCAGATCGCGACCCTGCTGCATGAGCGGCGGCTGGATCGCGAGCAGTACATCGCCGACGTCATGCAGCAGCTGCGGGACGAACTCACCGCCACCGGCATCAAGTCCGACCTCAGCGGTCGGGCCAAGCACATCTATTCCATCTGGCGGAAGATGCAGCGCAAGGGTCTGGAATTCAGCCAGATCTACGACGTGCGGGCGGTGCGGGTACTGGTGCCCGAGATGCGTGACTGCTATACCGCGCTGGGTATCGTGCATACCCTCTGGCGGCACATTCCCCGCGAGTTCGACGACTATATCGCCAATCCCAAGGAGAACGGCTACCGTTCCCTGCATACCGCGGTGATCGGCCCGGAAGGCAAGGTGTTGGAGGTGCAGATCCGTACCCACGCCATGCATGAAGAGGCGGAGCTGGGGGTCTGCGCGCACTGGCGCTACAAGGGTACCGACGTCAAATCGGCCTCCAACCACTACGAAGAAAAGATCTCCTGGCTGCGTCAGGTGCTGGAATGGCACGAGGAGCTGGGCGACATCGGCGGCCTGGCCGATCAGCTACGAGTCGACATCGAGCCGGACCGGGTCTACGTTTTCACCCCCGACGGCCACGCCATCGACCTGCCCAAGGGCGCGACGCCGCTGGACTTCGCCTATCGGGTGCACACCGAGATCGGCCACAACTGCCGCGGCGCCAAGATCAACGGCCGTATCGTGCCGCTGAACTACCAGCTGCAGACCGGCGAGCAGGTGGAGATCATCACCGGCAAGCAGGGTTCGCCCAGCCGCGACTGGCTCAACCCCAACCTCGGCTACGTCAACACCTCGCGGGCCCGGGCCAAGATCGTCCACTGGTTCAAATTCCAGGCGCGCGACCAGAACGTCGCCGCCGGCAAGGCCATGGTCGAGCGCGAGCTGTCACGCCTGGCGTTGCCGCCGGTGGACTTCAACATCCTGGCCGAGAAGGTCAACTACAAGGGCGCCGAGGACATGCTCGCGGCCCTGGGCGCCGGCGATCTGCGCCTGGCCCATGTGATGCACGCCGCTCAGCAGCTGGTGGAGCCGGACAAGGGCCTCGATACCCTCGATCTTCTCCCGCGCAAGCCCACCAACAAGCCGGGCAAGCGCGGCGATGTGCAGATCCAGGGGGTGGGCAATCTGCTGACCCAGATCGCCGGGTGCTGCCAGCCGGTACCGGGTGACGCCATCGTCGGCTACATTACCCTCGGCCGCGGCGTGACCATCCACCGGCAGGATTGCGCCAATGCCCTGCAGCTGGCCAGTCGCGAGCCGGAGCGGACCATCCAGGTGAGCTGGGGCCCAGTGCCGGTGCAGACCTATCCGGTCGATATCGTGATCAAGGCCTTCGACCGCTCCGGTCTGCTGCGCGACGTCTCGCAGATCCTGCTCAACGAGCGGATCAACGTGCTGGCGGTGAACACCCGCTCCAATCGCGAGGAAAACACCGCCAACATGCTGCTGACCATCGAGATCCCCGGCCTGGACGCCCTCGGCCGCCTGCTCGGGCGCATTTCCCAGCTGCCCAATATCATCGAAGCCCGGCGTAATCGCACCGCCTGAGCGGTGTGACGACGACCCCACGAGGCGCCTCTGGCGCCTCGTGCTTTTTCCAGCGACAGGATTCACTCATGTACCAGCTCGACGACCTGCTGCACCTCATGGCCCGGTTGCGCGATCCCCGTCACGGCTGCCCCTGGGATTTGCGCCAGGACTACGGCAGCATTGTGCCCCACACCCTGGAAGAGGCCTACGAGGTCGCCGACGCCATCGCCAAGCGGGATTTTCCCCAGCTGCGCGACGAGTTGGGCGATCTGCTGTTCCAGGTCGTCTACTACAGCCAGTTGGGGCGTGAGGATGGCCATTTCGACTTTGCCCAGGTGGTGGACGGCATCACCCGCAAGTTGGTGCGGCGTCATCCCCATGTCTTTCCCGATGGCGACCTGCATGGCCCCCTGGACTTGCCACGGCTGGACGAGGCGACCATCAAGCGGCGCTGGGAAGAGATCAAGGCCGAGGAGCGTGCGGAGAAGGCCGCGGCGCCCGAGCAGCTGTCGCTGCTGGATGACGTTCCGGCCGCGCTGCCGGCCCTGAGTCGGGCGGCCAAGCTGCAGAAGCGCGCCGCCAATGTCGGCTTCGACTGGGCCGATGCCACGCCGGTGGTAGCCAAGATCCAGGAGGAACTGGACGAGGTACGCGAGGCCATGGCCAACGGCCAGGCCACCCAGGTGGCGGAAGAGGTGGGCGATCTGCTATTCGTCATGGTCAATCTGGCGAGGCACCTGCAGGTCGATGCGGAAGACGCCCTGCGCCAGGCTAACGCCAAGTTCGAGCGACGCTTCCGCTATATAGAAGAGGCGCTGAAAGCCCAGGGGCGCACGCCGCAGGAAGCCAGCCTGGAGGAGATGGACGCGTTCTGGGACGCCGCCAAGGTGGAAGAGAAGGGCGTCGTCGGGCATTCGTTGCAGGGTCGCTGAAACCGGGCGTAGGTTGGTGCTGAGCATAGCGAAGCCCAACGCTGCCGAGATCTGGACGGGTTTCGACGTGTCGTCCAAGCCCGGCTGTTGGACTTCGCTGCGCTCAACCGCAACCTACGGCATCCGCTCCCAGCCGTAGGACAGGTCCGGTTGGTCGGCCAGGTGGGCCGGGCACTTGCCCTTGAGGTGCCAGGCGAAGGCGATGATTTCGGCCAGGGTGCGGTAAAGCGCCTCGGGGATTTCCGCGCCCAGCTCCAGGCGCGCCAGGATCCGCACCAGATCAGCGTTCTCGTAAATGGGCACCTCGTGCTCCCGGGCTGTGGCCAGGATGAGTTCGGCCAGTTCGGCGTCGCCCTTGGCGGACAGGATGGGTGCACTGCTGCCGTCATAGGACAACGCGATGGCCTGGCGGGGGGCGGACGTGCTCATGCGGTATCGTCGATCCAACGTTGTTCGAGAGAGGTGCGCGGATGGCGCGCAGGGCGGCCCTGGCGGCTGCTGAGGTCGCCGACCACGAAGCCGGCGGCCAGCAGGCGGTCGCGCAGATGGGGCAATTCGGTATCGATCAGCGCCGCGGTGGCGCCTTTTTCCGCCCAGAACTCGCTCGACAGCCGGCCGCTGGCCAGCTGTGCCCGTACCTGCAGCGGGCCGAGCGGTGCCAGGTCGAAGGCCAGTTCCACCTTCCACAGGCTGTCGCGGGCTTCGCCGCGGGTATCCGGCGGCGGTCTTTCCTCCTGGAAGCGTACCTGCACCGCACCGAGGCGCTCGCCATCGCGCCAGGGAATCTCGGTCTGCCAGGTGGAGAGGTAGTAGCCGTCCGGCAGGACCTGGGTCTGGGCCAGGCTGGCGAGCTGGTGGGTCTGCAGGCGGGCGATGACGCCGGTGGCCAGTTGCAGCAATTCGTCGAGTTCGGCGTTGGCGGCGCTGAGGCCACGACCGTCGCGTTCGCCCAGGGGAAAGTCCAGGGCGGTGGGTTGGCGACTGGCGGTGGCGGCGCCGCCCAGGGCCCGGCGCAGGGCGTCGGGGAGATTCTGCTGGGCGGCCTGGGCCGCGACCTGGGGATTGCGCAGGGCATCGCCCGGTACGCTGGCCAGCAGTCGATCCACCAGGCGCAGGAGGTTGGCCTTGAAGTCTTCCTGGAGATCGGGACCGCCGCGCTCCAGCAGTTGCTGCTCCAGTTGCAGGCCGCTACGGGCCAGGGCGCGGGTCCAGCCCTGGGCGGTGGTGAGCGCCTCGGTGTGCTCCAGATTGGCCAGCAGCGCCTTGAGCGCGGCCCCCACCGACGGTGGCAGCTCCGCCTCGGGGACGTCCTCCAGCCATTGCAGCAGGGCGTTCATCGACAGCTGGCGTTGGCCCTGGCCCTGCAGCTGGCGGTCGATGTCGAGCTGGTCGAGGCGCTGCGCCATGGGCAGCACCGTGACCTCCTGGCGGTCCTTGATCACCACGGTCAGCAGGCTGCCCACCGGTACCGGACGGGGCGATTCCAGCTTGAGCTGGCGGCCTTCGAGGTTGGAGCTCAGGGCCTTGGCGATCACCTCGTAGGTGGGTGCTGCGCCGGGCTGCTGTTGCAGCAGGCTGCTCAACACCCGTAACTGCAGGGTGGTCCCCACCGGCAGCTGGCGCAGGTCCAGTTGCTGCAGCGGTGGTGGCGGGGCGTCGCCTTCCAGGCTCTGCAGCAGCACCGCCAGCTGGGTGGAGCCCAGGGTGCTCACCAGCAGCTGGCTGCCCACCGGCAGGTTATTGGTCGGACTCTGGGTGGTGAGCAGGACGCTACCGCCCTGGGCCAGCTGCAGCTGCAGCAGGAACTGGAAATTCTGGCCGGCCGGCCGGGTGGCGAGCACCTCGGCGGTGGCCGTGCTGCCGGGCAGTATCAGGTCATCGAGGGACTGCAGGGCCTGCAGGATCTGCGCGCCGGCATCCGACGCCTGCGCCGCCGCGGCCCGGACGGGCAGGGCGGGCGTGACGCCGACGCTGGGTGGGATCGCGGAGATGGGGGTCATTGGGCAGGTCCGGTGGAATCGCCTGTGTATAATGGCGCGCCTTCAAGGGCGTGTGCCGGGTTAACGGCCAGCGCCCGACCGACTTTAGTGCCGTGAGATCGCCTGTCTTGAATCAGCCCCTGCTCGACGCCGTCGCGCTCCGTTGCGAACGGGGCGGTCGCCTGCTGTTCGACGACCTGAGCCTGGGCCTGGCGGCAGGCGAGTCGCTGCAGATCGGTGGCGTCAACGGCAGCGGCAAGACCAGCCTGCTGCGCATCCTGGCGGGACTGCTGCCGGCGGATGCGGGCGAGGTGCGCCGACCCGCGGCGGTCGAACTGCTCTGGCTGGGTCATGCGCCCGGCCTCGCCGAGGGGCTGACCGCGCTGGAAAATCTTCACAGCCTGGCCAATCTCTGGCGCCCGACCACGCCGGCTGCCTGCCTGGCTGCCCTCGCGGCGCTGGGTCTGGCCGACTGGGCGGACGAGCCCTGCAGGCAGCTCTCGGCCGGTCAGCGCCGCCGCGTCGCCCTGGCCCGTCTCCACCTGCCCGCGCCGCCGCGACTCTGGTTGCTGGACGAACCCTTCACCGCCCTCGACGCCGCCAGCTGCACCCAGCTGGAAGAGCGCTTGCGCGCCCATTGCGCCGCGGGTGGCGCCCTGGTGCTGACCAGTCATCGCGAGCTGGAGATTCTGCCCGAGGGGCATCGCCTGCTCTGGCTGGACGGTGGCCGATGAGCGGCGCCTGGCTGGCCATCCTCGGGCGCGAAGGGCGCCTGGCCTGTCGCCGTCCGGCGCTGTGGCTCACGCCCCTGGCCTTCCATGCCCTGGTGGTGACCCTGTTTCCCCTGGCGCTGGGTCCCGATAGCCAGCAGCTGGCCGCCCTGGCGCCGGGACTGCTGTGGATCGCCTTACTGCTGGCCTTGCTGCTGGGCCAGGAGGCCCTGTTTCGCAGCGACTGGCAGGACGGCTCCCTGGAACTCTGGCTGCTGGCGCCCCAGCCCTTGCCGCTGCTGGTACTGCTCAAGCTGCTGGTGCACTGGTGCTTCGCCGGCCTTGGCCTGGTGGCCCTGACGCCGCTGCTGGCGCTGATGCTGGGGCTGCCCGCCGCGGCCCTGCCAGCGACCCTGGCGGCCCTGACCCTGGGCAGTCTGGCCCTCACGCTGATCGGCGCCATCGGCGCGGCCCTGACCGTGGGCCTGGCTCGTGGCGGGCTGCTGCTGGCGCTGCTCAACCTGCCGCTGCAGATCCCGGTGCTGATCCTGGGCGCCAGCACCCTGGACGCGGCGCGGCTGGGTCTGCCGGTGACCGGCTTGCTGCTCTGGCTGGGCTGCCTGACCCTGCTGGCCCTGACCCTGGCGCCCCTGGCGGTCGCCGCCGGCTTGCGCATCGGCGCGGCCCAATGACGAGGACAACATGAACTGGACCTGGCTGCACCGCCTGGGCTCTCCCGCCATCTTCTATCGCCTGGCCGGTCGGCTGCAGCGGCCCTGCCTGGCGCTGGCCGGACTGCTGCTGGCCGTCGGTCTGGTGTGGGGGCTGTTCCTGGCGCCGCCGGACTACCAGCAGGGCGACAGCTTTCGCATCCTCTATGTGCATGTGCCGGCCGCCTTTCTGGCGCAGTCCTGCTATCTGCTGCTGGCGGTCGCCGGAGCCGTCGGCCTGGTCTGGCGCCTCAAGCTGGCCGACGTGGCTCTGCGCGCGGCCGCGCCGATCGGCGCCTGGATGACGGTGATCGCCCTGGCTACCGGGTCGCTGTGGGGCATTCCCACCTGGGGCACCTGGTGGATCTGGGACGCCCGGCTCACCTCGATGCTGGTGCTGCTGTTTCTCTATCTGGGCGTGATCGCCCTGGGGCAGGCCATCGACCATCGCGAGAGCGCCGCCCGGGCCTGCGCCATCCTGGCGCTGGTGGGCTCGGTCAATCTGCCGATCATCAAGTATTCGGTGGAGTGGTGGAGCACCCTGCATCAGCCGGCCACCTTCAGCCTGGTGGAGCGTCCACCGATGCCCGCGGCCATGTGGCTGCCGCTGCTGGTGATGGTGCTGGCGTTCTATTTGTTCTTTGCCGGCGTGTTGCTGCAGCGCATGCGCCTGGAGGTGCTCAGGCGCGAATGGCGCAGTCGCTGGGTACGCCTGGAACTGGGCGAGGAGGGCGCGTGAGCGGCGTGGACTGGGCGCAAACCCTTGGCATGGGGCGTCATGGCCTCTATGTCTGGCCGGCCTTCGGCCTGACCCTGGTCATCCTCGGCGGCCTGCTGCTGCACGGCTGGCGGGCGCGTCGCCGGCTGGAGCGGGAACTGCGCCAGCGCTGGCTACGGGAGCGGCGGCCATGAATCCGCTTCGTCGTCGCCGGCTGCTGTGGATCCTGCTGCTGTTGCTGGGGGTGGGGGGCGCGGTGGCGCTGGCCCTCAGCGCCCTGCAGCAGAACATCAACCTCTTCTATACCCCGAGCCAGATCGCCCAGGGCGAGGCGCCGCGGGAAACCCGCATCCGTGCCGGCGGCATGGTGGAGCAGGGCAGCCTGGTGCGCGCCGCGGATTCCCTCGCGGTGAGCTTCGTCATCACCGACTTCCAGCGCGAGGTGCGGGTGAGCTATGCCGGCATCCTGCCGGATCTGTTCCGCGAAGGTCAGGGCGTGGTGGCCCTGGGCCGACTCGACGACCAAGGCCGCCTGGTGGCCGACCAGATCCTCGCCAAGCACGACGAGAAGTACATGCCCCCCGAAGTGAGCCAGGCGCTGCGCCAGGCCGGACGGCCACTGGACGGCGCGAGGCCGGCGCCATGATTCCGGAACTGGGGCAACTCTGTCTGCTGCTGGCGCTCGTCATGGCCCTGGTGCAGGGCACCTTGCCGCTGCTGGGCGCCTGGCGCGGTCAGGTCGACTGGATGCGGCTGGCGCGCCCGGCCGCCTTTGGCCAGTGGCTGTTCCTGGCGCTGGCCTTTGCGGCCCTGATCTGGGCCTTTCTCCAGGACGACTTCTCGGTGGCCTATGTGGCGGCCAACTCCAACAGTCGCCTGCCCTGGTACTACAAGGTCAGCGCCACCTGGGGCGCCCACGAGGGCTCACTGCTGCTCTGGGCGCTGATCCTGGCGGGCTGGAGCCTGGCGGTGGCCGTCTGCTCGCGCCAGTTGCCCCAGGCCCTGCTGGCGCGGGTGCTAGGTATCCTCGGGCTTGTGGCCACGGGGTTCCTGACCTTCCTGGTGGCCACCTCCAACCCCTTCGCGCGCCTGCTGCCGCAATTTCCGCGGGAGGGCAACGATCTCAATCCGCTGTTGCAGGACCCGGGTCTCATCCTGCATCCGCCCCTGCTCTACATGGGTTATGTGGGCTTTTCGGTGGCCTTCGCTTTCGCCCTGGCAGCGCTGCTGGAAGGTCGGCTGGACGCTGCCTGGGCGCGCTGGGCCCGGCCCTGGACGCTGCTGGCCTGGGCCTTTCTCGGCTGCGGCATCGTGTTGGGCTCCTGGTGGGCCTATTACGAACTGGGCTGGGGGGGCTGGTGGTTCTGGGATCCGGTGGAAAACGCCTCCTTCATGCCCTGGCTGGTAGGGACGGCGCTCCTGCATTCCCTGGCGGTGACCGAGAAGCGCGGCCTGTTCAAGGGCTGGACGGTGCTCCTGGCCATCGCCGCCTTTTCCCTCAGCCTGCTGGGGACCTTTCTGGTGCGCTCGGGGGTGCTGACCTCGGTCCATGCCTTCGCCAGCGATCCCACTCGCGGCGTCTTCATCCTGGCCTTCCTGCTGCTGGTGGTCGGCGGCTCCCTGGCGCTGTTCGCCTGGCGCGCACCGGCGCTCGGCGGCTCGGCGTCCTTTGGCCTGGCCTCCCGTGAGGCCTTGCTGTTGATCAACAACCTGATCCTGGTGACCGCCGCTGCCATGGTGCTGCTCGGCACCCTCTATCCGCTGATCATCGACAGCCTGACGGGTGCCAAGCTGTCGGTGGGGCCGCCCTATTTCGACCTGCTGTTCGTGCCGCTGATGGCGCTGCTGATGCTGGCGCTGGGCGTCGGGGTGCTGGTGCGCTGGAAAAGCAGCCCGGGGCGCTGGCTGGCCCGCCTGCTGGCGCCCATCCTGCTGGCTTGCGCCGTGCTCGCCGGACTCGCCGGTTGGTGGCTGGACCAGCCCAGGGCGGGGATCCTGGCGGTGCTGGCGCTGGCGGCCTGGATCCTGCTGACCGCGCTGCGCGATGTGCTGGGCAAGGTGCTGGCGCTGGGCTGGCGCCGTGGCCTGCGCAGCCAGCCGCGCAGCTACTGGGGCATGCACCTGGCGCACCTGGGCCTGGCGGTGCTGGCCCTGGGCGTGGTGCTGGCCAGCCAGCTGGATGTGCAACGCGATCTGCGCCTGGCGCCGGGCGAGCATGTCGAGCTGCAGGGCTATCGCTTCGGCTTCGCCGGGACCCAGCATTACCAAGGGCCGAACTTCACCGCCGAGCGTGCGCTGCTGCAGGTCGAGCGTGAGGGGCGGGTGATCGCCCTGCTGACCCCGGAGAAGCGCCGCTATCTGGCCAGTGGCGCGGCCTTGACCGAAGCGGCCATCGATGCCGGCCTGACCCGCGATCTCTATGTGGCCCTCGGCGAGCCGCTGGGGGAGGGCGTCTGGGCCGTGCGCCTGCAAATCAAGCCCTTCGTCCGGCTGATCTGGCTCGGCGGCCTGCTCACCGCCTTGGGTGGCCTGCTGGCCCTGGCCGATCCGCGCTATCGCCGCCGGCGCTCGTCTTCCCCTGTCGCTGCCACGGAGTCCGCCTGATGCGCCGTCGCCTGTTGCTCTGCCTGCCACTGCTGGCCTTTCTGGTGCTGGCCGGCTTGCTCTTTCGCGGGCTCCATCGCGATCCCCAGGCGCTGCCTTCGGCGCTGGTCGGCCAGCCCTTTCCGGCGTTTTCCTTGCCGGGCGTGCAGGATGAGCGACTGTTCACCCGGCAGGATCTGCTCGGCCGCCCGGCGCTGGTCAATGTCTGGGGCACCTGGTGCGTGGCCTGCCGGGAAGAGCACCCGGTGCTCACTCGACTCAAGGCCGAGGGCGTGGTGATCCACGGCATCAACTACAAGGACGACAATGCCAGCGCTCGGCGCTGGCTGGCGGAATTCCACGATCCCTACCAGCTCGATATCCGCGACGACGAAGGCCGGCTGGGCCTGGACTTGGGCGTCTATGGCGCGCCCGAGACCTTTCTCATCGATGCCCGCGGCGTGGTGCGCTATCGCCATGTCGGGGTGGTCGATCAGCGCGTCTGGGACGCAGACCTCGGGCCGCGCTACCGAGCCCTGGTGGCGACGCCATGAGGGTCGGCTGGCTGCTCCTGTTGCTGGTCTGGTCGACCCTGAGCCAGGCGGCCATCGACCCCTATGGCTTTCGCGACGACGCCGAACGCGCGCGCTTCCAGGCGCTGACCCGCGAACTGCGCTGTCCCAAGTGCCAGAACCAGGACCTGGCCGATTCCAATGCGCCCATCGCCGGCGATCTGCGTCGCGAGATCCAGCGCCTGATGGCGGCCGGGCGGAGCGATGAGGAGATCATCGCCCACCTGGAGCAGCGCTACGGCGAATTCATCCGCTACCGGCCGCCCTTCGAGGGCCGCACCCTGCTGCTCTGGCTGCTGCCGGGCTTGGCACTGCTGGCTGGGGCCGGGCTGTTGTTGGTCCTGACGCGGCGCCGCCGCCCGGAGCAGACGCTGAGTGACGCCGAACGCCAGCGACTGGCGCAGCTGCAGGCGGAGGAGGAGCCGTGATACTGACCTTCTGGGGGCTGGCGGGATTGCTGCTGATCCTGGCGGTGCTGATCCTGCTGGTGCCGCTGCTGCGCGGTGGACGTGTCATGGCGGATCAGCGGGCGGTGCTCAATCGTACCCTCTATCAGGAACGCCTGGCCGATGCCCGGGCGCGGGCCGCACGGGGGGAGCTGGACATCCAGGCCCTGGCGCTGGCCGAAGCCGAGGCGGGCCGCAGCCTGCTCGCCGACAGTCCTGCCGAGGGTTCTTCGCCGCTGCGCCAGGGCCGGCGCCTGGGTGTCGCGGTCGCCCTGGGCGGCCCGGTCCTGGCCCTGGGGCTCTATCTGCTGCTTGGCGCCTGGCCGGCGCTGCAGCTGAGCCAGCGCCTCGCTACGCCGCCAGCGTCGCCCCAGGCGCTGCTGGCCGATCTGGAAGCGGCGACGCGACTGCAACCCCAGGCGGCCGACAACTGGTATCTGCTGGCGCGCGCCTATGCCGGCCTGGGCCGCTACCAGGCCGCGGTAGCGGCCTTCGAGCAGGTCATCTCGCGTGATGGCCGGCGGGCGGAGGTCCTCGGCCAACTGGCCCAGGCCCGTTTCTTCGCCGCGGGGCGCCAGCTGGATGCCCGCACCCAGGCCCTGGCCGACGAAGCCCTGGCCGCCAATCCCGGCGAGCCCACCACCCTGGGACTGCTGGGCATGGCCGCCTACGAGCGGGGCGCCTACGCCGATGCGGCAGGCTACTGGCAGCGCCTAGTCGCCGTGCTGCCGCCGGCCGATCCCCTGCGCGGCACCCTGGCCGAAGGGGTCACCCGGGCGGAGCGCGCGGCGCGGGCCGCTGGTCAGGTGCTGACCACGCCGGGGCTGGAGGTGGAGGTCAGTCTGGCGCCCGCGGTGGCGCAGCGTGTGCGGCCCGAGGACAGTGTCTTCGTGCTGGCGCTGGCGGTGGATCAGCCCGGTCCGCCGCTGGCGGTACGGCGGCTGCGGGTCGCCGATCTGCCCCGCCGGGTGCGCTTGGATGACGGCGATGCCATGCTGCCCCAACGCAAGCTGTCCGACTATCGCCAGGTGCGACCGGTGGTGGTCATCGCCCGCAGCGGTGATCCACTCAAGGGGGACTGGCGTCTGGAGGGGCGTCCGCTGGAGCGCTCTTCTAGTGCGTTCAGCCTATTGCGCGTGGAAGCCGACGATGCCATTACGCCATGATCGCGCAGGATGTCGACAATCAGAGCAAGGACGCCATGTATACCTACGAAGACGCCGTCGCCGCGACCACCGAACTCTGTAGCCAGATCGAGAATCTGCCCGCCAGGCGGCGGGCGGTCCGTGAAGATTTCTACAGGAGCTTCGGCGACGCCGATAACGATGGTCTGAGTTATGGCGACTCGGAACTGGCCTTTCTCGACTGGGAAATCCAGGCTGGCGTCCTGGATCCGGTGACGGGCAGCGCCTGGTGGCGCAACGTCAATCTGCACTTCATCTACCTGTCCGAGTTGGCGGGCTGCCTGGCGACTCATCAGCTGCCAGGCGACCAGGCGCCCTATCCGACGCGCTGCTGGCTGACCTTTATCGCCGATCCCACGCCGCGCCATTGGTACCGGGCGCACAATGCCTCCATCCTGGCCGGTTTCGCCCTGCATCAGGAGGACGCCCGCGCGGAAAACGCGGTGGGTCAGCTGTTTCTCAACATCACCCTGTATCGGCTGATGTTCGCCCAGGCGCTGGTGGAGGAGGCGACGCTGTTCGCCGAGCTGGGCGCGCTGCTGGCCGATCCGCGTGGCTTCTCGGTCAAGTTGCTGGTCAGCCTGGCCGACTTCTATCCGCCGCACTATCCCCTCACCGAGGCCGATCGCGAGGTGATCGAAGGACATGGCCTGGGCATCGAGGAGCTGGGCGTGCGTCTCATGGATGGCTGGATTCGCCTGGAATTGCGCAAGCTGTACCGGGAGGCCGCCGAGTGGAATCAGGCCCTCGAGCTGTTGAACTACCTGGATGGCGACCAACCCGCCTATCCGCCCGCCGTGGACCGCTGCGCTGTCTACGCGACGGCCCAGGCGGTGGCGTCACTGGAAGGCGTCCTCGCCGGGCAGGATCTCGCGGTGGCCGAGGACGGCACGAGCGGTCTGCAGGCCGGATAGGGTCGCCGATTCCACGCAGCCCATGTTGAAGCCGTTGTGGATCCAGTCACCGGTCAGATAGAGGTTGCGGCAGACGCTGCCGTCGGTCGCCAGTCGATAGCGACTGCTGCCGGCCACGCTCTGCACATAGCGTTCGCTGGGGTCGACGTTGGCGCGCCAGTATTGATAGTCGAAGCGCGCCACGCCGCTGACCGTGGCGGGAGCCAGCAGGTATTCCCAGCGATAACCCTGGTCGGTCCCGGCGTCCGGCCAGTAGTCGCGCAGGTTGCCGTTCATGAAGTCGATGAAGGCCTGGTGCACCCGGGCCGCCTGGCGCGCGGGATAGTCGTTTTGCGTGCCGATGGGGGGCGCGGCGTCGGCAGCGAAGACGCCGCAGAAGTAGCTGATGTCCTGGGGCGGGTGCCGCTCGACCAGTCTTCGCGCGCCACTAGATAGCTGACGTCGGCCCAGGAATCCATCGCCTGGGCGGCGAAGCCGAGCAGTTCCGGCGCCTGGCCGCCTTGGGGCGAGCCGGTCCAGCCCAGTTGCCAGACGTCGCGATCCTGCCAGAGCTGCACCGCCTGGGTAGCCACGGTAGCGACGGCCCGGGTCATCTGGGCGAAGGCCGGATCCAGGGCGCAGAGGCTGGGGGAGAGATCGGCCAGACCGGCGACGGAAATACCCAGGATCACCTCGTCGAAGTCGCGGTCGACCTGCAGTTCCAGTTGTTCAACGCCCGACCAGCCGCTCCAGTTGGACTCCAGATTGATGTGCTGCTCCTGCAACCGCTGGGCGACGTCGTCGGAGATCTGCGCGTACAGCGGCGCCGAAGGCCAGCAGGGCAGGCCCTTGACGTCCACCAGGGGCTGGTAGGGCTCCTGCTTGAGCGATACCTGGCGCTGGATCTGCAGGCGGGTCACCCGCGGTCCCTGGCCCTCGTCGGCGGCCTCGATACCGGTCACCTGATGGAAGAACTTGAAGTTCACGCCTCGCTTGGCCAGCACCTCGTAGTAGGGCGCGAAGACCACGTCGCCCATGCCTGCCTGCATGCGCCAGATGAAGGAGCCCTTCGACGTGGTCAGGGCCAGCAGCGCCGCCCGCAGCACGGTGCCGGCCTCGACATCGGGTTGGGCGAGATCGCCGTCGCGATAGGCGAAGATGCCGCCATGCAGCGACTTGAGCACGGCGCCGTCCAGGGTCGCGGCGCTGGCGCCATGGCGGCTCAGCCAGGCCTGGAAGGTTTCCGCGTTGAGCATCTCGAAGCACTTGGAATAGACCTCGTCGGCGAGCATGCCGATAAGTACCGTCAGGCCGAAATCCATCAGCAGCCACAACCGGTGAGCGCCGACCTGGGTCTGGCTGCGTTCGTGCAGGATCTCGCCTAGGAGGCTGCGTGCCTTGCGCAGGAGCCACAGCAGCAACGGATGATCGACGCCGTCGGGCAATTCCGTGCGTGCGCGCTGCAGGTGCCGCTCGGCTTCGTCCAGGGCCAGCTCCTGCAATTCCTCGCGGCAGTGCGCACGCAGGCGGGCGAACAGGCCGGTCGGCGCGGCGGTCGGCGGGGTATCGTCCACCTCGCCCAGGCGCAGCAGCCACTCCAGCAGATCGCCGAGGGCGCCCATGAACGGCTTGGGGTTCCAGCCCTCGCCGGGCTTGCCGGGCAAGGCCAGGGTGTCGATGGGCCAGGTGGTCCATTGATCCTGGAAGTCGTCGGCGAAGGCGGTATGGGAATGCGGGAAGAAGGCCTCGTCGAGGGTCGCCAGGGGCGCGCCGGCAGGGCGGTCCAGCTCCTCGTAACACTGCCTCAGGCTATGGAAGGCGTTGTAGTAGAAGCCGAACCAGACATGGATGCCGTGTTCCTCGATGCGCTGGTGGTCCTCGGCGTTGCGCCCGCTGGCGCCCTTTCCGCCGAGCCGCCAGCCCTGCTGGTAGAGGGTGAGCTGATAGCGTTCCTGCCAGTTGGGCTCGCTTGTCAGACGAAAGGCGGCGGTGACGGCGGACACGCCGCCACCCAGAATGGCGATCTTGCGGACAGAAGGGATAGCTTCCATGCCTATTGCTCCGAAGTGTGCAAATTGTTGCACCAGTGGACGAATGCCAAGTGATGGCTAAGGTAATATCACTTTATCGAAAAGTTCCCTTGAGACTTTAGCAAGGCAACGGAAACAGTTGAGGTGCTGACCCGGTGTGCCCGGTCGGCCGAGGATCGAGGCGAGCGCGGTGTTGAGGATTCCAGGCTACAGCTGCAAGACGCAGGCGAGCGAAAGCCGCCATGCCCTGATCTACCGCGGCACGCGCCTGGCCGACGGTCAGCCGGTGATCCTCAAGCAACTGGCCGCCGACTATCCCACGCCCCAGGCCCAGGCCGGGTTGCGCCATGAGTTCGAGCTGACCCGGCGCGCCAGCGCCAGCGGCGCGGTGAGCGCGGCCCTGGAACTGCTGGAATTCCAGGGCCGCCAGGTGCTGGTACTCGAAGACATCGGCGGTACCGACCTGGCCGAGCTGCTCGCCGCCGGGCCGCTGGCGCTGGACGACTTCTTCGACTGGGCGCTGGCCATCGTCCGCGCCCTGGCCCGGCTGCACCGGCTGCGCATCGCCCACAACGACCTCAATCCGCGCAACATCGTCTGCAATTGCACCACGGGCAGCCTGCGCCTGACCGATCTGGGCATCGCCACCCTCTTTGGTGCCGTCAAGGGCGGCGACGCCCGCCTGGAGGGCTCGCTGACCTATCTGGCACCGGAGCAGAGCGGCCGAACCGGACGTCACCAGGACTATCGCAGCGACTTCTATGCCCTGGGTGTGACCTTCTACGAGATGCTCGCGGGCGAGCCGCCGTTTCGCGCCCAGGACCCCCTGGAACTGGTGCACGCGCACCTGGCGATGCGCGCGCCCTCGCTGGTCGAGCGGGTGCCGACGGTACCGCCCATGCTGGCGGCGCTGGTGGACAAGCTCATGGCCAAGGCCGCCGAAGAGCGCTATCAGGGCTGCTTCGGCATCCTGCGCGATCTGCAGCGCTGCCAGGCGGCCCATCAGGCGGGTGAACGCAGCCCCTTCGCCCTGGGCGAGCAGGATCCGCCCGCGCGACTGGTACCGGTACGCACCCTACAGGGCCGCGGAGCCCCCCTGCGGCTGCTGGAAGAGGCGCTGGCGCGGGCGACCCTGGGCCGGATCGAAGCCGTCTTCGTCAGCGGCCCTTCCGGGGTGGGCAAGTCGGCGCTGGTGCAGGCCTTCGTCCGCCGCCAGGGCGAGCGGGTGCTGCTCGCCCATGGCAAGTTCGAGACCCTTGGCAGCGGCGTGCCCTATGGCGCCCTGCGCCAGGCGCTGCGCGAACTGGTGGAAATCGGCCAGACCCTGGGGGAGCCCTTCGCCGCTCGCCTGGTCGAGGCCCTGGGCGGCAACGCCGGGGTGCTGACCGAAGTGTCCCCGGAGCTGGCCGCCTGGCTCGGTCCCCAGCCGCCAGTGGCCGAATTGCCGCCGCAGCAGGCCGAGCAGCGCTTCGACGAAGCCGTGATCGCGCTGCTGCTGGCCTTTGCCGCGGATACCCGTCCGCTGCTGCTGTGGCTGGACGATCTGCAATGGGCCGACAGTGCTTCGCTGCGACTGATCGAGCGCCTGCTGGCCCGTGCCGACCAGGGTCCGTTGCTGCTGGTGGCGACCCTGCGGGAAGAGCAACTGTCCGGCAGCGGCCTGGAGCGGCTGCTGGGCGCGGCCCTGATCCGCACCCTGTCGCTGGGTCCCCTGTCGCGGGTGGAGATCGAGCGGCTGATCGCCGAACTGCTGCCGGCGCCGGCCGCGGACCAGGCGGCCCTGGCCGGGCTCTGTCTGGACAAGACCCTCGGCAATCCTTTCTTCATCGAACAGCTGCTGCGCAGTCTGCAACAGGAAGGCCTGCTGGAATTCGATGGCGAGACCGGCCAGTGGCATTGGGAACTGGCCCGGCTCCAGGCACTGGACGTCTACGACAACGTCGTCGATTTCATGGTCGGCAAGCTCAAGGACCTGCCGACCGCCACCTCGCAGTTGCTGCAATGGGCAGCCTGCCTGGGCACTCATTTCTCCAGCGACCGCCTCGCCGCGCTGATGGCGGAATCCCCTGCGGATATCCGCCGACTTTGCCAGGCGCTGGTGCAGGAGGGGCTGCTCACCGAACCCGAAGGCGGCCAGGTGGGCGAGCACACGCCCACGCACTACAGCTTCCTGCACGATCAGGTGCGCCATGCCGCCCACTCGTTGCTGGCGCCTGCCGAGCGCGAGCGGGTCCACCTGCGCGCCGGTCAGCTGTACCTCGCCGAAGGCAGCACCGCGCGGCTGGACGCGGTCAGTCACCTCAATCTGGCCCTGGCGCTGATCGAGACGGCCGCCGAGCGGCTGCAGCTGCTGGAGCTCAATCTGGACGCCGCGCGCAAGGCGCGCCAGGCCAACGCCTATCCGGCCGCCCAGGCCTTTTTGCGCACGGCGGTCGCCCTGATCGACGCCGGCGCCTGGGAGGCCCGCCATGTGCTGCTGTTCCAGCTGCATCGGGAATGGGCCGAAGTCGCGCACCTCTGTGGCGATGCCAACGAAGCCCTGCGCATCTGCGAACTGCTGCTGCCACGCGCTCGCACCACCTTCGAAGAAGCCGGGGTCCGCGCCCTGCAGATCGACCTCTACAGCGGCCTCGGGCGTTTCACCGAAGCCCTGGCCGTGGCCAAGGCCGGCATCCAGGTGCTGGGCGAGCCCTGGCCAGAGGCACCGGACGATATCAATCAGGCCATCGGCAGCGACAGCGCCGAGGTCGAGGCCTGGCTCGCCGAGCGCCATCCCGCGGCGCTGCTCGACCTGCCGCGCATGGAAGACCCGCGTGCCCAGTTGCTGATCCGCCTGTTGGGCCTGCTCTGGGGCCCGGCGATCAACGTCGACCTGCCCATGAGCCTGCTGGCGGTCATGCGTATCGTCAAGCTGTCGATCCAGTACGGCAATGGCGATCTCTCGCCCTTCGGCTACGCCAACTACGGCTCGTTGCTGTCAGCCTTCCATGGCCGCTACGAACTGGGTTACCAGGTCGGGCGGCTGGCCGTCGACCTGGTGGACCGCACCGGTAATCTGCCGCTCAAGTGCAAGGTCTACACCATGTTCGCGGTGACCAACAGTCCCTGGTCGACCCCCATCGCGGACAACGTCGCCCTGCTGCGCGAGGCCCTGGCGGCCGGTCAGCGTACCGGTGACGTCATCTTTACCGCCTACAGCGCCTTCCACATTCTCAAGCACCTGCAGCACGCCGGCGCGCCGCTCGATGACATCCTGGGGGAAACCGCGGAGATCGAGCGGATCCTGCTGGGGATCGGCGATCCCAATACCCTGGAGATCTTCACCATCCTGCGCCAGTCGCTGCGCCTGCTGCAGGGCCTCACCCCGGGTCAGGCGACCTGGGACGAGGAGGGCCAGGACGAAGCGGCGCTGGTGCGGCAGATGCAGGACAGCGGTCATGTCCTCTGTCTGAACTACTACGACTTCAACAAGATGCAGGCGGCGCTGCTGTTTCGCCGACTGCCCCAGGCACGGCAGCACGCCGAGGCCATGGAGGCTTCGCTGGCGGCGAGCTTTGGCTGGTTCAGCATCGCCGAGCACGCCTTCTACCAGGCGCTGATCCTGCTCGCCGAGGGCGAGCTGGCGGGCGAGGCGCTGGCCAAGATCGAGGCTGCCCAGGAGCGGCTGAGCGGCTGGGCCGCGCACTGCCCGGAAAATTTCGCCCACAAGCGCGATCTGGTGGCGGCCGAGCGGGCGCGCCGCGAGGGCCGCGTCGAGGCCGCCATGGACCTCTACGAGCAAGCCCTGGAATCCGCGCGGCTGCATGGCTTCCGCCAGGGCGCGGCACTGGTCGAGGAACTCTATGGGCGGTTCTGGCTGGAACAACAGCGTCCGCGGATCGCCCGGACCTACCTGCAGGATGCCCAACGCAGCTATCTGCACTGGGGCGCCGTGGCCAAGGCCCAGGCGCTGGAAAACGAATTCCCGCACTGGCTGCGCGCCGCCGAGACCAATGCCCTGACCGTGCAGCGCACCCAGGGCCAATCCACCAGCGAGATGATGCGGCTGGACTGGCTGTCGGTGCTCAAGTCGCTGCAGACCATCTCCAACGAACTGGCGCTGGACCAGCTGCTGGCGCGGATGATGCGCATCATCCTGGAGGAGGGCGGTGCCCAGCACGGTTTGCTGCTGTTGCCCGAAGGCGGTCGCTGGCTGGTGCAGGCCTCGGTCTGCAGCGGCGCGGCCGAGCCTCAGGTATTGCAGAGCCTGCCGCTGTCCCTGAACGAACAGGAGTCCGGCGAAAGCCTGGTGCCCCTGACCCTGGTGTCCCAGGTGATCCGGCAGCGCGAACCGGTGATTCTCGATGACGCCGCCCGCGCCGGCCGCTTCGTCCGCGACGCCTATATCCGCGCGCGCCGGCCGCGTTCGGTCTGCTGCCTGCCGATCCTGCGCCAGGGTCGCCTGATCGGCATCCTCTATCTGGAAAACAACCTGCTGGCCCAGGCCTTCACCCCGGGACGCCTGCAGGTGCTGGGGATCCTGGCCACCCAGGCGGCGATCTCCCTGGAGCACGCGCAGATCTACGAGACCCTGGAGCAGCGCGTCGGCGAACGCACCCGCGAGCTGGACCAGGCGCGCATTCGCGCCGAGGAGGCGGCGGCGGCCAAGTCGCTGTTCCTGGCGACCATGAGCCACGAGATCCGCACCCCGCTCAACGCGGTGATCGGCCTCAGTCGCCTGACCCTGGGCACGCGGCTGTCCAGCGAACAGCGTGGTCACGTCGGCAAGATCCTCGACTCCGGCGAGACCCTGCTGGGCGTGATCAATGACGTCCTCGACTATTCGCGCAACGAGGCCGGCGGTACCCAACTCGAACAGCTGGGCTTCAACCTGGCCAAGGTGCTCGAACGTACCCTCAACCTCTGTGCGCTCAAGGCCCACGAGAAGGGCGTAGAGCTGGTGCTGGATTGCGGTCCGGACATTCCCCTGGCGCTGGAAGGCGATCCGCTGCGCCTGCAGCAGGTGTTGGTCAATCTGCTGAGCAATGCGGTCAAGTTCACCGAGCGGGGCCATGTACTGGTTCGCGTCGGCGCCGTCTGCGAAGCCGGTCGCGCCCATTTCAGCCTGGCGGTGGAAGACACCGGCATCGGTCTGACCGAAGCCCAGCAGGCGCAACTCTTCCAACCCTTCACCCAGGCGGATGGCTCCATCAGCCGCCGCTACGGCGGTACCGGACTGGGCCTGGCGATCTCCCGCCAGCTAACCGAGCTCATGGGTGGCACCCTGGAGGTCCACAGCGAAGCTGGGCGGGGCTCCTGTTTCACCCTGCGCCTGACCCTGCCGGTGGTGGGCGAGCCCGAGCGGCCGCTCAGCCAGACCTCCCGGCAGGTCCTGCTGGTGGACGACCACGGTCTGGCCCGGCGGACCCTGGGGCAGCGCCTGCGCGAACTGGGCATGCAGGTGGTGGAAGCGGAATCCACCCAGCAGGCCCTGGCGGCCATGGCCACGTCGGTCTTCGAGCTGGCCATCGTCGACTGGCGCCTGGGCACCGAAGACGGTTTGGCCTTGGCGCGTCAGCTGCGTGCCCGGCAGCCGGAGCTGGCGTTGACCCTGCTGGCCTCGCCCTATGAGGCGGAAGAGGTGCGTAGCCTGGGCGAAGACCTGGGCGGCCTGGAACTCCTCGACAAGCCCGTCACCGGTCCCGCGGTGCAGCGGTTGCTGGCCGGTCTGGGACTGGCGCCGGTCGCCACCCCGACGGTGGGCCAGAGCGTGGTGGATCTGCAGGGCATTCGCCTGCTGCTGGTGGACGACAACGCCATCAATCGCCAGGTGGTCATCGGCTTCCTGCAGGGCAGCGGCATCCTCATCGAGGTGGCCGAAGACGGCCAGGCCGCGCTGGACCAGCTGGAACGGCAGCGCTATGACCTGGTGCTGATGGACGTCCATATGCCGCGCCTGGACGGCCTATCGGCCACCCGCGAATTGCGCACCCGCCCGGCGCTGGCCGGGCTGCCGGTCATCGCCATGACCGCCAACGGCCTGCCGGGCGATCGGGAGCGCTGCCTGGAGGCCGGCATGAACGATCACCTGGTGAAGCCGCTCGATCCCGCCGAGCTGTTTCGCATCATCGCCGCCTGGGCCAACCTCGAACAGCTGCAGCGCGCCGAGCGCAAGGCGGTGGAGGAGGTGGTCGAGATCAAGGAGGCCGGCGTGCTGGCGCGTGCCCGTGCCAGTGCGGCGCTCGAACCCGAGTCGGCGTTGCGCCTGCTGCGTGGCAGCGCCGAACTCTATGAGCAATTAATGCGGGATTTCCGCGTGCAACAGGCCGAACTGCCGGGGCGGATCGCTGCCTGGCGGGCAGCGGACGATGTCACCGCGTTGTTCGAGTGCGCCCATGGCCTGCAGGCCACCGCCGCCTATGTCGGTGCCATCGCCCTGCAGGAAGCAGCACAACGTCTGACCAACCGGATCCGCCTGGCCCAGCCCATCGGCGAGGACGTGCGCCGCCTGCACGCCGAAGCCGAGCGCTGCCTGGCGTCCCTCGACGAGATCCTGGTCGAGGTCGCGGGTGACGAGGAAGCCACCGTCGAGGAACTGGAGGCCCTGCTCGAACGCCTGGTCGGACTGCTGCAGACGTCGGACTTCGCCGCCGAGGAACTGCTCGACCTCTTGCTGCGCGCCTGCGTGAGCACCCCCCACAGCGCCGATCTGGTGCGCATCCGTGAGTGGGTCAATGACGTCGAGTTCGAGCATGCCGCCGATGCCACCGCGGATCTGCTGCGGCGGGTGCGGCAGGCCGGACAACGGTCGGGATAACTGCCCATGGAGGGGCGTCGTCCCGACCTGCCATTGATCCTCATCGTCGACGATCAGAAGAGCAACCTGCGTGTCCTCGGCGACCTGCTGCGCGATGAGGCGCGCATCATGCTGGCCAAGAGCGGGGTCCAGGCCCTGACCAAGGCCGCCCGCGAACACCCCGATCTGATCCTGCTGGACGTGGTGATGCCCGGCATCGACGGCCTGCAGCTGATCCAGCTGTTCAAGCGCCGCGCCGAGACCAGCGCCATCCCGGTGATCTTCATCACCGCAGCCAACGACCTGCATCGCGAGGTGGAGTGTTTCGAACTGGGCGCCAGCGACTTCATCCAGAAACCCTTCAATCCGCTGGCGGTGCTGGCGCGGGTGCGGCTGCACCTGCAACTGGCCCGCCAGCGGCGGCTGCTCGAACAGCTGGCGCACATGGATCCGCTGACCGCCGTGGGCAATCGCCGCCGCTTCGACGAGCAGCTGACCATCGAGTGGCAGCTGGCGGTCAGCCGGCGCGGCGCCCTGGCCATCGCCATGCTCGATATCGACTATTTCAAGCAGTACAACGATACCCATGGCCATGGCGCCGGGGATCAGGCCCTGGCGCGGGTCGCCCAGGTGCTGGAGCAGCGCATCCGCGAGCGCGATTGCCTGGCGCGCTACGGCGGCGAGGAATTCGTGCTCTTGCTACCCGGCGCCTCGCGCACGGCCGCGGAAGCGGTGCTGGAACGCTGTCGGCAGGGCATCGCCGAACTGCGCATCGCCCATCCGCTGGCCGAGGATCGCCTCTGGTTGACCATGAGCATGGGCCTGGCCTGCTGCAATCCGACCCCCGAGCAGACCCCGAACGGTCTACTCAAGGCCGCCGACGACCTGCTCTATCAGGCCAAGGCAGAGGGGCGTGATCGCCTGGTCAGTCGCAGCTTCTAGGTCGGTGCCGCCGCGTCCCTAGGCTGGAAGGTCCTTGCCGCTGCCCTCGACCAGATGCACCCGGTTGCGGCCTTCGGCCTTGGCCTGGTACAGCGCCTGGTCGGTGCGTTCGATAAAGGCTTCATGATCGTCGCCGCTTTGCGGCTGGATGCTGCCGACGCCAATGGAGATGGTGACGAAGCCCAGGTCGCTGCCGGAGTGGGCGACCTGTAGCCGCTCGACCCCTGCGCGACAGCCTTCGGCGACCTTGCGCGCGCCTTCGGCATCGGTTTCCGGCAATACCATGGCGAATTCTTCGCCACCGTAGCGGGCCACCAGGTCGGCCGGGCGCTTGAGCTGTTCGGTGAGCACCGCCGCCACCTTCTTCAGGCAGAGATCGCCGCTGAGATGACCATAGGTGTCGTTGTAGCGCTTGAAGTGGTCGACGTCGCACAGCAGCAGGGCGAGCGGCTGGCGATTGCGCCGGGCACGCAGCCATTCGCCTTCGTAGGTCTGGTCGAAATGACGCCGGTTGTTGATGCCGGTGAGGCTGTCGATGGCCACCAGCTTCTGCAGCTGGATATTGGCCTCGGCGAGCTGGCGCTGGCTCTCGCGCAGGAAGCGAAAGGCTTCGTCGCGCTGGGCGCGCAGGACATGGGCCTCGGAGTGGTAGCGCACCCGCGCCAACAGCTCCAGCTTGTCGGGCAGCTTGACCAGATAGTCGTTGGCGCCGGTGGCGAAACTCTGCGCCTTGACCTGGGGATCTTCCTTGGAGGAAAGCACCACGATGGGCACGTCGCGCAGCCCCGGCTCGGCACGGAACCGTCGGACCGTTTCCAGGCCGTCGATCTCGGGCATGATCAGGTCCTGCAAGACCACCGTGGGCTTGAGTTGCAGGGCCATGTTGACCGCCTGGTGGGCATCCAGGCAGTAATGCAGCTCGATATCGGGCTGATCCGCGATCATCCGCCGCAGGGCTTCGATGATGATCAACTGATCGTCTACCAGCAGCAGGCGTACCTTGGGTGCGGTCAGGCTGTCCAGAGTGCTGCCCTCATTCGTGGCCATTACTGCGAGTCCTTGTGCGGGCGGGGTCAGGCATCCCGCGTCTCACCTTGGCCAATCCCTGCCACTGCGCCGTCCAACGCTCCTGTTGGCGACCGGTCATGTCATGCTACGCGAGCTGTTGCCGAAGCGCCGTTGCAGCCAGGCACCGATCTGCGTGGGGCTGAGAACACGTTCCGCGGCGCCCATTCTAACCGCAGCAGCGGGCATGCCGTATACGGCACAACTGGCCTCGTCCTGGGCCAGGGTGGGGCAACCGCTCTGGCGCAGGGCGTAGAGGCCACTGGCGCCGTCCCGTCCCATGCCGGTCAGCAGGATGCCCAGGGCCTTGCCGACCCGGCGCGGGTGGCTGGCGAGGTTGGCGAAGAACACGTCCACCGAGGGACGATAGGGATAATCGGCCGGCTCGACGGTATAGGCGAAGCGGCCACGTGCATCCAGCAGCAGGTGATCGTCGCCCAGGGCCACCGAGACCTGACCGGGCTGCGGCAGGGCGCCGGGCATGGCCGCCGTGACCGGCCAGGCGATCTGGGTCCCGAGCCAGCCGATGAAACTAGGGGCGAAACGCCGATCGATGTGCTGCACCAGCACCACGCTCGCCTCGGGGGTCGGCGTCCAGGTTTCGAACAGACTCACCAGGGCCGCCGGCCCACCGGTGGAGGCGCCGATGGCGACCAGGGTGTCCGGCGTCGCTTGAGCGTGCTCGGTCGGTGCGGTGGCACTGACCAGCTGCGGGCGGGCGGCGCGTTCCGGCAGGCGCACCAGGGGCTCGATGCGGGCGATCTTGCGCAGCAGGGCACCGCCATCGGCACCGCCGCTGAGTGCCGGGGTGGCGGTCACGTCCAGGGCACCGGCGCCCATGGCCCGAAACACCCCCTCGCAATCGTCGGGGGTGGCGGTGACCATGAGGATGGCGCAGGGCGACTGCGCCATGATCCGGCGCGTCGCCTCGATGCCGTCCAGCCGCGGCATCTGCAGGTCCATGAGAATCAGGTCGGGGCGGTCCTCGGCGCAACGGGCCACCGCTTCCTCGCCGTCGTGGGCGATCCAGGCGACCGTATGGCGCCCATCGCTGGCCAGCAGGCGGCGCAGGGCTTCGGTGGCCAGTAGCAGATCGTTGACGATGGCGATTCTCATGGTGCTCCGATGAGGTCCTGTACGGCGGTGATGAGGGCATCGTCGTGGAAGCTGCCCTTGGTCAGATAGTAGTCGGCGCCGGCTTGCATGCCCTTGAGGCGGTCTTCGGGGCGATCCTTGTAGGACACGATCATCACCGGCAGGGCATGCAGACGCGGATCGCGGCGCACCAGTTCCACCAGTTCGATGCCATTCATGCGTGGCATGTCGATGTCCGACAGCAGCATGTCGAATTCGCCGCCGCGCACCGCGTTCCAGCCGTCCATGCCATCCACCGCGACCTCCACCTGATAGCCCTGGCCTTCCAGGAGCTTGCGCTCCATCTCGCGCACGGTGAGGGAGTCGTCCACCACGAGGATGCGCTTGACCCGTCGGGTGGCGACAGCGGCACCGCCCTGCACCTGACGCAGCTGCCCCTCGCCGAGCAGGCGCTCGATACCGGTGAGCAGATCGGCGACGTCCAGCAGCAGCACCGGGCTGCCGTCGTCGAGCAGGGCCCCGGCGGTGACCGAACGTAGCTTGCCGAAGATCTCGTCCAGCGGCTTGAGCGCCAGGCCCTGCTCGCCGCGCAGGCGATCCACCACCAGCCCATAGCGGCGCGCCCCGCTGCCGATCACCAGCACCGCCAGGTCGCCGCTGGGCGGCGCGCCTTCCAGCTCCAGCAATTGATGGGCGGCGACCAGGCCTAGGCGATCCTCGCCGAGCAGGAAGAAGGCCTTGCCCTCCAGCGCGTGGACCTCGGCGGGATCCAGGCGCAGTACCCGTTCGATGCGGTTGACCGGCAGGGCATAGGCCTCGCCGGCGATGTCGACGATCAGGGCGCGGACGATGGAGCGACTGACCGGTACCAGCAGGTGGGTAGTGAAGCCTAGACCAGGGCGGGTTTCCAGGCGGACTTCGCCATCCAGGGCGCGGATGGCATCGGCCACCACGTCCAGGCCCACCCCGCGGCCGGACAACTCGGTCACCGTCTCCTTGAGACTGAAGCCGGGCAGCAGCAGGAATTCCAGCAACTCGGCCGCGCTCAGTTCGGCGGCCACCGGCGGCGGACTCAGGCG
This sequence comes from Pseudomonas sp. 313, assembly GCF_000316965.1. Classification (NCBI taxonomy): domain Bacteria; kingdom Pseudomonadati; phylum Pseudomonadota; class Gammaproteobacteria; order Pseudomonadales; family Pseudomonadaceae; genus Pseudomonas; species Pseudomonas sp. 313. The sequence goes on from NZ_ANBZ01000079.1 coordinate 425,383, forward strand.
GCGGGCGATGACCGCGGCGCGGATGCGTTCCAGGTCCAGGCCGCGGCCGTCGTCGTGCAGGCTGACCTGCAGGCGCCCGGCGACATGCCGGGCTTCGAGGCGGATCTGGCCGCACTCGGGCTTGCCCAGGGCGCGGCGTTCGGCCGGGGTTTCCAGGCCGTGGTCCACGGCGTTGCGCAGCAGGTGATTGAGCGGACTTTCCAGCCGCGCCAGCACCTCGCGGTCGATCAGGGTATCGGCGCCTTCGACCTGCAGCACGGCCTCCTTGTCCAGCCCCCGGGCCAGGTCACGCACCAGCCGTGGAAAGCCTTGGACGGCATCGCGCAGTGGCCGCATGCGCACCCCGAGCACCTCGTCCAGCAGCCCCTGGCAGACGCCGAGCAGGCGCCGTTCGTAGGCTTCCAGCGCCTGGAGCTGCTGCTGGTAGCGATCGAGCAGGCCTTCCTGGCGCTGGCGCACGTCGCTGCTGACCGCATTGGCCTGACCGAACAGCCCCTGCAATTCCGCGCGATAGCCCTGGAAGCCCTGAACCAGGCCGTGCAGACCGAGGCCCATCACCCGGGCCTCGCTGGTGAGGGCGAGAATCTGATTGAAGCGGCCGCTGTCCACCCGTAGCGGATCACGGCTGCGCTCGGCTTCGGGGGCCGGGTCTTCCGCCACGGCGGGCGCCAGCTCCCGGGCTGGCGCTGGCGCCATCGGGGCAGGGGCAGCGGCGCCAGCGCTCAGCGCCTGTGCCAGCGCCCGCTGGGCATCCCGCTGTTCGCGCTGCCAGCGCTGGCTGGCGGCTTCGTCCAGGCGGCTGACCTCACCGAGGACGTCGACGCAGCGAAACAGCTGATCGATGTCCGCCGGACCGAGGTGGCGGCGACCGGCCTGGACGGCGACCAGGCAATCCTCCATGGCGTGGGCCAGCTCGACCAGGCCGTCGAGGTCGACGATGCGCGCCGCGCCCTTGATGGAATGGGCCGCCCGCATCATCGGCTCGATCACCCCGGTGTCGTGGGGATCGCGCTCCAGGCGCAACAAGCCGCTGTCCAACGCCTGCAGATGGCTCTGCACCTCGCTGGCGAAGAGATCGTAGAGGGACATCTCGCGCACATCGCGCGGTGGCTGACTCATCGCAGCGCCTCTTCCAGGGCCCGCTCCAGGCGCGGCAGATCGAGCAGCCCGACCTGATGCGCGCCTTCGCGATAGACGCCACTCAGGTAGCTGAGCAACTCGCCGCCCAGGGTCGCGGGCGGCGGTTGCACCTCGCCGGGGGCATAGCGTTGCAGTCCTAGCACCTCGTCCACCTGCACGGCCCAGTCACGGCGACCGATATGCAGCAGCAGCAATCGCGGAAAACCGCCGGTCTGCTCGCCCGGGGCCACCGCCAGCAGCAGCTGCAGAGCGATGCAGGGCTGCAACTGACCCCGTACCGGGACGATACCGCGCAGCAGCGGCGAACGCCGGTGGGGCACCCGATGGACGGCGGTGGGTTCGGTGGCCGTGACCAGACAGCCGCCGGGCAAGCCCAGCCATTCCGCGCCGAGGCGAAAGACCAGCGCACTGGCCGACTGCGCCTGGCGATCGTCCAGGGGTTCGGCATAGCGCTCGGCCCAGTCGGCACGCTCCAGGGCGCTGAGTTCGCGGTTCAGGCTCATGCGTCGTCACCGGCACGGGTCTGGATGCGCGCGGCGCGGTCGCGCAGGCGTCCGGCTTCGTCGAGTCGGCCGGCTCTTTCGCAGATCAGCGCCAGGCGGCACAGGGCCGGATAGTGCTCCGGCTCCAGATAGAGCGCCTGGCGTAGCGCCCGCTCGGCCTCGGCGGCGCGGGCATCGGGCAGGATGAGCGCCAGCAGGAAATGGGCACCAGCCTGACTGCGATCCGTATCGAGCAGGGTGCGCAACAGTGTCTCGGCTTCGGCGCCTCGTCCGGCATCGGCCAGCCGCTGGGCTTCTTTCAGGGGCGGGCAGGCGGCCGGGATGGGCGCGGTCGGTAGCGATGCGGGAGCACTTCTGGCCCGCAGGCGGGTAGGGAGCGTCGTCGCCGGGGGCGGCGGGCGCACCGCGGCCTTGCGCCGGGGCGCCGCAGGCGGTGGCGGCCGTAGCGGATCGGCGATGTTCGCCTGGCGCTTGATCAACGCCGAGGCGTGCGCGACGCCCAGGCTGGCGAAACCATGGCGCATGGCGCTGACCATCTCCGAGCTGCCGACGCAGAGCAGGCCGTCGTCGTGCATGAGCGCGGCCAGGTGGCTGAGGGCTCGGCCCTGGGTCTGGTCGTCGAAATAGATCAGCAGGTTGCGGCAGAGCACCACGTCGAAGGGGGCGCCGTCGCGCAGGCTGCCCAGCTGCAGGATGTTGCCCTGACGAAAGCGCACCTGGTTGCGCACCCGTTCGGTCAGACGCTGGCGATCGCCTTCGGGCTGGAAATAGCGCTCGCGAAAGGCCAGGTCGCGAGCGCGAAAGGAGTTGCGCCCATAGAGGCCGCGGCGGGCGCGCTCCAGGGACGGCTCGTTGATGTCCACCGCGGTGACCTGGAACGCCTGGGCTGGCAGGCCGGTATCGAACAGCGCCATGGCCAGGGTGTAGGGTTCTTCACCGGTGGAGCAGGGCAGGCTGAGCAGGCGTACCGGCGCACCGCTGCGGGCATGGCGCTCCTGGGCGAAGCGCGCGGCATGGGCGATGGCCTGGGGGTCGCGAAAGAACCAGGTCTCGGGAATGACCAGCAGGTCCAGCAGATCGGCGAATTCGCTTTCGTCGTCGAGGATGCGCGCCATATAGACCTCGGCATCGCTCTCCTGGCGCTCGCGTAGGCGCTGGCGAATGGCGCGGCCGAGCATGTCGTCGGCGATGGCCAGGCCGGTGCGCGCCCGCACCAGGGGCGCCAGCCGGGGATCGAGCTTCACGCGGCCTCCTGGAACAGCAGGGCGGCCAGGGCAGGTGACAGCAAACGATCCTGATCGAGCCACAGCCAGAGGCCTTCTGGCGTCTCCAGCACCTCGCCGAGCCAGGGATAGTCAGGCAGCCGGATGCCCGCGGGGCGAGGCGTGGCGGCGCTGATCCGCCGCACGCCGGCGACGCCTTCCACCACCAGGCCGAGCGGGCGACGGGTGCCATCGGGCAGGGCATGGTCGACCAGCAGGATGCGGGTGTCCTGGCGCGCTTGGGCGGCCGGTCCGCCGCTCATGGCGGTGATGTCCACCACCGGGATGGCCGCGCCGTGCAGATTCATCAGCCCGGCCACTCCGGGTGGCGCGGCGGGAAACCGTGTCAGCTGCAGAAAGGGCAGCACCTGGCGGATCGCCGTCGTGGGCAGGGCCGCGGCAGCGTCGGCCAACTGGAAGACCAGGATCTGCATGGTCAACGGGTGACCGAGAAGGTGGCGACGCTGCTCTGCAGGTCCTGGGCCGCCTGCTGCAGATACTGCACCGCTTCGCTGGTGGCCTTGAGCGCCTCGGTGGTCTGCTGGGTGCTGTCGTTGAGCTGGGTGATGGTCTCGGCGATCTGGCCGGCGCCAACCGCCTGGGACTGCATGCCTTCCAGGACGATATCGAAGCGTGCCGGCAATTTCTGCACGTCCTCGATCACCCCGGCCAACTGATCGCTGACGCTGGCCACCTCCTGCACGCTGCGACGGATCTCTTCGGAGAACTTGTCCATGCCCATGACGCTGGCGGATACCGCGGAATTCATGTCCTTGAGCATCTGCTCGATGTCGTCGGTGGCGGCGGTGGTCTGGTCCGACAGCCGGCGGATCTCGGTGGCCACCACCGAGAAGCCGCGGCCCGCCTCGCCAGCCTTTTCCGCCTCGATGGCGGCGTTGAGCGACAACAGATTGGTCTGGTCGGCGACCTTGGTGATGGTGGTCAGCACCTTGTTGATATGACTGGACTTCTCCGACAGGGCGGCGAGCTTGGCATTGATCGAGTCGGTCGCCGCCACCATGCGCTGCATCGTGCTGTCCATGCTCGCCAGGTTGCTGCGCGCCTGCACCGCGCCCTGGGTGGTCTCGTCCGCCACCTGCACGGCTTCCTCCATGGTGCGCACCAGGGCATTGGCGTTGGCGGCGATTTCCCGGGTGGTGCTCAGCACTTCCACGCTGGTCTGTGCCTGTTCGATGCTGGTGGCTTCCTGCTGGCGCGACGAGGCGGCGATCTCGGTAGTGGAGGAGGTCACCTGGATGCCGGCGCGCTGCACCTTGGCGATCATCCCGCGCAGGTCTTCGATCATCTTGCCCAGGCCACGGGCCAGCTGGCCAATGGCGTCATCGCCGCTGACCGCGGTGCGTCCGGTGAGATCACCGGCGGCAGCCCGGTTGACCACGCTCAGCAGATCGTCGACATCGGCGCGCAGGCGCTGCATCAGGACCTGCTCGCGGGCATGGTCGTCCTGGATCTGTTGGGCCATCTGGTTGAAGGCCAGCCCCACCTGGGCGAGTTCGTCTCGGCCCTGCACGTCCACGCGGGCGCCGCTTTCGCCCGCGGAGATGCGCGCCACGGTAGCGGTCAGGCGGCGGATCGAGCGCAGCAGATGACGGGAGAGCAGCCAGGCGATGAGCGCGGCCAGCAGCACGCAGAGGGCACCGCCGGCGACCAGGGTCCAGGTCAGCTGGTTGCGTACCTCCTCGGTATGGCCGGCGCGTTGCGCGGACAGGCGTCGCTCTTCATCGGCAATAGCCTGGATCTCCTGGCGCATCGCCGCGACCTGGCTGGTGAGGTTGTCGATCAGCGGCTCGTTGGCCAGTTGGACCGCGCTGAGATTACCCGTGGCACGCAGGCGCAGCAGCGGTTCGAAGGTGTTCTGTCGCCAGCTGTCGAGCTCGGCGATCAGGCGCGCGAAGCGTTGTTGCTGACTGACATTGTCCTGGGTCAGTTGCTGGGGCACACGCAGGGCGGCGGCCAGCGACGGCAGGGCCTGGCGCGCGGTCTCCGCATCGGTGGCGGTCCCGGAATACCAGTAGGTACGCAACTTGGCGCGGGTTTCGAGCAGGTTGTTGTCCAGCGCCGTGACCGACAGCAGCACCTCGGCGGTGTGCCTGTCCCAGCGATTGGCGTCGACCAGGCTCTGCAAGGCGGCATAGGTCAGCCAGAGTAGCAGGACCACCAGGGCGATGATGGCGGCGAAGCCGGCGAAGAGTTTGTTCTGGATGCGAATGTTGTTGAGCATGGGCACCGGTGCAGGCGGACGAGGGCGAAAGGAGTGAGCCCTAAGGGCCACTCGGGCTGTCCGATAACGGTAGCACGGCCATGCATTTATGTGAGTTGGGGCTCACTTGGGAAGGCGCAATAGGAGAGGGGTACTGGTCTGGCAGGGATACAGAGGCAGCCTTCTGGCGTGGAGGACAGGAGGCTGCCGGCAAAACGGTGGATTTCAGGTCGCGGCCGCTTCGCTCTCTGCTTCTGTGCGCCGGGTGCCATGACTGTTCTGGCCACCCTTGCGCCCGGCTTCGGAGGCACGAGCGGGATTGTTGGCGAAATTGCCACCACTGGCACGCCCACCCTTGCGCCCGGCCTCGGCGGCGCGGTCGCGATTATTGGCGAAGTTGCCTGGGTTGCTGCTCTTGTTAGCCATGAGGACTTCTCCCAATTACAGTTATTGATGAAGCGAACGCCGTACCCGCAAAGGCCAAGCGGCTCGACTATTAGGAGTAGGGTTTTGTAAGGGCGGTTCGAATGTGGTGATAGAGGGTGGTTTTATTCGACGGACTTCAAGTTGGATACAAGGTTGATGATGACCATGATCGTGCCAGAGCCCTTGGTAAAAAGGCTGTACAGGAGTTGTAAAAGAATCCGTAAGGTTCGCTAGCAGAATTTCTTACGCACAGCTGAAAAGAGTGAAATCTTTTGAAATATTTTGTCGCAGGGTGCGTCAGCGCTGATTTTTTTGCCGCTGGAGGCTGAGACGATTTTTCTCGACGCTGGTTCTTTTGCACGGCCGAAATCATCGCTGGCAAGGCGCTTTTTTCTGAGCGGTAATTGTTGCGGGTCGTTCTTTCAGTGATCTGCAAGAGCTCGGCAAAGGTGTCTTCCAGAGCCTTTTGTAAAGTTGGCAGACGATAATGTCTGTAGTCATCACTATTTAAAAGCTAATAATTTTTCCGATAAAGATTAAGGCGATAGTCAGGGCGAAAGTTAGAAGCAAGGGGCTCTCCCACTACGAGACGCTTGTGCTGTTCTCTCTTTTGTGAGAAAAAATCCCCAATATGGGAGGTGGCCATGCTCGATGAACGTTTGGCATCCAGGCTCAGGGCCCTGCGCCTGGAGCGCGGGCTGTCGCTGGACCAACTGGCGGCCCTCAGTGGGGTCAGTCGCGCCACGCTGTCGCGGCTGGAAAACGCCGAGGTCAGCCCGACCACGGCGGTTCTCGGGCAGCTCTGTTCGGCCTACGGCCTGACCCTGACGCGCCTGCTGCATAGCGTGGAAAGCGCCTATCCGGCCCAGGTCGAGCGCCAGGCGCAGCAGATCTGGGCCGATCCCGAGCAGGCCTTCACCCGTCGTTCGGTTTCGCCGCCGGCCCAGGCGCTGGCGGGCGAGGTCATCGAGAGCCAGCTGGGGCCAGGGGTGGATATCCGCTATCAGGCAGCGCCCCGTCCCGGGCTCGAACACCATCTGCTGTTGCTCGAAGGCGAGTTGCAGCTGTGGATCGAAGAGCAGCCCTATCGGCTGGGCGTCGGCGACTGCCTGCGCTATCGCCTCTGGGGTAGCAGTCGCTTCCTGAGCGGCCCGGCGGGCGCCCGTTATCTCCTGTTCATGATCTGAGGTGTGTCCATGAGTGCTTCCCTGCGTATCGAACAGCTCGATGCCGCCGCTTTCACGAGGCATCTGAATGAATTCCAGCAACTACTGGCCGCCTGTGTCGAGCAGGGCGCCAGCATCGGCTTCATCCTGCCGCTGGGTGACGCCGTGAATCGGCGCTTCTGGACCGAGGCCGTGGCCCCGGGCCTGGCCCAGGGTACCCGGCTGCTGTTCGCCGCGCTGCAGGGCGACCGGGTGGTCGGCAGCGTGCAACTGGTGCTGGATACCCCGGCCAATCAGCCGCACCGCGCCGAGGTGGTCAAGTTGCTGGTGCATCCCGACTGCCGTCGCCAGGGGCTGGCGCGCCGGCTGATGCAGGCGGTGGAGGCGGCCGCCCAGGCACAGGGGCGGGACTTGCTGACCCTGGACACCCGTAGCGACGACCATGCCGAGCCGCTCTATCTGTCCCTGGGCTATCAGGTGGTCGGCCGGATTCCCGGCTATGCCCTGGATGCTCGCCAGCCCGAACGCCGAGACAACACCACCCTGATGTACAAGACGTTGGCGGTCGCGCCCGCTAAGCTTGGCGCCCCCCGTTAAGGACCCTTTCCTGCCATGCCGCCTCACTCCGCTACCGAACTCTGGCAACTCCTGCGCGCCCAGGCCGAAGCAGGGTGCCGCGACGCCCCAGCCCTGGCCGAGGGCCTGACGCGAGCGCTGCTGCAGCCGGTGGATCTGGCCGCCGTCCTGGTGCGGCGCTGCGCCGAGGCCCTGGCGGAAGATCCGCGACAGGCCGAGGCACTCGCCGAGCGCTTCGCCGCGCTGCACGCCGAGTGGCCGGAATTGACCGCGGCCGCCTGCGCGGACCTGGAAGCCGTGCTGGCGCGGGATCCGGCCTATGCCAGCCTGCTGGAGATCTTTCTGTTCTCCAAGGGCTTCCTGGCGCTGCAGACCCAGCGCCTGAGCCATGCGCTCTGGCGCAACGGCGAGCGCCTGCTGGCCCTGCACCTGCAGGCGCGCTGCAATCGCCTGCTGGCCATCGACATCCATCCGGCCGCGCGGCTGGGGCGCGGCATCATGCTCGACCACGGCACCGGCATCGTCATCGGCGAGACCGCGGTGGTGGAAGACGACGTCTCCATCCTGCAACAGGTGACCCTGGGCGGTACCGGCAAGGAGCAGGGCGATCGCCATCCCAAGGTGCGTCGCGGGGTGATGATCGGCGCCGGGGTCAAGATCCTCGGCAATCTGGAGATCGGCGAGGGCGCCAAGATCGGTGCCAACAGCGTGGTCCTGCACCCGGTGGCGCCCCACACCACGGTGGTGGGCATTCCCGCCCGCCCGGTGGGCCGTCCGCGCGACGCCCATCCGGCCGAGAGCATGGATCAGTCCTTCGACGACTGAGCGAGAAAGACTTCGGCCTTAGGATAGCGCTCGCTGTTCAAGGCGCTGGGCGCCAGCCCTTCGGCATGGGCCAGGCTGCGCACCAGCTCGCGATTGAAGGCGCTGTTGCCCGGGTCCGCCAGGTAGTCGGGCAGCGCCAGCCAGCGGGCATCCTCGATCTCGTCCGGATCCTGGATGGCGATCTCCGCACTCAGGGGGTCGAGGCGGCAGACCACATAGAGATTGGACTTGCCGAAGCGATAGGGGTGGGTGGTCACCAGCCCGACCACGCCGCGCAAGGCGCTGCGGATACCGGTTTCCTCCCAGACCTCGCGGATCACCGCAGGACCCAAGTCCTCGCCCAGCTCGACATGGCCGCCCGGCAGCTTGTAGCCCTGGCTGCCGCGTTCGCGGATCGCCAGGAGTTCGCCATGGCTGTTCAGCACCAGGCCGCCGACACCCAGGCTGTGGGTCGGGACGAAGGGCGCGAAGGCGGTCGGTGTGCCGCGCCAGACCAGGGTCAGTTCCTCTTCCAGGCAGTTGTGAAAGACGAAACCGGCGGCGGTGGCCACGCCGACCAGTTCGCCAAGGGCGAGGGGCAGGGTCAGCCAGATCAGGTTGCGACCCTCGCGGCGAGCCCTGTCGAGCAACTCGGCCAGCGCCGGGGCGAAGGCCTCGCGGGTGGCGGGCAGCGAGGCGGCATCGATGATCAGGCCGTTGAAGGCGTCTTGGCGATACTGCACGGGGTTCACTCCGCAGGCCGTGGCTGGATGGGCGAGGAGGGCACGATACCGGCTTCGCTAGGCAGCAGCAGACTGGCGCGCGGATTGGCGATCTCGATGCCGCGCTCGCGGAAGCGTTCGAGGATACGTCGGTTGAGTTCGCGCTGCACGCCCCAGCGGCCCTTGTCTAGGCATCTCATCTGCCCGGCGATGGTCACCATGGCGCCGTCGACGGCATCTACGCCCCAGATCTCCAGATCGGCGAGGATCAGGTCCTTGAAGGCCTCGTCGGCACGCATGCCGGCGCCGATGTCCTTGAGTTCGGCGATGACGCGCTCGATGTCTTCGCCGTAGCCCACGCTGATGCGCAGGGCGGCATTGCCCAGCCCGCGGTTGATGTTGTTGACCGCCGACACCGAGCTGAAGGGCACGATGTGCAGCGAGCCATCGCCGGCGCGCAGGCGCACGGTGCGGATCGACAGGTATTCCACGGTGCCCGAGACCCCGGCCACGGTGACCCAGTCGCCTACCTGCATGGCGTTTTCCAGCAGCAGGAAGATGCCGGTGATGAAGTCCTGCACCAGCTTCTGCGAGCCGAAGCCGAGGGCCACCCCGATGATGCTGGCGCTGGCCAGGAGTGGCGTGGTGTTGATGCCCAGTTCGCTCAGGGCGGTCAGGCCGACGATCAGCGCGACCAGGATGAACAGCCCGGTGCGCAGCATGGGCAACAGGGTGCGCAAGCGAGCGGCCCGCACCGTGTCGCCGCGTTCGTTCCAGCTGCTCAGCCGACGATTTACCGTGGTGTTGGCGCCTTCCCAGACCACTACGGCGATGACGGCGGCGATGAGGATGGTGAGAAAGGCGGACAGCAGGCTGCGCCCGATGCTGCCCGTGCCGAACCAGTCCAGCACGCTCCAGCCCCAGGACTGGAACAGCGCCAGGACGGTGATCAGGGTGACGATCACCCCCACCAGCCAGCGCGCCAGCGGATAGTAGCGCTGCAGGTGCAGCTCGGTGCCGCTGGCGCCTTCGGTGGTGGCCGGCTGGAACAGCCGACCCAGCAAGCCGAGCAGGAACACCGCCGCCAGGCGTCCGAGGATGACGATACCGGCGGAGAGGGCGACGAAATTCATCAGCCGCGGCAGCCCGTTCTCGATGTCCAGCGCCCACATGGTCCAGCCACCCATGACGAACACGGCGGCGAATACGGCCCAGACCTGACCCAGCCAGGCGCGCAGCACGGTCAGGGCACCATTGCCGTCCTGGCGCCCGGCGATCCGCGCGGCCACCGGTCGACGCATGTGGAAGATCAGCCCTACCACCAGCAGATGGGCCAGCAGCGAGACCAGCTTGACGATGGCTTCACGGCCCTCTTCGTTAGCCCCCAGGATGTCCGCGGCCTGGGCCAGCGCCAGGCCGAAGGTGACCAGGGCAACGAAGGCGTGCAGCCAGCGCAACAGGGTGCAGGCGAGGGCCGTCTTGACCTTGAGCAGGCGGATGCCGTGGGCGGCAGGATCGATCAGCAGGCGGATGACGATCAGCGCCAGGCGGGTGGTGAGATAGGCCCCGAGGAAGCCACCGACCAGCTCGCGCTGATTGGCATCCGACCCCACCAGATAGTGGATCAGCAGCGCCGCCGTGGCCCAGAAGGCCAGCAGTGGCAGCACTTCCAGCAACAGCAGTCCCAGGGCGAAGGGCAGGTGCCGCAGGGTGGTCCAGTGCTCCTCGGCGCTGGGTCGGGCGCGGTTGGCGGGTGTGGGATCGGTGGCGGCGGACTCGGTCGCCGGCGCGGCTGGCGCGGGCGCCGCGCTGTCGGACGGGGCGATGGGCACCTCTTCGAGCCGATCCACCCCATCGATCTGGGTCTTGACCAGCGCCACAGCAGGTTCCGTGGGGCGGGTAGCCGTGTCTTCGGTCGTGGTCGCCGAGGCTTCAGGCGGAGGCTGCTGGGCCGCCGTCTGCTGGGCTTGGCGCCGGGCGCGACTGTCGGCGAGATCGGCATGGCGCTGCAGTCGTTGCCGCGGGCGCCGGAGCGCCCGATGGATCAGCCACTCGCCCACCAGGCCGGCGGCAAAGAGGGTGGCCAGGGTCAGCAGGGCTTGCAACAGGGCATGGCGACCCGCTGCGGAGGTGAAGCTGGCGCGCGACCAGTCCGGCAGGGTACGCACGGCCCGCTGTATCTGGTTCAGCTCGCTGCCCAGGTTGTCCGCCCAGCGCCCGACGCGACTGAGGGTCTGGGCGATCAGGCCATTGGCCTCCAGCGGTACCAGCGCCTTTTCTTCGCCTGCCGCCGGGGGGGTGGCCGCACTGGGCGCGGTGGCGGCCGCGGGCGCCGTAGCGGCCGGCGCCGCCTGCGTCCCGGTAGTGCTCGTCGGCTGGCTGGCGATGGCCTGCAAGGTCAGGATCAGCTCCTGGCGGCGTTGCGGATCCTGCAGCAGGGCGGCGACCTGGCGCGCCTGCTGGGGGTCGAGGCCGGCCGCTGCCTGGGCAGGGGGTTCGGCGGCGCGCAGGGGCAATGCCAGGCACAACAGCAACAGGGCGAGCAAGGCTTTGAACATGGTTAAGACCTGAGCAGTACCGGAAGACGAGTCTGGCCTCATAGACTCGTCAGGCAGCGCGATGACTCCCTGGCGAATGACGACGCCAAGAACTGGCCTGTCCTGCATTCAATCGGTCTTAAATGTAATTTTTGCATATTAGATTAGTTATAAATTGAATTTTACCAATGATCCGCCTGTGTTTTACCGTCGCGCTATTGGATGGCCGCGGCGTATCTGACGTCGGTTCCCGGTCAGGCTCAGCGTCCGCAGCAGGGGGAGCGAGCGGGCGCCTGGTACCTGACTCGGAATCGGCTCGATCGCGCTGGTCCGGCCTTAGCGCTAATGCGCGCCCCACGTGGATTCACTCCTCTCGGGCATGACGGGAGACGGCTCGCCGCGGCCGTCGCAAGTCGGTTCATCCGTTCTTTACATCTTCATCGGCACGCCACCCGACGCTGTGGAGCCTGCCCGGATACGTTCAGGAGGCTTCATGACCATCCATACCTTCAATCGCCGCCGCCTGCTCGGCATGGCGGGTGCCGCTACCGCTGCAGCGCTGGTCGGCCGGCTGGGCTTCGCTGCCGAGGCGGGCGATGTCCATGCAGGGCATGCCGGCCATGGGGTGGCCCCTGCGGCCAGTCCGGTGGATTTCCTGCAGGACACCGCGCGCTGGGCCTTGCCGGAGCCGCGCAAGGTGCGGCTGGCGGTCAATCTCAATGCCGTCTGCCTGGCACCGGTGACCGTCGCCGATACCCAGGGCATCTTCAAACAGCACAACCTGGACGTGGAGTTCGTCAACTTCGGCAACTCCACTGAAGTACTGCTGGAATCCATGGCCACCGGCAAGGCCGACGCCGCAGTGGGCATGGCGTTGCGCTGGCTCAAGGCGCTGGAGCAGGGCTTCGACGTCCAGCTCACTGGCGGCACCCACGGCGGTTGCCTGCGACTGCTGGCGCGGGAGGGCGGCCCCGGCGACCTGGCGGCGCTCAAGGGGGCCACCATCGGCGTCACCGACATGGCCGCGGCGGACAAGAACTTCTTCGCCCTGATGCTCAAACGCCATGGCGTCGACCCCAGCCGCGACATCACCTGGCGAGTGTATCCGGTGGACCTGCTCGGCCCGGCGCTGGACAAGGGCGAGATCCAGGCGGCCAGCGGCTCGGACCCCATGATGTACCGGGTCAAGCAGCGGCCTGGCATCGTCGAACTGTCCAACAACTTGGTGGAGGATTACGCCAACCTCAGCTGCTGCGTGATCGGGGTCAGCGGCACCCTGGCGCGCCAGGACAAGCCGGTGGCAGCGGCCATCTCCCATGCCATCCTGCAGGCCCACGCCTGGGCGGCGCAGCATCCCGAGGTGGTGGCCGAGCGCTTCCTGCCACTCACGGTGAACAGCTCCCGGGAGGAGTTGCTGGCCATCCTGCGGGAGCACACCCACGCTCACTACTCGGTGGGCGAGGCCTTCGTCAGGGAGATTGCCGTCTACGCCCGCGACCTCAAGCAGATCGAGGTGCTGCGGCCGCGGACCGACCCCCTCGCCTTCGCGGAGAGCATCCATGCCGACGTCTTCGCTTGAGCGCATCCACGCGGTCCCGGCGACCGCTCTCACCTGGCGGGGTGGTCTGCTCGCCGCGGCGGCCTGGCTGGCCCTGGCGGTGTTCCTGCCGTTCTATCCCGAGCACGGGCGGCCCTGGCCTTTCACCCGCGAACTGGCCGTAGCGGCCACGGTGGTCGCCGGACTCCTGGCCTTGCTGGCACTGCTGCCCAGGCGTAGCGAACGGCTGCTGGCGAGGCTGCGGCGTGCGGGGCCCTGGCTGATCGCGCTACCCCTGCTACTGGGGCTTTGGACCCTGGCGACCGCCAAGCTGCGGCTGCTGCCGGTCCCCTTCTTCGCCCCGCCCCAGGCACTGGTCGAGGTGTTCGTCGACGACTGGCCGCGGCTGGGCTTGAGTCTGGCGCACTCTTTGTGGCTGTTGCTCAACGGGGTCGCCGCCGGCGCCTTCTGCGGTTTTCTCGCTGGTCTCGCCATCGGTTGGTCCCAGCGCATCGGCTACTGGGTGCATCCGGTGCTGCGTCTGCTCGGTCCCATCCCGTCCACCGCGCTATTGCCAATCTGCTTCTTCTTCTTTCCCACCAGTTGGAGCGCGAGCGTCTTTCTTATCGCCCTGGCCACCTGGTTCCCGGTCACCGTACTGACCTGGTCCGGCGTCGCCAGTGTCGATCGCGCCTATTACGAGGTGGCACGGACCCTGGGCGCGAGCAATGCCTTCCTGATCCTGCGGGTCGCCATCCCGGCGGCCTTGCCACAGGTATTCGTCGGGCTGTTCATGGGACTGGGAGCCTCCTTCTCGGTGCTGGTGGTGGCCGAGATGATGGGGGTCAAGGCCGGTCTCGGCTGGTATCTGCAATGGGCCCAGGGCTGGGCAGCCTACGCCAACATGTATGCGGCACTGCTGGTGATGGCGCTGCTCTGTTCGGGGTTGATCACCCTGCTGTTCGCTATCCGCGACCGGGTGCTGGCCTGGCAGAAGGGGACGATGAAATGGTGAGTGCAGCAATTTCGATAGTCCCGGAAACCAAGGGGATGGCCATTGCGGTGCGCGGTCTGAGCCACGCCTTCGAGTTGGCGGATGGCCCGCTGGCCGTGCTGGACCGAGTGGATCTGCAACTGGCGGCCGGCGAGAGCCTGGGGTTGCTGGGCCCCTCGGGCTGTGGCAAGTCGACCCTGCTGCGGCTGGTGGCGGGCCTGGAGCCTGTGCAGAGTGGCAGTCTGCTGGCCGATGGCGCCGCCATTCCGGGGCCGCATCACTCCCGGGTCCTGATGTTCCAGGATCCCACCCTTTATCCCTGGCGCCGCGTCTGGGACAACGTCGCCCTCGGTCTGCAGGCGCGTGGCCTGCTCGCCACCCAGCGCGAACGGGTGGACGAGGCCCTGCGCCGGGTCGGGCTGCTGGAGTTTCGCAACGCCTATCCGCGACAGCTGTCCGGGGGCATGGCGCAGCGTGCGGCTCTGGCGCGGGCACTGGTCAACGAGCCACGGCTGCTGCTGCTCGACGAGCCTCTGGGCAAGCTGGATTCCCTGACCCGCATCGCCATGCAGAGCGAGCTGATTCGTCTCTGGCAGCGCCAGCGCTACAGCGCCTTGCTGGTCACCCATGACGTCGAAGAGGCCCTGCTGCTGTGCGACCGGGTACTGGTGTTCTCGGCGCGACCGGCTCGGGTGCTGGCCGAAATCGTCGTCGATCGCTCCTATCCCCGACGGCGCGATGATCCCCGGCTGCTGGAATTGCGCCACCACGCCCTGGAGCTGCTTGGGCAGGGCAGCGACTGGTAGCGCCTGGGTCGCACGTGGCGGGGGACCGCGCAGGTCAGGCCAGGCGCGCGGTCCGTCGCCAGTCGCCGGGCGTCTGTTCGGTCCAGCGCTTGAAGGCGCGCTGGAAGGCCGCGGGAGAGGCGAAACCGAGCAGGTAGGCGATCTCGCCGAAACTGGCCTCGGTGTCGCGGATATAGGCGAGTGCCAGGTCGCGACGGGTCAGGTTGAGCAGGGTGCGGTACTGGGTACCTTCCTCGGCCAGCTTGCGCCTCAGCGTCCAGGGGGGCAGGCGCAGTCGACCGGCGATCTGCTCCAGGGTCGGCTCGCCATGGCGCAGCAGTGGCCCCATGACCTCGACCACCCGCTCGGTGAGGCCGCGGGTCCGGGTCAGGCGGCTGTGCTCGGCTTCGCTCAGGGCCAGCAGCTGGCGCCAGGTGGCCGGACAGTGTTCGGGGCCGGGTAGGCTGAGGCTGGCGGCATCGAGCAGCAGGGCATTCTCGGCGGCGCCGAATTCCACCGGGCAACCGAAAGCGGCCGCGTAGGGTGCCGGATCCGCCGGCGCGGGGTATTCGATGAGCACGCGACGCGGTTGCAGCGCCTGCCCGGCCACCGTGCCCAGCAGTGCCAACCAGGCGCTGAGCACCACGTCCACCACGAAGCGGTTGTAGCCGTTGTAGGGGCTGATGCTATAGAAGTGCAGCCAGGCGTCGCGGCCCTGGGCCGCATAGCGCGATCGGCCCCGGTAGTTGCGGCCATAGAGCGGCTCCAGGGTCAGCAGCGTCTCGGCGGCATGCCGCACGTCCGGCGCCTGGCCCACGGTGATGCCGGCAAGGCCGAGCAAGGCCGGGCGCATCGCCTGGCCCATGGCCAGGCCCAGCGCCGGATCACCGGTCAATTCCAAGGCGGCATGGCCCAGGCGCATGTAGTGAGGGATCGACAGCCGTCCGCCAGGTTCGGCCAGCCGCGCCGCGGTCAGGCCGAAGCGTGCCAGCAGGCCGGCGGCATCGGCACCCCGCTGGGCGACGGCTGCCGCTAGCGCCAGCACGAAGCCGGTGGAGAGGTCGCCCAGGCGCAGCGCCGGCGCACTCATAGCCGCAGATTGATCAGCTTGCTGCCGGCCCGGGCGGGATCGGTGGCCGCTGCCGCATCCGGGGTAAAGGCCTGGCTGCCGCCAGCGGCCTGCCATTCCCAGAGACGGCCGCGCAGCTGCACTTCCAAGGCGGCGCGAATGCCGGCGGCGCGCAGGCGCTGCACATCGAAGGGCGCCGGTGCGGGGGTGGTGCCCGAGGCGAGGGCAGGGATCGCCAGCAGGTCCACCTGGGGATCGTCCAGCACGCCGACGCGACCGGTGTCGCTCCCCTGGATGACGCCCAGGCGACCCAGCGGCGTCTCCAGCCGCAGCAGCGGCGGGCTGAGATCATCGCCGTGCACCTGGGCCGTCAGCGGTCGCACCAGCGGCTGGCCCAGGGGCTTGCCGTCGGGACCAAAGACCAGGGTGACGTTGCGCAGCGGTCCGCTGCCCACCCGCAACTCGCCGTCGACCAGGGTCGGACCGGGCAGAACGATGGAGCCGGCTACCAGGGTGACGCCGTACTGGCGGGCGAGTCCGGCGAAAAGCTGCTGATAGGCGCTGGCCATGTCCCAGGCCTTCATGCGCAACAGGCTGTCGGCCAGGCGCCGGTCGCCCTCGGTCTGGAACCAGGCGCGGGCCACGCGCAGCGGATTGCCCAGCAGCAGCCATTGGATGGCTTCTTCGCTGCGGGCCGCGGCATAGACCTCGGGCTTCTCGCCCATCAGCGCCAGGGGCGTGCCCAGGTGTTCGGGCAGCACCACGATGGTCTGGGTGCCGATCAGCCCCAGCCGGCGGGCATTGGCCAGAGAGGCGTCGAGCTTGAGGCGCAGCCGCTCGGGATTGCCGTAGTCCAGGGCGATCAGCTCGGGCTCGATCCCCAATAGATTGCCGGTGGTGGCCGCGGCTGGCGTGGTGGTCAGGTCCACCGCCAGGCTGCTGCGTAGGTCCGACAGATAATGGAAGGCTGGCCGCTGGGCCACCCAGCCCGCCAGCACGGCGAACAAGGCGATCAGCACCAGGAACACGAGCTTGCGCATCGGCACTCCAGAGCGGTCCCGGCCCCTGTGGCCGGGTGAGATAAAGGTGCTCAGGGTAGGAGACCAGACCGCCACTGCCAAGGGGTGGCTGTGCATTTGGGTAAAGAGGTTGTCATTTCTGGTGATTGAGGCCGGGGCGCGCCGCTCCTATCGTGGCGCCAGGCTTTCCCAGAAGGGCCAACCATCGGAGACCGCCATGATCGAGTTTGCCCCCAGTAATACCACCCCTATGAATAGCTATCCGCATCTGCTCGAACCCCTGCCCATGGGGTCGATCACCTTGCGCAATCGTGTGGTGATGGGGTCCATGCATACGGGGCTGGAAGAACGGCCGGGCGGTTTCGCGCGGATGGCTGCCTTCTTCGCCGAGCGGGCGCGGGGTGGGGTCGGCCTGATCGTCACTGGCGGCATCGCGCCAAACGAAGAGGGCGCGGTGGCCAAGGGCGCGGCCAAGTTGACCACGCCCGAGGAAGCCGAGCACCACCGGCCGGTGACCGAGGCGGTGCATGCCGCCGGCGGGCGTATCTGCCTGCAGATCCTGCACGCCGGTCGCTATGCCTATAACCCCCAGCTGGTGGCGCCCTCGGCGCTGCAGGCACCGATCAATCCCTTCACCCCGCGCGAACTGGACGAGGCCGAGGTGGAGGGGCAGATCGCCGCCTTCATCCGCTGCGCCACGCTGGCGCAACAGGCCGGCTACGACGGCGTCGAGGTGATGGGGTCCGAGGGCTACTTCATCAACCAGTTCATCGCCGCGCGGACCAACCACCGCACGGATCGTTGGGGCGGCGACTTCGCCCAGCGCTGCCGCTTGCCGCTGGCCATCGTCGCAGGCATCCGCGCTGCGACTGGCCCGGACTTCCTGATCATCTTCCGGCTCTCGCTGCTGGATCTGGTGGAGCAGGGCAGCACCCCCGAGGAATGCCTGCAGCTGGCGCTCTGGCTGGAAGACGCCGGGGTCAGCCTGATCAACACCGGCATCGGCTGGCACGAGGCGCGCATCCCCACCATCGCCACCCTGGTGCCGCGCGGCGCCTTCGCCGCCGTCACCGCCCAGCTCAAGGGCCGGGTGCGGGTGCCGCTGATCGCCACCAACCGCATCAACACCCCCGAGGTGGCGGAAGCCATCCTCGCCGCCGGTCAGGCCGACCTGGTGTCCATGGCCCGGCCGTTGCTGGCCGACGCGGATTTCGTCGCCAAGGCCGCCGCCGGCCGCGCCGACGAGATCAATACCTGCATCGCCTGCAACCAGGCCTGCCTGGACCACACCTTCGCCGGCAAGCTGACCAGCTGCCTGGTGAATCCGCGCGCCTGCCACGAGACCGAGTTGCAGATCCTGCCCGCTGCCGAATCACGCCGCTTTGCCGTGGTCGGCGCCGGACCGGCGGGCCTGGCCGCCGCCTGCACCCTGGCCGAGCGCGGTCACCAGGTGGTGCTGTTCGAGGCCAGCGAGCGCATCGGCGGCCAGTTCAATGTGGCCCGGCGCATTCCCGGCAAGGAAGAATTCGGCGAGACCCTGAGGTATTTCCAGCGTCGCCTGGAGCGACTGGCGGTGGATGTCCGCCTCAACCATCGCGTCAGCGCCGCCGAATTGCAGGCCGAGGGCTTCGCCGCGGTGATCCTGGCCACCGGGGTGACGCCGCGGGTGCCGCCGATTCCCGGCGTCGACCATCCCAAGGTGCTGGGCTACCTGGACGTGCTGCTGGAGCGCCAGCCGGTGGGGCGGCGGGTGGCGCTGATCGGCGCTGGCGGCATCGGCTTCGATGTCGCGGATTTCCTCACCCATGGCCACCAGGAGGCGGAGCCCATCACCGCCTTCTATCGCGAGTGGGGCATAGACCCCAGTTTCAGCAACCGCGGCGGGCTGGCACCGGCCGCGCCGCCGGCGGTGCCGCGCGAGGTCTGGCTGCTGCAGCGCAAGCCGGGCAAGCCCGGCAAGGGCCTCGGCAAGACCACCGGCTGGATCCACCGTGCGCGCCTGCAGCAGCGTGGCGTCAAGGCGCTCGGTGGGGTGGAATACCTGCGCATCGACGACGCCGGCCTGCACCTGCGCCTGCCCGATGGCGCCGAGCAGGTGCTGGACGTGGACAACGTGGTGCTCTGTGCGGGCCAGGAGTCCCTGCGCGAGCTGGAAGACGAGCTGCTCGACGCCGGCGTGGCGGTGCATCGGGTGGGCGGGGCGGATGTCGCCGCCGAACTCGACGCCAAGCGCGCCATCGATCAAGCCACCCGGCTGGCCGTGAAGCTGTAACTCTTCGTTGCAATCAGGGATGATTTCTGTGATCCACTCCGCATAACATCCGATCCGGACCGACCCTCGTCCCAATGTCTGGCCTCTGTTCCATCCCGCCGACCAGGATTGGCTAAGCTGCCGTCCTGATGCGTCGGGTGGGGGCCTGGCGCATCGGAGCAGTCGGGCGGAGACGCGAGATACAGGCGTCGCCGCCAGAGGTCGGGCGCGGATGCACGTCCGGTCGCCCGGTGGCGAGACGCCGGCCTCGGAATTCATGTGGGATCGACAGAGCACGCGGCGAGAGATGGCAGAGACGTTGAACGAAGAGGCGGTACTGACCCCGGTGGTGCTGGGGTTCGGCGACCAGGGTGTGAATCGCGCCTTGCTGTTTCCCGATTTTCAGGCGCTCTGGCAGGGCGACCAGACGCTGCTCGACTGCGCCGGACGGCGCCATCGCTTCGTCTATCTGCTGCTGGACGACCATCGCCGGGTCAAGGCCACGGTGTTTTTCCTGCTGGCCTTCGATGCCCAGGGCAGTCCGCTGCCGGAATGGGACCTGCCGCTGGTGGAGCTGGCCGAGCGCGGCGGGGTCGGTCCCGACCTGGGCGCCGGGCCGATCCGCCTGGCCAGTCGCAGCCATTGTCCAATCTCCTGGCACCAGGGCGATCTCTGGGATCCGCGCAGCGATGCCGAGCACGACGACTGGCAGGCGATCCGCGATTGCCTGGGGCTGGTCGCACCGCGCGATGGCGAGGTGGAGCTGGCCGGGGAATACCATCCCAGCGCCGCCGATGGCATCGACGTCGAGGCCCGTCTCGAACGGGTCCGCCGCATCCTCGCCCAGGAACACCAGGAGGCGCTGGACAAGCTGATCGCCGGCCAGCGCACCCGGCTGCTGACCCTGACCCGCCAGCATCAGGAAGACCTGGCGCGCCTGCAGCGCGATGCCGACGAATTGCGTACGGCCAAGGCCGAGCTGGAGGTGCGCTATGCCGCCCTGGCCCAGCACCTGGAGCAGCAGCACGACCTGGCCCGCCAGGAGCGTGAAGAACTCAACGAACAGATGCGCACCCTGGAACGCAACGCCCTCTACAAGATCGAGGCGCTGCGCATCCAGTCCGAAGCCGAAAGCGAGGCCCGGGTAGCCGCGGCGGTGGGTGAGCTGAAGAATCAGCTGACCATCCGCGAGGTGGAACTCAAGTACCGCGACGAGCTGGACGGACAGTTGCAGGAAGACATCCGCCAGCTGCGCGAGCGCTGCGCCCAGCTGATCGGCGACAGCAACGAAGGCCAGTTGGAGCGCCTGGCGCGCCAGGGCATCCTGTTCGTCACCTTCCAGCCTGGCGCCGGTCATCTGATCCTCAGTCGCCAGGATGTCCCGCGTTTCAGCGCCGATCCGCTAGGGTATGTCGCCGAGCACTGCAAGGTCAGTCGCGATCAGTACCAGCGCTGGCTGGAGCATCACCAGCAGCCGGTGTGCCTGGCCGAGGTGGACGGCGAACGCTGCGGCCGACCGGTGGTGCGAGTGGAGCATCCGGCCCAGTTCGATCCTCAGCACTCGACGCTGTGCGCCGAGCACCGCGGCGATGACAGCGATGGTGACGTCGCCAATCTCTGAGCCCCTGGCTGATGACGTTTCCCACCCCCGCCGCACTCCAGGAGGTGCGGCTCGCCGCTCTGGCCGCACGCGGCCTGCGCCTGGCGGTGCTACGCCTGGATCAGCGTCCCGCCGCCCATAACGGCAACAAGGGCTACAAGCTGCAGCCCTGGCGCGAACGCCTGGCCCGGGGCGCGGGCCGTGGGCTCATCAGCCTTGGCGGCGCCCACTCCAATCATCTGCACGCGCTGGCCGCCCTGGGCCGGGAGGAAGGCTTCGCCACCGTCGGCCTCCTGCGTGGCGAGCCCTGCCTGACGCCCACCGTCGAGGACGTGCAGGCCAATGGCATGACCCTGCACTGGCTGGGCTATGGCGGCTATCGCCGCCGCCATGACGCCGATTTCTGGCAACCCTGGCAGGCCCGTTATCCCGGGCTGCTGCCGGTTCCCGAAGGCGGCTGCGACGAGTCGGCCGCCGCGTCCTGCATGGCGATCGTTACCGAGTTGCGCGAGGGGCTCGCCGCCCTGGGCTGGCCCGATTGCCAGCAACTCTGGCTGGCCGCCGGCACTGGCACCACTCTGGCCGGCGTGATCCGCGCCGCCGATCCCGCCTGGCAGGTGGTGGGTGGGCTGGCGGTGCCGCCCGGGCATGGCGTCGAAGCCAACCTGGACCGGCTGCTCGCGCAGCACACCAACCCGAATTGGCGCTTGCTGGACGCCAGCCGCGGTGGCTTCGGGCGCATCGATGCCGAGCTGGCCCGGGCCATGGCGGACTTCGAGGCGCAGACCGGGATCGCCCTGGA
Organism: Pseudomonas sp. 313; assembly: GCF_000316965.1. Taxonomy (NCBI): domain Bacteria; kingdom Pseudomonadati; phylum Pseudomonadota; class Gammaproteobacteria; order Pseudomonadales; family Pseudomonadaceae; genus Pseudomonas; species Pseudomonas sp. 313. The sequence goes on from NZ_ANBZ01000079.1 coordinate 446,797, forward strand.
GCCGCTCTATACCGGCAAGCTCTGGCTGGCCTTGCGCCAGGAGATCGAAGGCGGCGCACTGCCACCGGGTAGTCGCCTGGTGCTGATTCACAGCGGCGGCCTGCAGGGCCGCCGCGCCTTGGAGGCTCAGCTGACGGCGTTGGCCGCGGGCTGAATCGGCCAACCGCACGGCACCAGAAACAGTCGGGCGTCCTCGTCGCCTTGGGCGTCGCGACGCACCAGCAATTGCGGCCAGATCGGCTCGCCGTCCGGCAAGGGCAGGCAGGGCGTGTCGGCGACCGCGGGTGCCAGCCAGTGGCCCTTGGGCAGCACCTCCCAGGGGCCGTCCGGTAGCTGCCCGCGCTCGCACCACAGCTGGGGTTGCCGGGGCGGCAAGGCACCGGTCGGCCAGGGCAGGGGGCGGTCGAGGGGCTGGAACAGATAGCCGCCCAGCCATAGCGCCGCCTGCGGCGGGGCGATGTTCAGCGCGGCTAGAGTGGCCCGGGCCAGGGGCGTGGCCGACAGCGGCAGCTGGCGCTGGCGCAGATGGGCGAGCTTGCGCGCCAGCTGATCCTCGCCGCCGGGGCCCAACCAGCGTGGTGCCTGCGTTGGTCCTTCGCCTAGGTAGAACTTCACCGCCAGTTCCAGGTGATGGACGCCCTCGGCGTCCTCCACCAGCAGGTCCAGCTCACCCAGGGTGCGCTCGCCCTCGCGCAGGGGCAGGTTGGCAGCGCGCAGCCGTACGCCCGGTGCTCGGGCCAGGGCGAACTGCCAGAGTCTTTCGTACTGCCGGCCCAGGCGGCGGTCGCTGCCCTGGGCAAGCCACGCGGCCAATTCAGCGGGTGCCGCGTCCTGTTGCCGCAGCCAGTCGGCCAGTCTTGCAGGGTGGCTCGCCCAGTCGCTGGCGGCCAGGGGGTGGCGGGTATCGGCGGTAGTCAGCAGCGGCGCGGCGACCAGGGTCCAGGCAAGGTCGCGCACCTGGGGCTGGCTCAGGCGGCGGGGCAGGGCGTGCAGCTCGGCAAAGGGCGTCATGGTGCCAGCATAGGCCAAGCCGGGCCGCTGCGGATCGCCGGCGGCGACCCGTGGTCGGATGAGGGCGGTTTGCCGCTGCCACGGGCTTTCGCCCATACTTTCCGCACTTTCCAGCCAACGGGGCCGCCGGCGCGTCATGGACTCCTTTCGTAACATCGGCATCATCGGTCGACTCGGCAGCACCCAGGTGCTGGACACCATCCGCCGGCTCAAGACCTTCCTGCTGCAACGCGGGCGCAACGTCATCCTGGAAAACACCATTGCCGAGGTGCTGCCCGGGCACGGCCTGCAGACGGTGTCGCGCAAGCTCATGGGCGAGATCTGCGACCTGGTGATCGTGGTCGGCGGCGACGGCAGCCTGCTCGGCGCCGCCCGCGCTCTGGTGCGGCCACGGGTGCCGGTGCTGGGCATCAATCGCGGCAAGCTGGGCTTTCTCACCGACATCCGTCCCGACGAGCTGGAGACCAAGGTCGCCGAGGTGCTCGACGGCCAGTACCTGATGGAGACGCGCTTTCTGCTCGATGCCTTCGTCGAGCGCGGCGGCGAGATGATCGGCCAGGGCGATGCCCTCAACGACGTGGTGCTGCACCCCGGCAAGTCCACCCGGATGATCGAGTTCGAGCTGTACATCGACGGCCAGTTCGTCTGCAGCCAGCGCGCCGACGGCCTGATCGTCGCCACGCCCACCGGCTCCACCGCCTACTCGCTGTCGGCCGGTGGCCCCATCATGCATCCCAAGCTGGATGCCATCGTGGTGGTGCCCATGTATCCCCATACCCTGTCCAGCCGCCCCATCGTGGTGTCCGGCGACAGCACCCTGTCGATCCTGGTGTCGCCGAACATGACGATCTATCCGCAGGTCTCATGTGATGGCCAGAATCATTTCACCTGCGCACCCGGCGATACCGTGACCATTCAGAAGAAGCCCCACAAGCTCAGGCTGATCCATCCGCTGGATCACAACTACTACGAGATCTGCCGGACCAAGCTCGGCTGGGGCAGTCGCCTGGGAGACGACTGATGCCCCTGGGCTACGATCTGATCGGCGACCTCCACGGCTGCGCCCATACCCTGGACCTGCTGCTGGAGCGCCTCGACTATCGACAGGTGGACGGCGTCTGGCAGCACCCCGAGCGCCAGGCGATCTTCCTCGGTGACCTGGTCGACCGCGGGCCGCGTATCCGCGGTTCGCTGCGCCGGGTGCGCGCCATGGTCGAGGGCGGTCACGCCCACTGCATCCTCGGCAATCACGAACTCAACGCCCTGGCCTGGCACACCCCGGCGCTACCTGGTACCGGCCAGACCTGGGTGCGCGAGCATACGCCGCGCCACCGTCAGCTGATCCAGGAGACCCTGGCGGCCTTCGCCGATCACCACCAGGAGTGGCAGGACCACCTGCGCTGGCTGTACACCTTGCCGCTGTGTAAGGACTTCGGCCACTTCCGCATCGTGCACGCCTGCTGGGATCAGCGGTTGATCGACGAATTCCTCCACCATTATCCGGATGCCTGCATCGACGAAGACTTCGTCCGCCAGTCCATCGTCGGTGGCAGCCTGGCCAGCCGGGTCGCCTCGCGACTGCTCAATGGCGTGTCGCTGCCCTTGCCCCATGGCCTGCGCCTCACCGGCAGCGATGGCTATGTGCGGGCGCGCTTTCGCACCAAGTTCTGGGAGCGCGATCCCCAGACCTATGGCGACGTGGTCTTCCAACCCGATGCCCTGCCGGCGGAAATCGCCTGCGAACGCCTGAGCGATGAGGAGAAGGCCGGGTTGCTCTGCTATGGCGAAAGCGAGCCGCTGCTGTTCGTCGGCCACTACTGGCGCGACGGCCATCCCGAACCCCTGCGACCCAACCTGGCCTGCCTGGACTACAGCGCGGTCAAGTACGGCAAGCTGGTGGCCTACCGCCTCGACGACGAACGCCAGATCGACCCGGCCAAGTTCGTCTGGATCGATGTCCAGCGCGAGGAGGGCCGATGAACCAGCCGCAACCCGTGCTGCGCGTGCCCCTGGGCCGCGACCTGCTGGCCTTCACCCGCCTGCTGCGGCGCCTGCAGATCCGCCACCGGGTGGTGGAAGAGGGCGACAGCCAGGTGCTCTGGGTGCTGGACCCGGCGCGGGTCGAGGAGACCCGCAGCCTCTATGAACGCTATCCCGACGGCGATCCGCGGGGCGAGGTCCAGGCTACCCGTAGCCCGCGGGGTTTCGGCCTGCTGGCGCAACTCAAGGCCAGTCCGGTCAGCGCCGTCTTTCTCGCCGTCACCCTGCTGCTGGGCCTGGCCACCGAACTGGGCGACAACCTGGCGTTGATCCACTACCTGACGCTGCAGGAATTCCGCCTGATCGACGCCGAGCACATCGCCTTTCTCGATCTCGATGTCAGCCTGTCCCGTGGCGAATGGTGGCGGCTGGTCACCCCGATCTTCTTGCACTTCGGCCTGCTGCACCTGGCGATGAACGCCCTCTGGTACTGGGAGCTGGGTCGCCGCGTCGAATTCCGCCAGGGCGGTGTGATGCTGCTGCTCCTGACCCTGGCCTTCGCTGCCGGCTCCAACCTGGTGCAGTACGCCTGGACCGGACCGGCGCTGTTCGGCGGTCTGTCCGGGGTGCTCTATGGCCTGCTCGGCCATTGCTGGCTGTTCCAGTGGCTGGCGCCCAATCCGGCCTATCGCATGCCCCGTGGCGTGGTAGCCATGATGCTGATCTGGCTGGTGATCTGCCTGACCGGCGTCTTCGATCTGCTCGGCTTCGGCTCCATCGCCAATGGCGCCCATGTCGGCGGCCTGGTACTGGGATGCCTCACCGGTCTGCTGGGTGGTGGCCTGGCGCGGCTGCGGCAGTCTTGATCAGCGCCGCCGCTTGAGCTCGGGCGCCAGACTCAGGGCATTGCGATAGCGCCAGCGCCGCTGGCTGCGGCGGCGCAGCCAGAGCCCGCACAGCAACAGCAGGGCACCGCCAGCCAGGAAGCCCTGGGCAGTCTCGCGCGCCGTCGTCAGATAAGGCGCCAGTTGTGGCAGCTGCAACCAGGCGGCGGCGCCGACCAGCAGTGCGGCCAGGCCGATCAGGACGGAAAAGACCCCTAGGCCGGCGGTCAGGGTGGTCAGGAAGGGTCGCCGCAAGCGCAGCGGCGGCGGATCGAAACGGTCGTGCTCGGGCAACTGCATGCTCATACCCTAGGCTTGGTCAGGCCGCCGAGGTTATACGCCTCGGCGGCTATTGGCGAGCCTGAGACGCGCGGGCTAGCGCAGCAGCTGGCGGGCTCCCTGTTTGAGCATGTCCCAGCGGTTCGGGTCACCGCTGGCGATGGCGCCGAGGAACGCCCTGGCCTGCTCGAAGCTGATATGGGGCGGCAAAGGCGGCACGCTGGGGTCGGTGACGAATTCCAGCACCACCGGGCGATCCGCCTCGAAGGCCTGCTGCCAGGCATCGGCCACCTCGTCCGGGCGATGGATGCGCAGGCCCTTGAAGCCCAGCAGCTCGCCATAGCGCGCATAGGGGAAGTCGAGCACGTCCTGGGCCGGGGCGAACTTGGGATCCCCGGCCAGGGCGCGCTGCTCCCAGGTCACCTGGTTGAGATCGCCGTTGTTGAGCACCATGACGATGAAGGTCGGGTTGCTGAATCTCTTCCAGTACTGCTGGAGGGTGACCAGCTCGGCGTTGCCGTTCATCTGCATGGCGCCGTCACCCACCAGGGCGATTACCGGGCGATCCGGATGGGCGAACTTGGCGGCGATGGCATAGGGAATGCCACAGCCCATGGTGGCCAGCTTGCCCGACAGCGAACCCAGCATCTGGCCGCTCATGCGGATGTCGCGGGCATACCAGTTGGTATGGGAGCCGCTGTCGCCGCAGAGGATCGCATCCTGCGGCAGCTGGCTGGAGAGTTCATGAAACACCCGCTGCGGATTGATCGGCTCGGCGGGCGCCAGGGCGCGCTGCTCGATGGAGTGCCAGGAGTCGGCCACGCTCTTTTCGATGCGCGCCCGCCACCTGTCATGGGGTTTGCTCTCCAGCAGCGGCAGCAGGCGCCTCAGGGTCTCGGCGGCATCGCCCAGCAGCGGCTGCTCGATGGGATACCTCATGCTGATGTTGCGCGCGTGCAGGTCGATCTGCACGGCCCGCGCCTGGCCCTCCTGGGGCAGGAATTCGGTGTAGGGAAAGGTCGAGCCGACGATCAGCAGGGTGTCGCATTCCTTCATCAGCAGATCGCTGGCTTCGGTGCCGAGCAGGCCGATGGAACCGGTGACATAGGGCAGCTCGTCGGAGACCACGCCCTTGCCCAGCAGCGCCTTGGCCACCCCGGCGCTGAGCTTTTCCGCCACCGCCATGACCTCGCTACGCGCCTGTAGGGCACCGGCGCCCACCAGCAGGGCGACCTTCTTGCCAGCATTGAGGATGTCGGCGGCGGCCTGCAGGTCGTCTTCCTGGGCATAGGGGCGCGGCGGAATGGCGCCGGCACCGGAGAGGACATTGGCGTGTTGGTGCGGCGGGCTTTCCACCGCCGGCAGTTGTTGGATGTCGTTGGGAATGATCACCGTGGCCACCTGGCGTTCGGCGATGGCCACGCGAAAGGCGCGATCGATGACATGGCGCAGCTGCGCCGGATGCACCACCGTCTCCACGTAGGCGGAGACGTCCTTGAACAGGGTGTGCAGGTCGACTTCCTGCTGGTAGTCGCTGCCAAGCGAGGAGGCCGCCTGCTGGCCCACCAAGGCGACGACCGGCATATGGTCCATCTTGGCGTCGTACAGGCCGTTGAGCAGGTGGATGGCGCCGGGCCCGGAGGTGGCCAGGCAGACGCCGACCTCGCCGGTGAACTTGGCATGGGCGCAGGCCATGAAGGCGGCCATCTCCTCATGGCGTACCCGCACGTAGTCGAACTGGTCGGCCACCCGACCCAGGGCGCCCATGATGCCGTTGATGCCATCGCCGGGATAACCAAAGATGCGCTCGACGTTCCACTGGCCGAGTCGCTCCCAGAGATGGTCGGCTACGGTCTTGCTCATGATGTTCTCCTCGTTGAAGGTCTAGGCTTAGGAAGAAGGGCCCGGACGTTAAGTTCCTGCAGCCGGACCGGGCGCGGGTTAGAATGCGCGGCTGATCATCCGGAGCCTTTCATGAGCGAATCCCGCCTGCGCACCTTGCGCGACCACATCCGCTGGGCCGTCAGCCGCTTCCATGCCGAAGAACTGTTCTTCGGCCATGGCCATGACAACGCCTGGGACGAGGCCCGTGCCCTGGTGCTGGGCGCCGTGCACCTGCCCTGGGACACCGCCGACCGCTACCTGGACTGCGCCCTGGAAGACGACGAGCGCTACGCACTCGGGGTGCTGCTGCACAAGCGCATCCAGGAGCGGGTGCCGACCGCCTATCTGCTTGGCGAGGCCTGGTTCTGCGGTTTGCCGTTCACCGTCGACGAGCGGGTGCTGGTGCCGCGCTCGCCCATCGGCGAGCTGATCGACGGCCAGTTCTCCCCCTGGCTACCGGCCACGCCGGCGCGCATCCTTGATCTCTGCACCGGCTCGGGCTGCATCGGCATCGCCTGTGCCTATGCCTTTCCCGAGGCCGAAGTTGCCCTGGGCGATCTGTCCTACGACGCCCTCGAAGTGGCCTGGCAGAACATCGAGCGCCACGGCCTGGAAGATCGCGTCTATACCGTGCAGGGCGATGGCTTCGCCGGTCTGCCGGGGCAGCGCTTCGACCTGATCGTCAGCAATCCGCCCTACGTGGACGCCGAGGACTTCGCCGACATGCCGGCCGAATACCAGCACGAACCGGCGCTGGGCCTGGCCTGTGGCGAGGACGGCCTGGATCTGGTGCGGCGGATGCTGGCCGAGGCCGCCGATCACCTCACCGAGCAGGGCATCCTCATCGTGGAGGTGGGCAACAGCCAGGTCCACGTCGAGGCGCTCTATCCAGAAGTCGATTTCACCTGGCTCGAATTCGAGCGTGGCGGCCATGGCGTCTTCCTGCTCGCCGCCGCCCAATGCCGCGAGCACCAGGCGCTGTTCCACAGCCGTCTGGTCCCCTGATCATCCGCGGTCGCCCGCGGCGGCCGCCCTTTCTTTACCGAGGTCTACCCGTGTTTACCGAACTCGCTCTGCACGAGCGCCTGCTCAAGGCCCTCGATACCCTGGGCTTCAAGACGCCCACCCCGGTCCAGGCCGCTGCCGTGGGCCCGGCCCTGGAAGGCCATGACCTGCGCGTCACCGCCCGGACCGGCAGCGGCAAGACCGCCGCCTTCCTGTTGCCGCTGCTGGATCGCCTGCTCAAGGATCCCAAGCCCCGCTCCGGCGCTCGCGCCCTGATTCTGCTGCCGACCCGCGAGTTGGCCCAGCAGACCGCCAAGGAAATCGAACGCTTCGGCCAGTTCACCTTTCTCAAGGCCGGCCTGGTGATCGGTGGCGAGGACTTCCGCGTCCAGGCCGCCGGCCTGCGCAAGAACCCGGAGATCCTGGTGGCCACCCCGGGGCGGCTGCTGGAGCAGCGCAACGCCGGCAACGTGGATCTCAAGGACATCGAGATGCTGGTGCTGGACGAAGCCGACCGCATGCTCGACATGGGCTTCTCCGAGGACGTGTTGCAGATCGCCGCGAGCTGCGAGCGCGAGGGTCGTCAGACCCTGCTGTTCTCCGCCACCAGCGGTGGCAACAGCCTGCGTCAGGTGGTCGAGCAGGTCCTGCGCGAGCCGCAGAACCTCATGCTGGACCGTACCGGCGAACTCAACGAAGCCGTGGTGCAGCAGGTGATCCTGGCCGACGAGCCGCCGCACAAGGAGCGCCTGCTGCAGTGGCTGCTGGCCAACGAGACCTATCGCAAGGCCATCGTCTTCACCAACACCAAGGTGCAGGCCGATCGCCTGACCGGCCGCCTGGTGGCCGAAGGTCTCAAGGTCTTCGTCCTGCACGGCGACAAGGACACCAAGGATCGCAAGCTGGCCGTGGAGCGCCTGCAGAGTGGCGCGGTCAAGGTGCTGATCGCCACAGACGTGGCCGCCCGTGGCCTGGACGTCGAAGGCCTCGACCTGGTGATCAACTACGACCTGCCGCGCAGTGGTGACGAATACGTCCACCGTATCGGCCGTACCGGTCGCGCGGGCGAGGCGGGCACGGCGATCTCCTTCGTCACCCATGGCGACTGGAATCTGATGTCCAGCATCGAGCGCTATCTCAAGCTGAGATTCGAGCGCCGTCACCTGCCGGGTCTCAAGGCCAGCTACAACGGTCCGAAAAAGCTCAAGGCGTCCGGCAAGGCGGCGGGCGTCAAGAAGAAAAAGACCGAGGGCAAGAAGGACGGCAAGGCCAAGACCAAGGCCAAAGCCAAGTCCGAGCGTCGCCCCGGTGCCCTGGTGCCGACCTCGGCCGACGGCTTCGCGCCGCCGCGCAAGCGCACCCAGGAGTGATCCCGCGCTGAGCCGGTTCAAAGTCTGCTGCGCGTCGGCCAAACGGTGTTGAAAACAGCCTGGGTCGCCAGCCCCGCCTAGGCGGCCCCGTCGCAATGCTTCTTTACCACGTAAACCCGAGCGCGGGTCTGATCCGCTTTTTCAGCTACTTTCGTAAGGCCGTCTAGGCCTGCTTTGGCTCTAACTCGCTATGCTTTGCACAGGCTCTAAGAAGCATGAACTGCCTTGGGAACTCCGGAGGCTCTTTGGTGTGAGTCATGCCGCTTGGGCCGACGCTGATAGTGGATTGCTTCGGCTTCTGCCGGCGGCCCATGCTCATCCGCTTACTGCTCCCTAACCTTGTGATCGTTTGGATTTGATTCTCAACAAACCCTAATGCCTGCACCCTTTTAGCATGAGGAAGACGAATACCCCGAGGCTTCCCATCATGGCCGAGCAGGTCATCAGCAACACGCTATGCGTTGTCGAAAAGGCCTCGCTGGCAGCCTTAATCAATGCCCCACTCTGAGGCGCTATCAGACCCTGGGCTACGATATAGCTGTCGCCGATTGATCGCATCGCACGGTCAGCCAAAGGCTGAGCAAGGTCCACCGGCAGCTCAAGCATATGGGCGAACACTACGGACATAAACATACCGAAAAAAGTGATTCCCAGCGCTGTCCCCAGCTCATAGGCAGTAGCTTCCAATGATCCCGCTGCTGCACCTTTGCTGGCTTCTACCGAACCCAGGATTGCAATAGAGGCAGTTGTCAGCCCTATACTAAGTGTGAGGCCCAGCAAGGCCAGTATTGCAGGTACCAAGAAACCCGGTTGGTGTAGGTCAGCCGAGGCCATTAAGGCCATGGTCATCGCGCACAGCCACAAGGAAGCACTGGCCACCCAGCGCAGGCTGCCGAGTCTGATAAGATAGCCGGCCAATGGCCCACCCAAGGCCGCAGCAGCCATGATCGGAATCATGAAGGTGGCGGCCTGCAGCGGCGTTTTTCCCAGCATGTACTGAAGTTCCTGTGCAAGCGTAAGCTCCACGCCGGTTAGCGTGCCGCACGTCACCATCGCCATGGCAATCCCGGCCACGATTGCAGGCTGGTTGAACAGCGACAGCTCCAGCATGGGCGTGGTCGAATGCAATTGCAGCCGCACGAAGATACTCAGCAGAGCGACTCCTAGCAGCGCGATCGGCACAGCCAGGGCCAGAGGTTGAGTAGCGCCGAATGCGGCCTTTACCCCGTAAATCAACGCCAGCATTCCTGCGATCAAGAGCAATGCCTGGCCAGGTGCCCAATCGGAAGGAGTGGTCTGCTGGTCTCGGTCAAGTAGCAGCAACACCAGGGGCGCAACTACCAGCATGATCGGGACATTGACCAGAAAGACCGCTCCCCACCAGAAGTACTCCAGCAGCGCGCCACCAATCAGCGGCCCAAGTGCTGCACCAGCGGCAGCGACCATACTCCACAAACCCAGCGCCGTAGCACGCTCTTGCTCATCTTCGAACGTGCGGCGAATGATGCCCAGCACGCATGGCATGATCATCGCGCCACCAAAAGCCAGAAGCACGCGGGCAGCGATGAGCCAGGTAGTGGTCGAAGCCAGGGCTGCCAACAGCGATGCAACTCCGAACACTACCAAGCCGATCAGGAGCAGACGACGGTTGCCTAGTCGATCGGCTAGCGTTCCCATGGGCACCAGCAGACCTGCCATCAGCAATGGATAGATGTCCATTATCCACAGGACTTCGGCGGCAGAAGCCCCCAGCGCCAGGGTCAGGGTGGGCATGGCTACAGTAAGTATGGTCATGTCCAGAACCACGGGTAGGAAAGCGAGCATGATCGCGACAAGGGCAAGCCAGTGACGGGGATTGGCTACATGCATAGCTCCTTTCCTTTCGAAGCCCTAAACCGGCAGCGTTACGTACCTATGACAATGCCACTCTTTACCTTACGAAAAAGATTCCAACACCGTAACGCACACAGTAACAAAACGGTCATCTGGATTGCTCTTCAGATGTCACATGTCACGTTAGCCAATCACATTTGGCTCCCTCGTTTTACACGATTTTTTTAATTTCCATCAAACTGTTAGGCCAATTCATACAACTCGAAACATTTTCCGATTTGGAAAATCCTCTGCGGAAGGTAATTGTTTTCTTGCGCCGAAGAAAAGGCTTCCAGGCGTGTTTCAACCCATCGTCTGCACGGGCGGACACACAACTTTGCTCAGATCATTGCAGCGATTCATGATGATTGTGTGGCTGTGCGTGCGGGCAAATCTTTTTGCCAATCATTTTAGAAGGAAAATGCAACATGAACTTCGAAATGGACATGCTGAAAGCAGGTGAGCGCCCTGATGCCCTGAAGACGGGCGTGCGACCGGATGCCCTCAAGGCCGGGGTTCGCCCGGACGCCATGAAGGCGGGTGTACGGCCCGACGCGATGAAGGCAGGCGTGCGACCTGACGCCTGAGTGCGGTAAGCGCCGGCCGCTGCGAGTTGCAGCGGCCGGTCATTTCAACGGCGAGTAGCGTTGCTTTCGATTAGCGAAGGAACTTCTCGATATGTTTGAAGCAAAATTATGGGACGATTTTGATCAAAAGACCGCAGGGGGGCGAGCACCCTACTTATTCGAGTCCATTCTGCCGATACATAAAGGTTTTTCCGGCCCTGAAGTAGTTGAACAAGCATTTTATGATCTGGCCGAGCAATCTGATAGGAAAACTACCGATAGCCGTATTCGTATTTATGATGGTGAACAGCGTCGGGATGACCTCATTGAGCAGGCCTACCGTCAACTACGCCTCAATGGCGAAACGCTGGTCGCATTTATGCAGCGCCTTACTGCAAGGACGCGGTTCAGTCTGGTAATCAACAATCTCGAACAGATCAGCCCTCGCCTGGCAGCAGCCTTTGGTCGCTTCATTCGCTCATTTTTCGCGTTTCGCGGCATGCCCGTGGGTGGCGTGGAGCAAGCAGCGTTTTGCGGCAATTATGCGGGCACTGCATTCGGTATACACGAAGGCTTCGAGCACGCGTTTCTTTGCCATCTGGGCCCCGGCGTGAAGGAATTTTACTGCTGGACTCGCGATGAATACATTGCCCTAGCCGGCGGCCGGGCGCCCACCTTCGCTGGTGCCAGCGCATACGACGCCTTACTCAAGACCGGCAAACTGTTCTTGCTCAAGCCTGGGGACGTGCTGTACCTGCCGGCGTCGGTTTATCACATCGGACGCCAGGACGAGTATTCAGTATCGGTGGCCCTGCCATTCTACACCTATCCACTGACGCGCTTTCTTTCACGTCGGGTGATCCCGGAGCTCAGTGAGCAGAGTCTGGCATTCGACCAGGAAGGTATCTCCGACCTGCTTCCTTTCGGTAATCGCAATCCGCTGCTGGTGCCGCTCGGGCAGTTGCTGGACGACAACTTGCGGCGCTGGAGCGACGGTGCGCTACACGAGTACCTCGGTTACCACTGGCACCGACTGATCAGCAACGGCGGCTGGGAGCTGCCACGGCGTATCTCGGCCAAAGTCTGCGAGGAAGGCCCGTTGCAGGAGCCGTTGCCCATCCAGATAGGCCAGCGCATCCGCCTGCGTGAACCCTTGCACGTCAGCCACCAGGCAGCTCTAGGCTGCTCTGCTGCTCAACGGCGTGTGTTTGCCGGAGCACGCAGTGTGGTCATTGATGACCCGCACGCCAGACAGGTCGCCTGGCTGGAGCAACTGAACAGCTATGACTCTGTGCCGGTGGAAACTGAGCAACAGCGTGAAGCCTGCCGGGCGCTCTCGCGTACCGGTAGTCTCGAACTGGTTTGAACTGGTGAAGGAGCGTCGAACATGTACAGAAATTTCCCCAGTCTCGTCGACGAGGCACTGGCTCAGGCAACGCATACGCGCCAGATCTTCGAACAGGCAATCAGCGAAGGCCGGGCGGTCATTTCCGGTGAGCGGCTGATCATCGAACACCTCGATCCATTGATCGAGGCTCTTTACCAACAGATCTGGCAACGCGTCGATCCTGCCGCCCTGACCGCCGAACAGGCGCGTCTGTACATTGGCGAGCTGTCAGTGTTCGCCCGTTACAACTCGACCCTGTTGCTGCGTGCGGCCGATACCGTGCGCGGCTTCTGTCCCGAGCTGGCACAGGAACTGACGCGCAACTATCTCGAGGAAGGGGGTGAGCGCGGCAAGCTACCCGCTCACTACGTGGTCTTCAGCGGCGCGCTGATTGCCGACCTCGGCTTCAGAGTCAATGGTTGGATGCCCAGGGCCGCGTCCACCCGCAGCTTAGTGTCAATGATCGATGTACTGGCCTGGTCCCATTGCCCTTCCACCATCCTCGGCATGTACTACGCCACCGAAGCAGTGGCGATCGCCGAAACCCGTCTGCTGCAAGCGATCACCGACCGCCTCGGCGTGGTACTGGGGCGTGGCCAGGGTGCCGATCTGCCCAGGTTGCACGACTATTACCGCATGCATCTGGACGAGGAACACGAGGCTGCCACTGGCAAAGTGGCGGTCGAGCAAGGGCACCAGGATGGCATTGCTCGTTTCATTCGCCAGGCCCAGTTGTTCGGCTTCCTGCAGCCGCAAGTCATCGACGGTTTCCTGCAGATGCTCACCCCGTTCGTCGATCAATGGGTAGAACTGAGTACGCTGATCGACGCCGCGCGTGACGGCAAGGACTAGTCCCATGAAAGTCACTGTTCATACCGGTGGTTGCCTGTGCGGCCGCATTCGGTTCAGCGCCAAGGGCGAACCGCGATTTCCGCATACCTGCTCGTGCAGCATGTGCCAACGCCACTCGGGTAGTCTCACCCTGTGCTGGGTGGAGTTTGACAAGGCCGACGTCGAATGGACCGGGGAAGGTGGCATGCCGGCGCTGTACCGCTCTTCGGAGCAATCCAGCCGTGCGTTCTGCCCTACCTGCGGCAGCAGTCTCGGCGCCATTGACGACGCGCCCACTGTCGGCCTGCTGCTGGGCTGTTTCGACGCTAAGGGCGACAAGGCACTGCGCCCGACGTCCCATTCATTCACTTCGTCCCGGCCTCGCTGGTGGAAGATCAACCCGCAACCCTGAGTCGACCGCGACCGGTCAAGATACTCGCCAAGGAGTGTGCATGGCCCCCGACATACATCCCGTGATCTACAAGGCTCGGATGCTGCAGCGTATTCGCAGGTTGCTCGACAGCGAAGGCTACCTGGAGATCATGACGCCGATTCTACGCCGCTACCCCGGCGATGCAGATCGTCCTCGCCTGCAACTGAGCGACGGCCGGTGGCTGCGCGAGTCCTCGGCCTTCGCTCTGCGTTGCAACCTGCAGCACGCACCGGCGATCTACGAACTGGCAGCCTGTTTCAGGCCAGACGAGCTCGATAGCACCCACCTACCCGAATTCACCATGCTCGATCTCTATCGTCAGGAGGCCAGCCTGGGCGAAATGCTCGAACTAGCCTGTCGACTGGTCCGCACCTTCTACAAAGGCCAGATCGAGACCTTGTCGTTCGCCGGCCACCTGTTCGAAGACCTAGGCATAGACCTGTTCAGCGATCCCGGCGCTAGTGAGGCCCTGGTGCGCAAGTTTCGCCAAATGTATAACAAGCCGGACATCTCCCCCTGTGGTTGATTGATCGCTACATCACCGAGCAGATCGAGCCGCTATCGCGGGGACGCTGCATGGTGGTAACCGACTTCCCGCTGTTGCCGGAAGTGCGCGCCCGGCGTCGGGACGGCCAGGGTGCCATCGTTGAGCGTTTCGAGATCCTCATCGATTGCGTGGAAGTGGTCCACGGCTACACCGACGAAGACGATCCGGAACGCTTCGAGGCCCAAGCTCGCCATCTCGCCAGTTTCGGTCCTGAGGACGCGATCATGTGCGACTTGATGCGTGACGGCAGCGTTCCACCACGCAGCGCGGGCTTCGGCATCGGCATTGAGCGCCTGTGCCGCATGGCACTGGGCCTGGACAGTGTCGAACCGTTGCGCACATCACTGCCCTTCACCGCGCCCTGAGCCCCTCTGCGAGGACTTCACATGCCGACACTCGATCACGTGCTGCCCTTGGCGCTGCTTGCCTCACTGATCCTCGTAGTGCCTGGGCCTACTAATACCTTGTTGTTCTCCGCTGGGGTGCAACTCGGCTTGTGGCGGGCCTTGCCGCTGGTAGGTGCAGAGGCGGCAGGCTACGCCCTATCGATCCTGGCCTGGGGCAGCTTGCTGCTGGCCTACGGAGCAGACCGGCCCTGGCTTCTCATTGCCATGAAATGGCTGTGCGCGGGCTACCTGCTATGGCTGGCTACCCGCCTATGGCGCAGTAGCGTATCTCGCCTGGTCTCCAATCAGCAGTGCGCTGGCGGGCTGGAGGTGTTTCTTGCAACCTTGCTCAACCCCAAAGCGTTTCTGTTCGCCAGCAGCGCATTTCCATTGACAGCATTCCAGTCACTGCCGCAGTTCGTCTGGTTCATGGGTGTTTTCCTGCTGGTGCTGATTCCAATCGGCAGTCTGTGGACCTGCCTGGGCCACCTCCTAACCCTGCGCCGAGCCTGGTCAAGGTATACCGGCAGATTCCTGCGCTGCGCCTCAGTCCTGCTGATGCTGTTCTCAGCATCAATTGCCTATTCGGCGCTGGAAGGGCAAGACACTCACCCCAAGCAGGTTGCGATGGGACGTGTCCTACTACCGCTGGCCTAACTCGGCAAGGAGACATCTGATGAGCTGGAAACCGGTGACCAGCCTCCTGGTCGGTCTGAGCGGCTTTTTGTTGAGCACGGCGGTCAGCTCCGCTGGTACCCTAACCCTGTACAACTGGGAGAGTTACACCAGCCCCGAACTGCTGGCTAGCTTCGAGCAGGCCTATGACATCAAGGTCCGGCTGATCGAGTACCGCACCAGCGAAGCGGCTTTATCCGAGATTAGAGATGGCAGAGTTCAGGCCGATCTTGCCGTGGTCGCCAGCAACTTTCTGCCTGCCTGGCGCGAAGCGAAGCTGCTACGTCCAAGTGGCGCCATCGACCTGGCCAACTACCGATATGTACAGAAGGCGTGGACCAATCCGCCCTTCGATCCAGAACGCATGTATTCAGTCCCTTGGGCATGGGGCGTAGTAGGGGTGACAGTGCACGCCGACCGTTATGAAGGCGACATCAATACCTGGTCGGTGGTGCTGGATCCACCCGAAGCGCTGAAGGGCACCATCAACATCGGTGCCGACCCAAACGAGGTGATCTACGCCGCGGTACGCATGCACGGCGGGCGTATGTGCGATGCAGAGCCGGCGTTGATGTCCAAAGTACGGACAACCTTACTCAAGGCACGCCCGACGTGGAAGGCTATGGACTATGGCAGCGTGGAAATGATGGCCAGTGGGCACTTCCAGGCAAGCATCGACTGGAATGGAGCCGCCTTGCGCCAGCGCCTGGCCAACCCACATGTTCACTTCGGACTACCGCGTGAAGGCACTCAAGTGTTCAGCGACAGTCTGGTTCTGCTGGCCGAGGCTCGGAACGTGGAAAATGCCAGGCTGTTCATGAACTTCATACTATCCCCGCGCAACGCTGCGCTGAATTCGAGTTTCCACGGCTATGACACCGGAATTGAAGGTGCCGACATGTTCCTTTCAGAGGAACTTAGAAGCGCGCCGGAACTGAATATTCCTAAAGCAGTGCTGGACAGTGCCGAGTACACAGTGGCTTGCCCACCAGAGGTGCAGGAGCTTTATGCCAAGGTATGGGATGAACTGAAGCACTAGCACTGGCCAGCAGACACTGTGCAGTGAGCTTTGTGTGGCGCCAGCTCGCATTCGCTCGAAGCCGACTTGGTCAAGGTTTTTCATGAAGTAACGCTTGTCATTTCATTGCAGCAATAGGGCTTTAAAAGGCATCCCCTTCAAGGTCTTTTTAGCCGCGCCTTGCTCGAGTACGCGAGCGGTGGACGCATGAGCGCGAGCAACGGAGCTGTCGACGTAGCTTTTGCCCTGCGGCCTTGGGTTTCGTTTGGACGTGGCCGACTGCTTGGGGTTCGCTTGTCCAGCAGCAAGTGCTCGACGAGTTGGCCGGGGGCGTCGTCTGCGCGCGATTGATTCTGCGGCGCTAGCAGGCGCAGCATTGGCCCGTAGTCGGCGGCGATGTCCACGGCTATGTGGTAGGTGGACACGTCCAGCTCCGGATGACTGTGGCGACGCGCATGCTTGATGAGCTGTTTGAGTAGGGCTAGCACGTTGTAGGCCAACACTGCCACAGTGAAGCCCTTCAAGGCGGCACGTGGATGGCCCAGCATCTTCATATCGCTGTTAAGCACCGACTCTAGGCGCCCGAACAGGCCTTCGATGCGCCGTCGCTTGCGGTACAGTGCCGCGGAGGGTGGCCGCTTCGATCTCATGGGGCATGTTGCTCCATAGCACGAAGGTCTTATCGCCGGACTCGGTGGGCGTGTGCAGCGTGATCTCGATGCGGCGCCAGTGCCGCAGGGCGCCTTTAGGGAGCTCGGCCTGTTCGATGAACTGCTCGCGCATGTGCCCGGTCCAAGTGTCGATCTGCTCGTTCCATGGGGCAGTGGGTCGCGGCTTGGGGCGGCGCGCACGCTCGCGCACGATGCAGCCTGCTCCTCGTTCGGTCAGTCCTTAAACGATGGCCTGGGTGCTGAAGTGCCGGTCGCCGATCCACACCTGCTTGTCCTGGGCCTTCGCAAGGAGCAGGGCCGGGGCGCTTGCTCTCATAGGCGTCTTCGCACGCCACGATGTCGCGCACCAGCGCACTGTCCGCGTCGTAGATCACTAGCGCGTGCCCCGGCAGTGCCGCACCACGAAAGCCGCATAACGGCGCCAGCCGTTTCTCGCTGGCCTGAAGGTAACTGCCGGCTGCCGTCGAGCTACCGCAGTTGCCAGCCCCGGCAGGTTCTGCCGCCCATGAAGACCGTGTACTAACAGGCAAGGCTCGGTCCAACGCCTGGTGCGCCATCACCGCACCAAGGGCTTGCTATTCGAATCTCTCAACGACTTCTTTCCAGATGAGGTTGCGCTCCTAAGTTCCACGAACATCCCGTGATAGGGGCAGTTAAGATCATCAAGGATGGAAAAACTTGAAATGGATGGTTCTGAGGGTTAGCTCTTGGCCGCGCCATCGAACAGCTGGAATACCGGGGCCCGGCGCGCCGGGCGCTGCAGGTCGGGTTGCTGCACCAGCAGCCAGGCCTGCAATTCCGGTTCCGCCATGGGCTTGCCGATCCAGAAGCCCTGGCCTTCGTCACAGCCCATCGCCAGCAGGCTGGCCAAAGCCTCGGCGGTCTCGATGCCCTCGGCGGTGATGCGAAAGCCCAGCTGATGGGACAGTTCGATCAGCGAGCTGACGATCAGCCGATCCTTGGTGCGATGGGTCAGCTCGCGGACGAAGCTGCGGTCGATCTTGATGGTGTCGGCCGGCAACTCGCGCAGGTGCGAGAGATTGTTGTAGCCGGTGCCGAAGTCGTCGATGGCGATGCCGATGCCCAGCTCGCGTAGCGCCGCCAATTGCCGATGGATCAGGGCCACATCGCCCAGCAGGGCATTCTCGGTGACCTCCAGTTCCAGGCGCCGGGGATTGACCGGATAGCGCTGCAGCAGGTCGGTGGTGTGCTCGGTGAAGTCCGGATCGTTCAGATCATGGGCCGAGATGTTGATCGCCACCCCCAGCCCTCTTCCTTCGCGTTGCCAGGCATAGGCCTGGCCGATGGCTTGCTGCATCACCCAACGACTCAGGGCGGTGATCAGCGCGGTCTTTTCCGCCAGCGGAATGAATTCCGCCGGACCGATCGGGCCCAGGTGCGGATGCTGCCAGCGCAGCAGCGCCTCGACGCTATGACAGCGACCTGTGGCCAGGTCGATACGCGGCTGGTAGACCAGGCTGAGTTGGTCGTCGGCGCGCAGCGCCTGGGGCAGGGCGCTGAGCAGGGCGAAGGCGCGGCGGTAGGCGGCGTCGTGCTGCGGATCGAAATGCCGGCAGCCGCGCATCTCGGCGCGGGCATCGTCGGCGGTGGCGATCAGGGCGCGCAGCCAGTCGGTGGGATGATCGTCGGTCAGGGACATCACCCCCAGGCCCAGGCGGGTCTGGATGGGAATGCCATTGTAGTCGAGCACCCCGGTCAACTCCTGCTGCAGGCGTTCGAGCAGCCCCTGTTGCGCGGCTTCGTCGGTATCATGCAAGAGAAAGCCGAAGCGTGCCGGCCCCAGGCGATACAGCGGTTGTTCAGCCGGCAGCAGGCGGCGCAGGTGTTGCTTGATGGCGCGTTGCAGGCCATCGAAATGGGCCTGGCCCATGGCCTTGATGAAGTCGTTGAGATAGCTCTGGGCGAACAGGTCGGCCGCCACGGCCACCACCGGGGTGCCGGCGCGGATCAGGCCTTCGGCGTCTTCGATGAAACGCTGGCCATTGGGCAACTGGGTGACCGGATCCCAGAAAGCCTCGGTACGCAGCAGTTCGATGTGCTGGCTGGCGAGGGCTGCCAGCTGCTGCAGGCCCAGCAGCCGGTCTTGCGACAGGGCGGCCCGCGGCGCCGAATCGAACAGGCACAGACTGCCGAGCATCAGCCCCTCGGCCGTACGCAGCGGTGCGCCCAGATAGTAGCGGATATTGGGCTCGCCCTTTACTACCCTCAGGCCAGCGAAGCGCACGTCGTGGCGAGCGTCTTCCACCTGCAGCGGCAGAGCGGTCTCCTGCAGATGCTGGCAGAACGACTGCGAACGCGGCACGGTGAAGGGCTCACAGCCCACCGTGGCCCGGCAATGAACCTGCTGGCCGTCAAGAAAGCAGATCATGGCGTAAGGGACATCGAACAGCCGTGCGCAGAGGGCGGTGAGGTCCTGAAAGGCACGGTCGGAAGGACGGTCGATCAAGGCGAGATCGCGCAGCAGTGCAAGACGCTGGCGTTCATTGGCCGCAGTGAGTGGAGCAGGCTCCATAGCAACGTCTCGATGCGCTGTAGTAGCAGATTGCTACTTAGAGCGTGATCGGGTCGAGAGTTCCCTCACCACCCGCCTCACACTCTGCCAGTCGTCATTTATCTGTCGAAAGGCTCAGGCCGCGAAGTAGAAGACTGCAAACAGCGCCTGGGGGTCGGTCCACACCCGTACCTGTCTGAAACCGGCGTCTTCGGCCAGCACGCGAAAACTCTCCAGGCTGTACTTGTAGGAATTCTCGGTATGCAGGCGTTCGCCTTCATGGAAGGCGAAGCGGCGGCCTTCGAGACGTACGGTCTGGTCGCGGGTGCTGACCAGGTGCATCTCGATGCGTGCCTGTTCTTCGTTGAAGAAGGCCAGGTGCCGGAAGCGCTGCGGATCCAGATCGGTATCCAGCTCGCGGCGGATGCGTTCGAGCAGGTTGAGATTGAAGGCGGCGGTCACCCCGGCGGCATCGTTGTAGGCTGCATCCAGCCGCGCCCGATCCTTGATCAGGTCGACCCCGATCAGCAGGCCACCGGTCGCTGGCAGCATCCGGTGCAGATTGCGCAGGAAGACGCTGGCCTCCTCGGGTGTGAAATTGCCGATGCTCGAACCCGGAAAAAAGGCGATGGGCCGCAGGCCGTCGAGACTGTCGGGCAGGGTCATGGGTCGGCTGAAGTCGGCGCAGGCGGCGCTGACGTCCAGCCAGGGATAGTCGGCCGCCAGGCGCTGGGTGCTGCTGAGCAGGAATTCCCGGGAGATGTCGATGCCCAGGTAGCCGGCCGGGTGCATGGCTTCCAGCAGCAGGCGTACCTTGCGACTGGCGCCGCTGCCCAGTTCGACCAGGGCGGCATCACGGCCGGCCAGGCGGGCGATCTCGGCTGCAGCCTTGGCGAGGATGGCTTCTTCGGTGCAGGTGGGGTAGTACTCGGGCTGGCGGGTGATGGCCTCGAACAACTCGGAGCCGCGCTGATCGTAGAAGTACTTGGGCGACAGCGCCTTGGGGGTCTGGGCAAAGCCCTGGAGCACGTCGTCCCGCAGCGAGCTGTCGGCGACGGTCACCGGTTGCTGATCGAAGAAGCGCACCGCTAGAGCCATGGGTCAGACCTCTCTGGCCAGGCGCAGACCGGAGAACTGCCAGCGCATGGTGGGATAGAAGAAGTTGCGATAGGTGGCGCGCACATGGTCCTGGGGCGTGGCACAACAGCCACCGCGCAGGACCATCTGCCCGGACATGAACTTGCCGTTGTACTCGCCCAGACTGCCCGGCAGCGGCTTGAAACCGGGGTAGGGACGGAAGGCGCTGCCGGTCCACTCCCAGACATCGCCGAACAGCTGGCGCATGCCCTGACCTTCGCCGGCGACCGGTTGCAGGTGATCTTGCTCGACGAAGTTGCCCTGGATCGGCTGGCGCCCCGCCACGGTTTCCCATTCCGCCTCGGTGGGCAGCCGGGCGCCGGCCCAGCTGGCGTAGGCGTCGGCTTCATAGAAGCTCAGGTGACAGACCGGTGCCGCCGGATCCACCGGGGTCAGGCCGCCCAGGGTGAAGTGATGCCAGACGCCATCGAGCTTCTGCCAGTACAGCGGCGCCTGCCAGCCGAGGCTGCGGATGGCGGCGGCGCCGTCGGACAGCCAGAGATCGCTGCGGCCGTAGCCGTTGTCCTCGATGAAGGCCAGGTATTCGCCATTGGTGACCAGGCGGTCGGCCAGCTGGAAGTCGTCGACGAATTGCCGATGGACCGGGGTCTCGCAGTCGAAGGCGAAGCCTTCGCCACCATGGCCGACGTGACGGACGCCGCCTGGATGGCTTTCCCAGCCCAGGGGCGCCACCGGAGCTGCGGCGCCCTTGACCAGGTCGGCGCGATAGACCGGATGCAACGGGTTCTGCGCCAGGATGTGCTTGATGTCCATGAGCAGCAATTCCTGGTGCTGCTGCTCGTGGTGCAGGCCCAGCTCCAGGCGTCGGGCGATCTCGGCGGCGTGCTCGGCGGGCGGCGCGCTGAGCAGCTCGGCCATGGCTGCATCCACCGCCGCCCGGAAACGATAGACGTCGTCCACGCCGGGCCGTGACAGGTGCCCGCGGGCCGCCCGCGGAAAGGGCTTGCCGTGGGTCTCGTAATAGGAGTTGAACAGGTAGTCGTAGGCCGGATCGGGCGTCTGGTAACCCTTGAGGAAGGGCTTGAGGATGAAGGCCTCGAAGAACCAGGTGACGTGGGCCAGGTGCCATTTCGGCGGACTGACGTCGGCCATGCTCTGGATGACGTAATCCTCGACGGCGAGCGGGGCGCAGAGCGCCTCGCTGGCGGCCCGGACCCGCCGAAAGCGCTCCAGCGGGGTGGCGGCGGCAAGGCTCGCGGCGGGCAGTGTGCGGGCGAGAGGATTCATGGCAGTTTCCCTGATCGGTCTTCCTGTGGTCAGGAAACCGACCGGGCGGCCTACGTTTAGTTCGCCCGGTTATGACGGGCGGTCTCGCTCGCTGCCGTCTACCACCAGGTTTCCAGCTGCACACCGAAGTTGTTGCCGTGGCGGGCATCGCCGAAGGCGCCGCTGTCGGACAGCGCCGTGCCGGCCACCGCAGCGTCCTGGGCGCCGTGGTTCCAGCTGGCGTAGGTCCAGTAGAGGCGGATCTCCGGGCGGTCCATCAGCCCCATGCCGCCCAGCGCCAGCGTCGGCGCCACGGTGACCTTGTTCAGCTTGCGGGTGGCCCCGCTGTCGGGGTGGATCTGGTCGTGGCCGAATTCCACCTGCAGCTTGAACAGCCGGGTGAAGGCGTAACTGGGCCGCACCCCGAAGGAATACCAGGTCTGGCCACCATCGCCCGGCGCCCGGTCGCGCTGGTAGAGCGCCAGCAACTGGCCGCCGAAGCGCGGGGTGAGCTGCCAGCGCGGCGATTCGAGCACGCGGAGGCTTTCGTAATCCTGGTCGGCGGTCAGGCTGCCGGTGGCGCCTAGTCCGGTGCCCGGGCCGCGACCGTACTGCACGGTGAAGACATTGACCCCGCCGAAGAACTGCGCCTGCTTGTGCTCGGCGGTAGCCGACCAGCCGCTGTGGGCGTTCTGCACCTGGCCGGCGCGCTGGATATAGGACAGCCCCAGTTCGATCTCGCCGCCGGGATTGGTCTTGATGCCGCCGAGGTTGAGGTCATGGCGGTTGGCCTTGTCCGGCTGGTCGATGTTGTCCTCGCGACTGAAGGCATAGCTCAGCCGCATACCGCTGTCGCCCAGGCCATAGTCCTCCACGCCGAAGCCGGTACCGCTCGGATTCCAGTAGTAGAAGTCGTTGATATGGATGTCGTGACGCTTGTAGTAGCGGCGGCCGGCCCAGAGACCGCCACCATTGAGTGCCGGCAGGCTGAGGCTGGTCCAGATCTGCGGCAGGCGCACGTTGCCATTGTCGCCGCTGAAGGTCGGCGTCTGGTCGTAGACGTTGTAGAGGCTGGCCATGCCGTGCACCTTGAGTTCGGTGCCGTCGACGCCCTTGTACAGCGTCTGGTGCAATTCGAGTTCCCAGTAGGTCTCGCATTCGTTACCCAGGCGGTACTTGGCCGGTGCGCCGGGCAGTTGGAAGCAGCTCTGCTTGCCACCTTCCGCAGAGCCGCCGACACCTACCCGGCCGTAGCCACTGAATTCCAGTGCCGCGGCGCTCTGCGGCAGACCGGCCAGCAAGGCAAGGCAGGACGCGGTACCGACCTGGCGGAGAACTCTACTCATCCCAAAAATCCCTGTGTGGTTGGCGGACGCCGATCGGACCTGGCATCAGGTCCACAAGTTGCGTGAAAACCCAAGCCATTCAAGGGTTTGGGTCGGTTCCACCGCCACGGTGAAGGGGGGCGCAAGCGGCGGCCTAAAGAGAATGGTTGACGACCATGCCCTCCGCTGGCGACGCTGGGTTTTTTAGCCAAGGAAAGTATTACAAGATGAAACCGACGCTGCTGATGGCCCCGCAATTGCCCCAGGGTCTGGTAACCCAGCTAGAAGCTCATTACCGGGTACTCGGGCCCTTTTCGCCGAACGATCCTACGGCGCTGCCCGTCGGTGCCGAGGAGGCGGTTGCGCTGCTGACCATTGGTGGCCTGCCGACCCGTGCCGCCCTGCTGGACGCTCTGCCGGCGCTGCGCCTGGTGGCGTGCTACGGCACCGGCTACGAAGGCGTGGAGCTGGCCGCCTGTCGCGAGCGCGGCATCGCGGTGACCACCGCCGGCGATGCCAATGCCACCGCCGTGGCGGAATTCACCTTTGGCCTGATCCTGGCCAGCGCGCGTTGCCTGTTGCAGGGCGATGCCTTCGTCCGCAGCGGCCGCTGGCAGGGCAACGCCGTCGAGCGCATGCCCCAGGTGCCGGGCCTGGCCGGGCGGCGACTGGGCATCTATGGCCTGGGCGAGATCGGTCGGCGCATCGCCCGGCGTGGCGAGGCTTTCGACATGGAGATCGGCTACTTCAATCGCTCGCCCCGTGCGGAACTGGACTACCTCTACCACGGCAGCCTATTGGAGCTGGCGCGCTGGAGCGATGTCCTGGTGGTGGCGGTGCGCGCCAGCGCCGAGACCGTGGGCGCGGTGGATACCGAGGTCTTGGTCGCACTCGGCGCCGACGGCCACCTGGTCAATATCTCTCGTGGCAGCGTGGTCGACGAAGAGGCCCTGGCCGACGCTCTGGAGCAGGGGGTAATCGCCGGCGCGGCGCTGGATGTCTTCGCCCGCGAACCCGAGGTGCCCGAGCGCCTGCGTCAGCAGCCCAACCTGGTGCTTAGCCCCCATGTCGCGGCCAACGCCGCCTCGGCCCAACAGGCGCAGCAACAGGTGATGCTGGCCAACCTCGAAGCCATGTTGCAGAGAGGCGAATTGCGCAATCGCATCGCGTGAGCCGCCGGTCGGCTTGGGTTGTGGCCCCCGGTGGCCACTCCCATATTGAGCGCATGACCTCGAACTCGCCTGCCGCCGTCCTGGCGGACTTTCACGACGCGCCGCGCAGCTGGTTCACGACGCGCTTTCCCGCCCCGACCGAGGCGCAACGGCAGGCCTGGCCGGCCATTCGCGCCGGGGCCTCGGTACTGGTGGCGGCCCCTACCGGTTCGGGCAAGACCCTGACCGCCTTCTTTGCCGTGCTGGATGGCCTGGTGCAGGAGGCATTGCAGGAGGGTGGCCTGCCCGAGGCCTGCCTCTGGCTCTATGTGTCGCCGCTCAAGGCCCTGTCCAACGACATCCGCCTCAATCTCGAAGACCCCCTGGCTGGCATCAGCGCGGCGCTGGAGGCGCAAAACCTACCGCCCCTGGCGTTACGCACGGCGGTGCGCACCGGAGACACGCCACAAAAGGAGCGGGCGGCCATGCGCCGGCGGCCACCGCATCTGTTGGTCACCACCCCAGAATCCCTTTATGTGCTGCTCGGTTCGGACTCCGGGCGACGAATGCTGGCCAGCGTGCGTGGCGTCATCGTCGACGAGATCCATGCCATCGCCGATGGCAAGCGCGGCAGTCACCTGACTCTGAGTCTGGCGCGACTGGAGGCCCTCACCGGGCGTTCGCTGCAACGCATCGGTCTGTCCGCCACCCAGAAGCCGCTGGCCGCGGTGGCTGCCTTTCTGGTCGGCCGCGATGCCCAGGGGCAGGCCCGGCCCTGTACGGTGATCGACATCGGCCACCAGCGTGCTCGCGATCTGGCCCTGGAGGTGTCGCCCATTCCCCTGGAGGCAATGCTCTCCACCCAGGCCTGGGAGCTGGTCTACGACCGCCTGGCCGAGCTGGCCGAGGCACACCGCACCACCCTGGTGTTCGTCAACACCCGCCGCCTGGCCGAGCGCATGGCGCGCCAGCTCTCGGACCGCCTCGGCAACGCCCAGGTCGCCGCCCACCACGGCAGCCTGGCCAAGGAACAGCGACTGGACGCCGAACAGCGCCTCAAGCGCGGCGAATTGCGCCTGCTGCTGGCGACCGCCTCCCTGGAGCTGGGCATCGACATCGGCGATGTCGATCTGGTCTGCCAGATCGGCTCGCCAGGCTCCATCGCCGCCTTTCTGCAACGGGTCGGGCGGGCCAACCACCAGGTCGGCGGCCTACCCAAGGGCCGGCTGTTTCCCACCTCGCGGGACGACCTGGTCGAGTGCGTGGCGCTGCTCGACTGCGTGCGCCGTGGTGAGCTGGATACCCTGCACATCCCCGTGGCGCCGCTGGATGTCCTGGCGCAGCAGCTGGTGGCCGAGGTGGCCTGCCAGGAGTGGTCCGAAGCCGGCCTGCTGGCCGTGCTGCGCCAGGCCGAGCCCTATGCCGGGCTGAGCGAAGCCGACTACCGAGCCGTGGTGGAGATGCTCAGCCAGGGCTATACGGATCGCCGCGGTCCGCGGGCGGCCTACGTCCATCGGGATGCGGTCAATGGACTCCTGCGCGGCCGCCGGGGCGGCAAGGCGACTGCGGTGATGAGCGGCGGCACCATCCCGGAGAGCGGCGACTTCAGTGTGCTGCTCGAACCCCAGGGCCATACCGTCGGCAGCGTCAACGAGGATTTCGCCTTCGAAAGCCTGGTGGGCGACGTCTTCCAGCTGGGCAACACCGCCTACCGCATCGTCAAGATCGAAGGCAGCAAGGTGCGGGTGGAGGATGCCAAGGGGCAGCCGCCCAACATCCCTTTCTGGCACGGCGAGGCGCCGGGGCGCAGCGATGAATTGTCTGCAGGCCTGGCGCGGCTGCGGGCGGAGCTCGAACCGCTGCTGCCCGGCACCGACGAGCCGCCGGAACCGGCCATCGCCCGCATCGGCGCGGCCTATGAGCTGGAGGAGGGTGCCGCCCGCCAGTTGGTGGACTATCTGGGTCGTGCCCGGCAGGCGCTGGGTGCGCTACCGACGCAGCAGACGCTAGTGATGGAGCGCTTCTTCGACCAGGCCGGCGGGATGCAGCTGATCATCCATGCG
The DNA here is from genome assembly GCF_000316965.1 of Pseudomonas sp. 313. Taxonomy (NCBI): domain Bacteria; kingdom Pseudomonadati; phylum Pseudomonadota; class Gammaproteobacteria; order Pseudomonadales; family Pseudomonadaceae; genus Pseudomonas; species Pseudomonas sp. 313. Next base: position 473,011 of record NZ_ANBZ01000079.1, read on the forward strand.
CCCTTCGGCAGCCGCATTAACCGCGCCTGGGGCCTGGCCCTGCGCAAGAGATTCTGCCGCAACTTCAATGTGGAGCTGCAGGCGGCGGCCACGGAGAATGCCCTGATCCTCTCCCTGGCGACGAGCCACAGCTTCGTCCTCGACGAGGTCTGGCGCTACCTGCATCCGGCCACCGCCGAGACCGTGCTGATCCAGGCCCTGCTCGATGCGCCACTGTTCGCCGTGCGCTGGCGCTGGAATGCCACCACGGCCCTGGCCCTGCCGCGCTTCAGCGCCGGGCGCAAGGTGGCGACCCAGGTGCAGCGCATGCGCAGCGAAGACCTCCTGGCCACGGTCTTTCCCGATCAGGTCGCCTGCCTGGAGAATCTCGCCGGCGAGCGCCAGGTACCTGATCACCCGCTGGTCCGCCAGACCCTCGACGACTGCCTCCACGAGTCCCTCGACAGCCGTGACTGGCTGGCGCTGCTGGCGCGCATCGCCTCTGGCCAGCTGACCCTGCTCACCCGCGACCTGCCCGGGCCGTCACCACTGGCCGCCGAGGTGCTCACGGCCAAGCCCTATGCTTATCTGGACGATGCCCCGGTCGAGGAGCGGCGGACGCTCGCGGTGCAGAATCGCCGCTTCGGCGGCGCCGAGCCCGACGAGTTGGGCGCCCTGGATCCCGCCGCGATCGCTCTAGTGCGCGAAGAAGCCTGGCCACGGCTGGAAAGTGCCGACGACCTGCATGAAGCCCTGTTGGGCGTCGGCTTTCTCACCGAGGCCGAGTTGGCACCGCACCAGACCCAGGCCCGCCAGCTGGTCAAAGCCGGCCGAGCCGGGCGGCTGCGGCTGCCGGAGCTCACCCTGTGGATCGCGGCCGAGCGCCTGCCGTTCTTTCAGGTGCTATTTCCCGATACCCCCACGGAGCCGCTGCTCAGTCCTCCGCCCGGATTCAAGGCGCCGGTGGATCCTGAGGGGGCGCTGGTGGAACTCCTGCGCGCGCGCCTGACCGCCCTCGGTCCGGTGGACCAGCACCAGCTGGCCGCCAGCCTCGGGCTCCTGCCGGCGCGTCTCACGCCGGCCCTGCTGGCCCTGCAGGGCGAAGGCTATGTGCTGCAGGGGCGCTTCACCGAGGCAGGCAGCGCCGTGGAGTGGTGCGAGCGCCATCTCCTGGCGCGGATCCATCGCTATACCCTGGGGCGACTGCGCAAGGCCATCGAGCCGGTGCCCCTGGCCGACTACCTGAGATTCTTGTTGGAGCACCACCATCTGACCGGTCCGGCGACCCTGAGAGGTAACGAGGGCCTTGAGCAGGTCATCGGCCTGCTGGAGGGCTTCGAGGTCGCCGCCGCCGGCTGGGAAGGGGAGGTCCTGCCCAGTCGTCTACCGGATTACCAGTTTACCCACCTCGATGATCTCTGCCGCGCTGGTCGGGTCGTCTGGCTGCGCCTGCCGCAACCCGGACGCGGTGGCGGCGGCCCGGTCAAGGGGTCACCCATCGTCCTGCTGCCCCGGCGCCACCTGGCCGATTGGAACAGCCTCACCGCGCGCCCGTTGGCCGAGGCCCTGTCGCCCAAGGGGCAGCGGGTGCTGGAGGTGCTCACGCGTCGCGGTGCCTCCTTCTTCGATGAGCTGCTCGGCGAGGCGCGCCTGTTGCGCAGCGAGCTGGAAACGGCCCTGGGTGAGCTGGTTGGTGTGGGTGCGATCAACGCCGATAGCTTCGCCGGTCTGCGCGCCCTGTTGCTACCGGCAGCCAAGCGCGGCAGCCGCACCGGTCTGCGCCGCGGGCGAATGCCTCTTTATGGCGGCATGGACGACGCCGGGCGCTGGGCGGCCTTGCGACTAGCCGAGGCCCCTACCGAGGAGCGGTTGCCGGATGCCCTGCTGGAGCGGCTGGTCGGGCTGTTGCTGCGCCGCTATGGCGTGCTCTGCTGGCAACTGCTGCAGCGTGAGAGCGAGGTGTTGCCCCCCTGGCGCGATCTCTTGCGCGCCTGCCATCGTCTGGAGGCCCGTGGCGAGATCCGGGGTGGTCGCTTCATCGCCGGCTTGTCCGGCGAGCAGTTCGCCGATCCGGCCGCCATCGCACCCTTGCGGGAATGGCGCCAGCGGCCGCCGGAGGATCTGTGGGTATGCGTGTCGGCGCTGGATCCGCTCAATCTGGTCGGCACCTTGCTGCCGGGCGCCAAGGTGCCTGCCGTGGCCGGCAATCGCCTGCTCTATCGCGATGGCGTACCCATCGCCACCCGGGTAGGGGCGAAGATCAATTGGCTGGTCGAGCTGGAGGCCGGGGAACAGGTGCGGGCGCGGCAGGCCCTGCAGCAACTGGGGCGGGAACGTCCCCAGGTGGGGCTTGGGCGCAGTCTATTGCGGCAGTAGCGGACAGCTGTGGTGTTTAGAAGAAGGGGTGAGAGGCCTTGAGCATCAGGGCGCTGTCGCAATAGGTGTTGTGGCCCGAATACACCGAGCAGTCGGCGCCTCTCAGGCTGGTGCCGCTGTAGGTCAGGTTGAATAGGGTGTTCACCCATTTGCGACTCAGATTCACCGACCAGTCATTGAAGCTGCGTACCATGCCGCCGCTGTCGAGGGTGGTGGGCATGTCCAGCACATAGTTGGTGTACTTGAGCGAGACCCCGGTCTTGATCAACGGCAGGGTACCCAGGTCGGCGTAGAGCGAGGCGTTCTGGCGTCCAGGGTCATTGGCAAAGGCTGCGCCCAGGCGCTTGCCATAGACGGTCATGCCGGAATACAGCTCACGGCTGGGATCGACGTTCTGGATCAGGTTGCTGTAGTTGATCACACCCAGTTCGTAGCCGTAGCCGGGCGCGAAGCGATGCTTGTAGCCCGCATAGGTATCCATCTCCAGCAGGGGCGCTTCTGCGGACGAGGCGTTGTTGGTCGTCCACTGGCCGAAGTACAGACCGCTGTCATGGGTGAGATCGAAGCCGCCGCCCATGCCGGCGGAGTTCGGCGCGACCAGGCCCTGAGCCATGCTGCGGGACGGCGCCGTGCTCATCTTCAGAGCGAAATCCCCCACCTCGCGCTGCATGCCCCAGCTGGCCGCCATCACCGGGCTGCCCAGGAGTCCGAGGACGAGAAATAGAGGTAAGGATCTGTTCATGGAAGCACTCCCGCCGTGCTGGTGACGCGCCTGATAGAAGTAATGGAGATAACAACAAGCAGGGAAAACATCGGAGTGCGGACACCCTGATGACATCGTTGTTATTGGATGAGGAACCGCGGCTAACCCGTTATCACTCTAGGATGATAACCAACGAAGGCAGCGTTTTTTCACCATTCGTCAGGTTTCGAGAGGTGGATTGAACTCGCCAAGCAGATCAAGACAGACAGATTTGTTATGGGTTCCAATAACAATCGGCATCTGGCCAATCAGTGACGTTTGCTAGCTGAAATCTCTGGCAGGCAGCCTGGAGACATACTTTCTGACAAAGCTCAGCCCTGTTGCGACGAACAACCGCAGCCCTGTGGATTGAATCGGTCGGTGAAGACTCAATATTGTGGAGGAGGGCAGCAAACCTTGCCCGCTGTAGCTGTCCCTGACTGAGCGCTGGCTCGAGGAGTTTCCATGAACGACCGTATACAAGCTCTGATGCTGGACCTGCTCGCCCGACTCGGCCTGGTGAAGGCCATCCCGATTCCCAGCCGCGAGCGCGAGCAGCTGGCTGCCCAACGGCGTCGCGCGCAGCAGCGTCGCTAAGCCTCCTCGGCAGCGGCGGGTGCGAACCTGGGTGGCTGGCGCCGCCTGGTTCGCACGGGGTCCCCAGGCAGGGACCCGAGGCCTACTTGAGATTGCCGCTGAGGAACTGGCGCAGACGTTCGCTCCGTGGACTCGCCAGTACCTCGCTTGGCGGACCTTCTTCCTCCACCACCCCCTGGTGCAGGAACAGCACCTGGGAAGACACCTCGCGGGCGAAGGCCATTTCGTGGGTCACCATGAGCATGGTGCGGCCTTCTTCCGCCAAGGCACGAATGACCTTGAGCACCTCGCCGACCAATTCCGGGTCGAGCGCCGAGGTGGGTTCATCGAACAACATGATCTCCGGTTCCATCGCCAGGGCGCGGGCGATGGCGACCCGCTGCTGCTGACCACCGGAGAGGAAGGCTGGATATTGGTCAGCCACGCGTGCCGGTAGACCGACCTTCTCCAGATAGGTGCGTGCACGGTCCTCGGCTTCCGCCTTGCCCACACCCAGGGCCTTGCGCGGGGCCAGGGTGATGTTGTCCAGCACGCTCAGGTGACTCCAGAGATTGAAATGCTGGAAGACCATGGCCAGGCGCGTGCGTAGATTCTGCAACTGGGCGGCATCGGCCACCCGGACGGCGCCGCGATCCTCGGCCATGCGGACGGGCTCGCCGTCCAGGGTCATGGTCACGGCGTTGGGCTGCTCGAGGAAGTTGATGCAGCGCAGGAAGGTGCTCTTGCCCGAGCCACTGGCGCCGATCAGGCTGACCACATCACCGGTCTTGGCCTTGAGCGAGACGCCCTTGAGCACTTCGTGGTCGCCGTAACGCTTGTGCAGGCCTTCGACGGTCAGTTTGTACATGGATAGGGATTCCACAGCTGAAAAGGGGTAGGGGTCACGGCGAGAGCAGGTAGCCGCTGCGATAGGCCTCGGTGCCCGCCACGTGGGCGATCACCATGCCAGCCGTGGCCATGCGGCGATTGGAGCGCGCATAGAGGATGCCAGCGACGGCGCTGCGGACCTCCTCCATGCGATCGCTGATGGGGTCGATGACCTGCGCCAGCACCTGACCGACCTCGATGCGCTCGCCTACCTGGGCCTTGAGTACCAGCACGCCCCCCTGGGCGCTCGCCACGGGCTCGACCGCCGCCAGGGGCGTGGCCGGTTGCAGCAGGGGCGGCAGCGGTGCGGCGACGCCGCTCAGGAAGCCCTGATGACGTAGGTAGTTGACGATGGCCTCGGCGTCCGCCGCGGCGAGTTCGTCGCGCACGTCCAGCTGGCCGCGCAGTTCCAGGGTCACCGACAGGCTGCCCAGCGGCAGCCGCTCGCCGAAGCGCTGATGGAGATTCCACCAGAGCAGGGTGAAGCATTCGTCGAAGGACTGGCCGCCCGAATCGGTGGCGAGCAGGCTGGCTTCGGAACCGAAGTAGCGTGCCAGCGGCTCGACCTGGGGCCAGGCTTCCGGGGTGGTGTAGAGATGGGCCACGGCGTCGAAGTCGCAGTGCAGGTCGAGTACCACCTCGGCGTCGCAGGCCAGGCGCTGCAGGGTCAGGCGCTGACTGTCGAGCTGGGTGGTGGCGGATTCCGCGGCCAGGGCCTCGCGGAAGGCCGCGCGGACCAGGGCCTGGTTGGCGGCCACGTCATCGCCGAGGCGCTCGGCGATGACCGTCTCTACTTGGGCGGTCATGTCGCGGAAGCGGCGATTGAAGTTCTGCCCCGTCTCCAGCTCGTAGCGACCGAGGTGGACGTCGGCGACCTGCTGGTCCTGGCCGATGGGGTTGGCTACCGGCACCAGCACCACTTCCGCCAGGAGTTCACCGGCGGCTTCCAGCGCCTTGAGGCGCTGCTTGAGGTGCCAGGCGGTGAGCATGCCGGGCAATTCATCGGCATGCAGCGAGGCCTGGATGTAGACCTTGCGACCGCTGTCGGCGGGGCCGAAGTGGAAGCTGTGGATGCAGCGCTCGGTGCCCGGGACCGGGGCGACCAGCGGATGGCTGAGATGGCGCATGACAACTCCGGGGCCGCGCCGGGCGCGGCCGCTTGGGTCAGTGGGTCGGGCCGAGGAAGGCCAGCCAGCGGCGCTCCGCCAGGCGGAACAGGCCGATCAGGATGAAGGACACCGCCAGGTACAGCAACGCGGCCAGGCCGAAGGCCTGGAAGGTCAGGAAGGTGGCGGTGTTGGCGTCGCGGGCGATCTTGAGCAGGTCCGGCACCGTGGCGGTAAAGGCCAGGGTGGTGGAGTGCAGCATCATGATGACCTCGTTGCTGTAGAACGGCAGCGAACGGCGCAGCGCCGAGGGCAGGATAACGTGCACATAGAGGCGCCAGCCGTCCAGGCCATAGGCCTTGGCCGCCTCGACCTCGCCATGGGGGGTGTTGCGGATGGCCCCGGCAAAGATCTCGGTGGTGTAGGCGCAGGTGTTCAGGGCGAAGGCCAGGATGGTGCAGTTCAGGCCGTCGCGGAAGAAGCTGCCCAGCATCGGCTGGTCGCGCACGAAGCCCAGGCTGTAGATGCCGGTGTAGCAGATCAGCAGCTGCAGATAGAGCGGGGTGCCGCGAAAGACGTAGGTGTAGAAGCCGATCGGCCAGCGCAGCCAGCGACGCTCCGAGACCCGGGCCACCGACAGCGGCACCGAGACGATGAAGCCGATCACCACCGAGGCCACCAGCAGCCAGAGGGTCATGGCCAGGCCGGTGATGTGGTAGCCGTCGGTCCACAGCAGCGGTTTCCAGTATTGCTGCAGGAGTTCGATCATCGCTTGGCCTCCCGCACGCCGACGTGATAGCGCCGTTCCAGCGCCCCGAGGATGGCGTTGGTCACGGCGGTGATGAGCAGATAGATGACGCCGGCGACGATCAGGAAGTAGAACAGCTTGAAGGTGCCCTTGCCGGCCTCCTGGGAGGCGCGGACCAGATCGGCCAGGCCGATGATGGAGACCAGCGCGGTGGCCTTGAGCAGCACCTGCCAGTTGTTGCCGATGCCGGGCAGGGCGAATCTCATCATCTGCGGAAAGGTGATCAGGGTGAAGGTCTGCCAGCGGGTCAGGCCGTAGGCCAGGGCCGCTTCGCCCTGGCCGCGTGGCACGGCGAGGATGGCGCCGCGAAAGGTCTCGGTGAAGTAGGCGCCATAGATGAAGCCGAGGGTGGCGATACCGGCGGCCATGGGATCGATGTCGATGTAATCCCAGCCCATGTAGTCGGTGAGGGCGCCCAGCCAGTTCTGCAGGCTGTAGAAGATCAGCAGCATCAGCACCAGATCGGGCACGCCCCGGATCAGGGTGGTGTAGCTCTGGGCAATGAAGCGCAGGGGCGCGAGGCGCGACAGCTTGGCCGAGGCGCCGAGCAGGCCGAGGATGACCGCCACGATCAGCGCGAAGCCGGCGAGCTTGAGGGTCGTCAGGGTGCCTTCCAGGATCAGCGGGCCGTAGCCATGCAGGCTGAGCGTGCCCAGTCCGATGGACTGCAAGAAGGAGTCGAAGGAATTCTGCTGCATGCGTCTTGGGAGAATCGCCTGGTGAGGCCGCGGGCGCCACGAGCGCCAGCGGTCATACGTAAAACGCCCCCGGTGGCACCGGGGGCGTCTGCCGAACCGACCTTACTTGGGATCGTAGAGGTTCAGGTCGCCGAAGTACTTCTTCTGGATCTTGTCGTAGGTGCCGTCGGCGTGGATGGCCGCGATGCCCTTGTTGACGAAGGTCTTGAACTCGTCGTTGCCCTTGCGGATACCGACGGCGGTATCGGCCGGCAGCAGCTCGTCGTGGATGGCGGTGTTGGTGTAGCCCTTGCCCTGGGGCGACTTCATGAAGCCACCTTCGGCCTGCAGCATGTCCTGCATGGCGACGTCGATACGACCGGACACCAGGTCGGCATAGACCTGATCCTGGTTCTGGTAGCTCTGGACGTTGACGCCGTTGGGCGCCAGCTTCTGCTTGGCGAAGGTTTCCTGGATGGTGCCCTGCTGCACGCCGACGGTCTTGCCCTTCAGGCTTTCCGCGGTGGCCTGCAGGTTGGCGCCTTCCTTGGTGACCATGGAGGAGGGACCCGACCACAGCAGGTCGGAGAAGTCGATCTGCTCGGCACGCGCCGGGGTCTTGGTCAGCGAGGACAGGATGCCGTCGAACTTGCGCGCGCGCAGGCCGGGGATCAGGCCGTCGAAGTCACTCACCACCCACTTGCACTTCACTTCCAGCTTTTCGCAGATGGCGTTGCCCAGCTCGATGTCGAAGCCGACGAAGCTGCCATCGGCGGCCTGGGATTCGAAGGGCGGATAGGTGGTATCCACACCGAAGCGGATCTCTTTCCATTCCTTGGCCATCGCCGAACCGGCGGCCAGACACAGGGCGAGCGCAGAGAGAGTCAGCCAGCTTTTTTTCATGTCGGATCCTAGTGCGAATGTGGATGAAATCATGGCGCCAGTACGACGCCCGTGCCCTCGCGGGAGCAATAAGCTTACCAGTCGGCGAAGATCGTCCCAAATCTGTACGCGGTTGCCGCGTTGGTTACATCCTGTAGCAGCCGACCCAGCCAAACGGCGCGCATTATGCACCGGAAAGGCGCGGCTTTCCTGCCCGGGGCGGACGAACGCACTGCTTTGGGTCTAAAAAGATACGCGTGCGCCAAAGGTGGGCAGAAAGGTAGCAGAAGACCCGATTCGATAAGACATCGTATCTGCTCGGTAGCAATAGCGGCGTGCGGCTGTGTGCAAAGGAAACGGGAGCGAGGCGAGATGACCTGTCGGGAAAAGGCGATGACCGCTGGCGTGCTCTACCTGGTTGAGATCAACGACCGCCACGGTCTGCAAGACTGCGGCTTTCTGCCGCGACCGTTGGGAACGGGGCTGCACAGCTACCACAAGGCCCTGGGCTAGCCGGTGGCGAGCGGCCTGGGCAGGCTACTGGCGCTGATCGCCCTGGCCGCGCTCTATGGGGCGCTGCATGATCAGGTCAGCTATGGCCTGGGTCCGGATTACTTCACCTGCCTGAAATTTCCGCAATTCGGCCTGCTCGACACGGCGCTGGCGCCGCGTTGGCGAGCGGCCAGGGTCGGCCTACAGGCCGGTGCGGTGGCCGGACTGCCGCTGGGCCTGGCGCTGCTCTGGCTGGCGCGCGGGCGGCCTGCCGGTGACCGCTATCTCTGGCGCGGCAGCGCGGCCGTGCTGCTCGGGGCACTGGGCTGCGCCCTGCTGGGCCTGGGCCTGGGCTGGCTCGCCGTGGAGCTGGGCAGCGTCCTGCGGGTGCCGGCCTGCGTACAGGACCGCGGAGGTTTCCTGCTGGCGGCCTGGATGCACGCTGGCAGCTACCTGGGCGCCTTGCTGGGGTTGCTGGTGTTCGCCTGGCGCAACCGACGTCGCCGCTGAAGGCGGGCGAGTCCTCGTTCGACGCCGGCTTCCAGCGCCAGAAAGAGCAGGGCGACCGCGCCGCCGAGCAGGGTGCTGCCGATCCGTTCGCGGGCGATGCTGGCCTCGGGCGCGCCGGCCAGGGCAACCATCAGGACCGTGGTGCCGGTGATGAACAGCGTCTGCAGCGAGTAGCGCCCGTCCTGCAATAGATAGGCGCCCGCCGCGCACAGCAGGCAGGCGCCGGCCAGGACGGCAGGGGTGTCATCGAGCCAGACCACCGCGCCTGCCAGCAGGCAGCCGGCTAGGGTGCCGACCAACCGGCCGAGGCCACGCCGCCAGGTGTCGCCCAGGCGCGGCTTGAGCACCAGCAGCGCGGTCATGGGCGCCCAGTAGCCGTGACCGTACTCCAGCAGGCCGGTCAGGGTCTGGCAGAGAGCGACCACGGCGGCGGCATAGAAGCCGTAGCGGCCAAGGCGAAACCTGTCCGCGAACAGCACCACGACCTCGTGGAGGTGGGCCTTCAGGGAGCCGGTGCGCAGCCGCCATTGGGAGCGGTAGAGCGCCTTTTGCACCAGGGCGAAGAGCAGCAGTTGCAGCAGCCCGCCGCCCAGTACCAGGCCGCCCCGCAGCAGCGCCTGCTGCAGGTCACCGGGAAAGCCGCCGGCCACCAGCAGGGCCACCGTCCATTGCTGGGTGATCCACCAGGGGCCGTTGCCAACGGCGAACAGCCAGGCGCAGCAGGCGGCCCAGAGGGCGCCGGCCAGGACCAGCGCCGGCAGCTGATGACCCAGCAGGGAGCCGACCACGGTGGAAAAAGCCATCCCCAGCGCCGCCACCAGCATCGGTGCCAGGGGTTCGGCGGCAAAGCTCTTGTAGGCGCCGAAGCCAACGGTATAGGCGCCGCCCAGGGCCACCACGCAGGGCAGCCAGGCAGCCGTCCAGCCGCCGACGAGCAGGATGATCGCCAGCGCCGGCAGGCAGGCGAGCGCCAGGGCCCAGCGCGGTTCCCGCGGGGCCCCTATGGCGCCATCGGCGACCGGCGGCGCGGTCTGACCGGCCATGGGCTAGGCCAGCAGATTCTGCAGGATGTCGAGGGTGTCGGCTTCGGCCACCGGCTTGTCGTGGCGCCAGCGCAGCATGCGCGGAAAGCGCACCGCGACGCCGCTCTTGTGGCGCTTGGACAGGGCAATGCCCTCGAAGCCCAGTTCGAACACCAGGGTCGGCTCGACGCTGCGCACCGGGCCGAACTTCTCCACCGTGGTGCGCCGGACGATGGCGTCCACCTTGCGCATTTCTTCGTCAGTGAGGCCGGAGTAGGCTTTGGCGAAGGGCACCAGGGTCCGTTCGCTGCTCTCCGGCGGACCGTCCCAGACGGCGAAGGTGTAGTCGGAATAGAGACTGGCGCGCCGCCCGTGGCCGCGCTGGGCATAGATGAGCACCGCATCCACCGAGAAGGGATCGACCTTCCACTTCCACCAGGTGCCCATGTCCTTGGTACGGCCAACGCCATAGAGCGAATCCTGGGCCTTGAGCATCATGCCTTCGACGCCCAGGGTGCGGGAGGCCTCGCGCTGGCGGGCGAGGTCCTGCCAGTCTTTGCCGTGCAACAGGGGCGAGGGTCGCAACAGCGGGCTGGCGCAACGCGCCACCACCCGCTCCAGCTCGGCGCGGCGCTGGCGTTGCGGCTGGCTGCGCAGGTCGTGGCCCTGCCATTCCAGCAGGTCGTAGGCGAGCAGGATGACCGGCACGTCTTCGAGGATCTTCTTGCCCAGGGTCTTGCGGCCGATGCGCTGCTGCAGCAGGGCGAAGGGTTGCACGCCGAAGGGGATGGGCGCGGCCGGATCGCGGCCGTCCTGCTGCTCGCTCACCTCTTCGCTGCTGAGCAGGGTGTCGGGTGCGGCGTCTTCCTTCCAGACCACGATCTCGCCGTCGATCACGGTGCCATCGGGCAGTGACTCCGCGAGGGGATGCAATTCGGGAAAGCGATCGGTGACCAGGTCTTCGCCCCGCGACCAGATCCACAGCCGACCGTCGCGCTTGACCAACTGGGCGCGGATGCCATCCCACTTCCATTCCACCTGCCAGTCCTCGGCCGGCCCCAGTTGCGCCTCGAACTGCTCCACCGGCAGTTGCAGGGCGTGAGCGAGAAAGAAGGGATAGGGCTGGCCGCCGCGCTGGGCGTGCTCGTCCGGACTTTCCGGGGCGACCAGGCGGGCATAGCCCTCGGCGGTGGGACGGTGGGAGAGATCGGTATAGCCCACCAGGCGCTGGGCGACGCGCTTCGGATCGAGGTCCGCCAGTGTGGCCAGGGCACGGGTCACCAGCAGCTTGGAGACACCGACACGGAATTCGCCGGTGATCAGCTTGATGCAGACCATCAGACTCTGGCGATCCAGCTCGCCCCAGAGCGGCGGCAGGCGCTCGGCCAGCTCTTCCGGCGGCAGCCCGCGCAGGGGGAGCAGGTATTCCTCCAGCCAGAAGGCCAAGCCTTCGGCATTGGCGGCATCGGCGGTGGGGATAAGCAGTGCCATGGTCTCGGCCAGGTCGCCGACCGCCTGGTAGCTCTCCTCGAACAGCCATTCGGGCAGGCCGGAGAGCGCCATGGTCAGCTCGCGCAGCTGGCGCGTTGGCACCAGGCGCCGGGGGCGGCCGCCGGCGAGGAAGTACACCGCCCAGGCGGCATCCGCGGCCGGGGCGCTGCCGAAGTAGTCCACCAGGGCGGCCAGCTTGGCGTTGCTGGAGGTGGTGGCGTCGAGACGGCCATAGAGTTCGGCGAAGGCCTTCATGCCTGGGCCTCCGTGGCGACTGGGGTGTCGTCTTCCTCACCGTATTCGGTGGTGAAGCCCTGGGCGTCCAGGCCCTGGTCGCGCAGGTAGCGCACCAGGGTGGCGACCGAGCCATGGGTGACCATCACGCGCTCGGCGCCGGTCTGCTCGATGGCCCACAGCAGGCCCGGCCAGTCGGCATGGTCGGAGAGCACGAAGCCGCGATCCACCCCGCGCCGGCGGCGGGTGCCGCGCAGCATCATCCAGCCGCTGGCGAAGGCGTCGCTGTGCTCGCCGAAGCGGCGGATCCAGGTACTGCCCCCGGCCGAGGGCGGGGCGATGATCAGCGCCTGGCGCAACGTGGGATCGCTCTTCTTGAAGTCGCCGGCGTAGTGGGTCTCGGGAATGCGGATGCCGGCCTCGCGATAGACCCGGTTGAGCGGCTCCACCGCGCCATGGGCGAGGATGGGGCCGATCTCCGGATCCAGGCCGTGCAGCAGGCGTTGCGCCTTGCCGAAGGCATAGCTGTAGAGGACGCTGGCCAGCCCCTGGGCCTGGTTGGCGCGCCACCATTGGTTGACCTCGGCAAAGATCTCGGCCTGGGGTCGCCAGCGATAGATCGGCAGGCCAAAGGTGGATTCGGTGATGAAGGTATGGCAGCGCACCGGCTCGAAGGGGGTGCAGGTGCCATCGGGTTCGACCTTGTAGTCGCCCGAGGCCACCCAGACCTCCCCGCGATACTCCAGGCGCACCTGCGCCGAGCCCAGCACATGGCCGGCCGGATGGAAGCTCAGCCTGACCCCGTGGTGGTCGATGACCTCGCCGTATTCCAGGGTCTGGAGGTTGATGTCGGCCCCCAGTCGGGCGCGCAGGATGCCGGCACTGCCCGATGTGGCGAGATAGTGACCGTTGCCTACCCGGGCATGGTCGCCGTGGCCATGGGTGATGACCGAGCGCTCCACCGGATGCCAGGGATCGATGTAGAAGTCGCCGGGCGGGCAATAGAGGCCGTCCGGGCGGGCGATGACGAGGTCCATGGGCGCCGCTCTGCTGGGGGATTACCCATAGGAACGGCGGCTGGGCTCCGGAGTTCGCCGCTCAGGCCTGGGCGGCGAAGCTCAGGGCCTGTTGCAGGGCGGCCTGGCCGACCACCTCGCCGATCACCAGGATCGCCGGACTGCGCAGCTGGAAGAGCGCGGCGTCCGCCTGCAGATCCTGCAGGGTCGAGCGGCACTCGCGCTGGCTGGGCAGGGAGGCGTTCTCGATCATGGCCACCGGGGTGGTCAGGGCCAGACCGCCGTCCAGCAGGCCCTGCTGGATCTCGGCCAGGCGGGCCACGCCCATGTAGACCACCAGGGTGGTGCCGGTGGCGGCCAGGGCCGGCCAGTTGGGCGCACTGTCGTCCTGGGTGTGGGCGGTGACCAGGGTCACGCCTCGGGCTACGCCTCTCAGGGTCAGGGAGATGCCGCAGGCGGTGGCGCCGGCCAGGCCGGCGGTGATGCCGTTGACGATCTCGCTGCTGACGCCACGGGCGGCCAGCCATTCGGCTTCCTCGCCGGCGCGACCGAAGATGCAGGGATCGCCGCCCTTGAGCCGGGCCACGCAACGGCCCTGGCGGGCATAGCGCAGCATCAGTCGATGGATGAAGGCCTGGGGCGTGGAGCGGCAACCGCCGCGCTTGCCGACGCGGATCACCCGGGCGTTCGGACAGTGTTCGAGCACCGCCGGATTGACCAGGTCATCGATCATCACCACCTCGGCCTCACCCAGGGCGCGCACGGCCTTGAGGGTCAGCAATTCGGGATCGCCGGGGCCGGCACCGATCAACCAGACTTTCCCGCTCATGTAGTGACCTCTCGTATCCAGGGTGGCGACTGTAACGCAAAAAAAAGGCGTCCCGCTGCAAGCAGCTGGGACGCCTTTGTCCGGAGGGTCTTTCCTCGCCGTTGAAGAAAGACCTAAGTTGTCTGAGGATTTGCAGGCTTCGTGCCAGTTGCCCCAGCGAGACAAATCCCGGGTTTGTGCGCGCGGGAGACCGCAAAATCGCCCCGTTTCGAGGCGTGCTGCCTCGAAACGGGGCGAATCATCAGGCTACGGCACCGGGGTGGCTGTGCTTCTCGTAGAGGAAGCTCAGCACCGCGTGGCGATAGCCGTTGTAGCGGGGATCGTCGACCAAGGTGATGCGATCGCGCGGCCGCGGCAGGTCGATGGTGAGGATCTCGCCAATGGTGGCCGCCGGGCCGTTGGTCATCATGACGATGCGATCCGAGAGCAGCACCGCCTCGTCCACGTCGTGGGTGATCATCATCACGGTGTTGCGCAGTTCGCTCTGGATGCGCATCACCTCATCCTGCAGATGCGCCCGGGTGAGGGCGTCCAGGGCGCCGAAGGGCTCGTCCAGCAGCAGCACCTTGGGCTCCATGGCCAGGGCCCGGGCGATGCCGACCCGCTGCTTCATGCCACCGGAAATCTCGCTGGGTCTTTTGTGCAGGGCATGGCTCATGTTGACCATTTCCAGGTTGTGCAGCGTCCAGGCATGGCGCTCGGCCTTGCTCTTGGCGCCCCTGAACACCTTGTCCACCGCCAGGGCGACGTTCTCGTAGACCGTCAGCCAGGGCAGCAGCGAGTGGTTCTGGAACACCAGGCTGCGCTCCGGACCAGGACCGCGGACCTCGCGGTTCTCCAGCAGGATGGAGCCGGAGGTGGGTTCGATCAGGCCGGCGACGATGTTGAGCACCGTCGACTTGCCGCAGCCGGAGTGGCCGATGATGGAGATGTACTCGCCGCGTTCGATCTTGAGATTGACGTCGCGCAGCACCGTGGAGGTCAGGCCGTTGCGGGTGAAGCTCTTGTCGACGTGTTCGATGCTCAGGTAGGGCTGGGCCATGGTGGGAGTCCTCTAGTTCGCGGTGCCGCGGGTGACCAGCCGGCCGATGAGGGCCACCAGCCGGTCGAGCAGGAAGCCGATGACGCCGACGTAGACCAGCGCCAGGATGATGTCGCTGATGCGCGAGGCGTTCCAGGCATCCCAGATGAAGAAGCCGATGCCCACGCCACCGATCAGCATCTCGGCGGCGATGATGGCCAGCCACGACAGGCCCACGCCGATGCGCAGGCCGGAGAAGATGTAGGGCGCGGCGGCCGGCAGCATGATCTTCTGGAAGTATTCCCAGCCATTCAGGCGCAGGACGCGCGCCACGTTGCGGTAGTCCTCTGGGATGTTGCGGATGCCTACCGAGGTATTGATGATGATCGGCCAGATGGCGGTGATGAAGATGACGAACAGCGCCGAGGGGTGGCTGTCCTTGAAGCCGGCCAGGGACAGCGGCAGCCAGGCCAGCGGTGGCACGGTGCGCAGGACCTGGAACAGTGGATCGAGGCCGCGCATGGCCCAGGCCGACTGGCCCACCAGCACGCCCAGGGCGATACCCACCACGGCGGCCATCAGGTAGCCGTAGGCGACGCGTTCGAGGCTGGCCAGCAGTTGCCAGGCCATGCCCACGTCATTGCCGCCGTTGTCGTAGAAGGGCTGGGTGATCAGCTCCCAGGTGTCGTTGACCACCTGGCTCGGCGGCGGCAGGGCCGCGCCGGGGCGACTGCACAGCAGTTGCCAGACGATCAGCAGCAGGGCGCCCACCACCAGCGGTGGCAGGCCATTGCGCAGCACCTGCTGGCCGAAGCGACGCAGACGGGTTTGCGGACGAAAGGTCGCGAGGGCCTTGGGCGGCCGGGTGTGGGCGTTCATCGGCGGCACTCCTTGAGGGATGGTGGACGTCAGGCCTTGAGCGTCAGGCTGGCGAGATAGGCCTTGGGATCGGCGGGGTCGAACACCTTGCCGTCGAAGAAGCTTTCCTTGCCGCGCGAGTTGCTGGCGGGAATGTCGCCGGCCGGGACACCGATGGCCGCCGCCGCTTCGCGCCAGAGATCGGCGCGGTTGACCTTGGCGATCAGGCCCTGGGCATCCAGGTCGCCGGGTAGATAGCCCCAGCGCTGGTTCTCGGTGATGAACCAGAGGTCGTGGCTCTGGTAGGGGAAGGAGGCATGCTCGTTCCAGAACTTCATCAGGTGCGGACTGTTCTGCACCACCCGGCCGGTACCGTAGTCGAAGGTGCCCTGCAGGCGGCCGACTACGTCCTCGGCGGGCGCGCCGATCCAGCGCCGCTTGGCGCAGATCTCGGCGACCTTCGGCTTGTTCGCCGCCACGTCGCAGTATTGCTGGGCCTCCAGTACCGCCTTGAGCAGCGCCACGGTGGCCTTGGGATTGGCCTGGACATAGTCGCCGCGCAGGGCCAGGGCCTTCTCGGGGTGATTGGCCCAGAGCTCGCCGGTGGTCAGGGCGCTGTAGCCGATGTTCTGCTTGATCAGCTGGGCGTTCCAGGGCTCGCCGACGCAGAAGGTGTCCATGTTGCCGACCTTCATGTTGGCGACCATCTGCGCCGGGGGCACCACCAGGGTGGTGATGTCCTTGTTCGGGTCGATACCGTTGGCTGCCAGCCAGTAGCGAATCCACAGATCATGGGTGCCGCCCGGGAAGGTCATGGCGGCCGAGGTCTTCTTGCCAGCGGCCTGGCGCGCGGCCAGGGGGGTCTTGAAGCCGCTGGCGTCTAGGCCGACCTTCTGCTCCTTGTAGTCGTTTGACAGGGAGATGCCTTGGCCGTCGACGTTCAGCCGCGCCAGCAGCGCCATGGGCAGCGGCTGGCCGTTGGGGGTGATCTTGCCGGAGGCCAGGTGATAGACCATGGGGGTGAGGATGTGGGCGCCGTCGATGCCATTGGCCGCCGAGCCCAGCACCAGGTTGTCGCGGGTGGTACCCCAAGAGGATTGCTTGAGCACCTCCACCTCGGTCATGCCGTACTTGGCGAACAGCCCGAGCTCGTCGGCGACGAACAGCGGCGCCGCATCGGTGAGGGCGATGAAGCCCAGTTTGGCCTTGGTCGTCTCCACGGCATCGCTGCCGGAGGCCCAGGCGGCGGACCTCAGCCCGGGTGGCAGCAGCGTGAGCGCGGCGCCAGCGCCCAGTACGCCGAGCGACTGCTTGAGGAAACTGCGGCGGGGGAGTCCGCGACCGGCCTGGTCATCGTTACGCGAGCTGTCGTCCATCGTCCTTCCTTATTTCGCGGGCACAAAAAAAGGCATCCACTCTCGGCAGGCTTGGGCTGCGAGCGTGGACACCTTCGTCCGGGGATTGCTGTGGGAGCGCATGGCGCTCGCCAGGGCTTCTGCAGGGACTGTGCCAAGCCCGGAATCCCGGGCGATCCAGGCCTTTTACGGTTCCTGGGCGCACAGTCAGGGGGCGTTCCGCTGGCGGGGTGCGCCCTGGCGGCGCATGGAAGGTGCCGAACGGGCCCAGGCAGTACGATGGCCAATACTGATCGATGAATAGTACCGACCTAGGGCTCCTGGCCGAGTAGCTGCCGGACCAGTTCGGGCAGCGGTCGGCCACTGCGCATCGCCAGTCGCTGCAGATGCTGGTGGGCGTCCGCCTCCGGCAGTTGCAGTTGCTGCATGAGCTGCTGCTTGGCGCGCTCCAGCAGCTTGCGCTCGACCAGGGAGCGGCGGGTTTCCTGAAGCTCCGCCTCCACCTCATGCAGGCGTCGGGTCTGCTCGTGCAGCAATTCGAGGATGCCGGGCTGACCTTCGCCTGGCCGGGCTTCACCCAGCGGATTGGCGGTCAGGCTGAACAGCAGTGGCGTGCTGGGCTCGCGGTCGAGCTCGGCCAGGCGGCGGGACAGCTTGCGATGGCTGTCCAGGTCCGCCCGGGCCTGGGCGATGCTCTTCGCACAGCGCGCGCGGAGCTCCAGGACCAGGTGCTGGGCGACCTCCTGCATGGCGTCCAGGCGGCGGGTATTGAGTTCGAACCAGATTTCGGCCAGCGCCGGCTCCACCTGGGCACTCGCCGAGGTGCGCTGGGCGACGCCGCGCAGCCGTTCGATCTGCTGCCGCGAGGCGCACTCCTGCACCCCGTGCCAGAGGACCAGGGCCTGGGGATCGGCATGGTCGAGGAAACCGGCGAAGCAACGGGCCTGGCCACTGTCCAGGTCGTCGAGACGGGCCAGCAGCACGGCATCGAAATGACCCTGGGCGAAGCCGACCACGCCGGTCGCCCGGGCCTGGCCCGCCAGTTCCTTGCCCTGCATGAAGTTGAACAGCGCCACCAGGGCCCGGCTGAGACCCGGGTCGCTCGCCGTGTCGGCCGCCTCGAAGATGACCGCCAGCAAGCCACCGATCAGGTGCGAGAAGGCCGCGGTGGCCTCTTCCATCCCCAGGCGCCGGTCGAGCACGCCGCGCCTCAGGCCCGGCAGGCCATCGAGCAGGTGCAGGACACAGGCGATGCGATTGAGCAGGCGCGGGCGATCCTGGGCCAGGCTGGCGTCGAAGGTGTCCAGGCCTTCGCGCAGGCGCGTCTCGCTGCAGCGCGTCGTTGCCGAATGCCGTTCCAGGGCGCTGCGATAGCGATCGCTACCCGTCCCCAGCAGGATATTGCTGAAGCCGCGCTCGCGCTGCAGGTCATGCACCAGCGCGCTGGCGTCCTCCACCAGCTCGCAGGTCAGGGCAAGACCCTCCAGTTGCTGCAGTTCGCAACGGCGGGCCGCCAGCATGAAACGCAGGGCAGGGGGCATCTGGCGATCGGACATGGGGCGAGACTCGAACAGGAGGCTGGCCAGTGGCCTGCAAAAGCTGCTCCAGACCGGGACGCCTCAGTGGCGATAGAGCCACAACAGCCCGAGCACCAGGTTGGCCAGAAGCGACAGGGTCGCGACCACCTGCCAGGTGCGCAGCGGATCGCGGTGCAGCAGCGGCAGAGCGCGGACTGCCGGCTGCCGCTCGCCCTGCTCTAGCAGCAGCAGGGCTTCTTCCGCGGTTTCGAAGCGCTCGGCGGGGTCGACCGCCACGGCCCGCTGCAGCCAGTCGTCGAGCCAGGCCGGTACATCCGGACGCCGGCGCAGGGCACTGGCGGGCGTGCCGAAGCGTGGGCGCTGGAAGGGCTCCACCTCGCCGTAGGGATAACCATCGGTCAGCAGTTGATAGAGGGTCACCCCGGCCGCATAGAGGTCCTGGGCGGGACTCGGCTCGGCGCCTTCGAAGGATTCCGGGGCCCGGTAGCTGGGGGTGCCCGGACTGTCCTGCAGATCCTGGGACAGTTGCGGACAGTAGGCCAGGCCGAAGTCCAGCAGGCGCAGTTCGCCGTCTTGGCCGCGGTGCAGATTGTCCGGCTTGATGTCGCGGTGAAGGATGTTGCGTCTGTGCAACTGGCCGAGCGCACGCAACAGGCGCGAGGCGACGTCCAGCCAGTCGGCCAGGGCCAGGGGCCCGTCGCCGGTCAGTTGCTGCGCCAGGGTGCGCCCCGGATATTCGCGCTGCACGAAATAGAGATGGGCGCGCCGTGGCAGCGGATGCACCTCGACGAAGGCGCGGCCGGCGACGCGCCGCAGGAACCACTCCTCCATGAGCAGGGCATGACCGGCCAGAGTGTCGAATTGCAGCGCCGCGGGCAGGGTCTTGAGCAGCCAGGGGCGGCCACCCTCGTCGGTGACCCGGTAGAGCAGCGATTGCCGCGACTCGGCCAGGCGCTCCACCACCGTCCAGCCCTCGAAGGCCTGGCCAGGCTTCAAGGCAGGCAGCGGCGGCCAGGTGTCGGCATTGGCCAGGGTATCGGCCAGGGAGATGTCCGGCAGGCGATCGACCCGCACCAGCAGGGCGCTGGCATTGTCCTGGCCGCCGGCATGCAGGGCGCCAGCCACCAGCGCCTGAGCGGTGGCGTCCAGATCGCTGACGCAGTCGACGAGGATGCGCCTCATGCTGTCTTCGCCCAGCGCGGCCCAAACCCCATCGCTCACCAGCAGCAGGGTTTCGCCGGCTTCCAGTTCGCCTTCGCGAAAATCCACCACCAGGTGGTTTTCCAGCCCCAGGGCGCGGGTCAGCACATGCTGCATGCCGGCCTGCTGCCAGACGTGGTCGACGGTGAGACAGGTCAGCCGACCGCCATGCCAGCGATAGGCACGGCAGTCGCCGACATGGGCCAGGGTGTAGCGCCGCCCGCGGATCACCAGGGCGGTAAGGGTCGTCAGCAGTGGCTGGCCATTGCCGGCGGCCTGCAGCCAGCGATTCTGCGCCAGCAGTAGCCGTTCCAGGGCCTGGGCCACCGGCCAGGTCTCCGGCGTGGAGTAGTAGTCCTGGGCCAGGGCCTGGAGCGTCGCGCGCGCGGCCAGGCCACCGTCCGGACAGCCGCTGACGCCATCGGCCAGGGCGAACAGATGTCCCTTGGTCGCCGCCAGGGCCGCACTGGGCTGGACGCTGCGCAAGGCGTCCTGGTTTTCCTTGCGCGGACCGGTCGCGGTGGCTTCGGCAAAGGCGAGTTCTAGGGGCATGGAAGGGGCGCCGGCAGGGAGGGGCGACAGCCGATGCAAAAGCGATACCCGTTCACCGGACGCCCCCGGACCCTCACCAGATTTCCACGCGTTTCTCGTCCGGTCGGACCATGGCATCGCCCACCTTGCAGCTGAACGCCTGGGCAAAGGACGGCATGTTGGACGGCGCGCCGATGGCGCGGAATCTCATGGGCGCATGGGGATCGGTGTTGAGCGAGAGGCGTAGCTGTTCCTCACGCACGGAGCTGCGCCAGACCCGTGCCCAGTTGAGGAAGAAGCGCTGCTGCTGGGTGTAGCCGTCGAGGGTGCGGTTGGCTTCCTCCGGCTTCTTCGCCAGCGCCAGTTGCAGGGCGTCGTAGGCTGCATTGATGCCGCCGAGATCACCGATGTTCTCGCCCAGGGTGAGCTTGCCGTTGACGTGCAGGTCCGGGTGATCCGGCAGCGGACGATAGTTGTCGAATTGCTCCACCAGCTTGCCGGTGCGGGCCTCGAAGGCCTTGCGATCGGCCGGGGTCCACCAGTCCACCTGGTTGCCGGCGCCGTCGAACTTGCTGCCCTGGTCGTCGAAACCATGGCTGGCCTCGTGGCCGATCACCGCGCCGATGCCGCCGTAGTTGATGGCGTCGTCGCCGTCCGGATAGAAGAACGGCGGCTGGAGGATGGCGGCCGGGAAGTTGATGGTGTTGTCGGTGGGGCTATAGTAGGCATTCACCGTCTGCGGGTACATGCCCCATTCCTGGCGGTCGGTGGGCTTGCCGATCTTGTCCAGGTCATGGCGATAGTTGAAGCGCGAGGCGGCTTCCAGGTTGGCGTAGAAGCCCTGGGGCTTGAGGGTCAGGCCGCTCCAGTCGCGCCAGCGCTCGGGATAGCCGATCTTGGGCAGGAAGCTGTCCCACTTGGCCAGCGCCTTCTGCTTGGTCTCGGGGCTCATCCAGTCGAGCTGCTCGATGCGCGCCTTGAGCGCCAGCATCACGTTGTCCACCAGCTCCTGGGCGCGGGCCTTGGCCTGGGGCGAGAAGTGCTCTTGCACATAGAGCTGGCCAAGGCCTTCGCCCATGGCACCGTTGACCGTGCGCAGCACCCGCTTCCAGCGTTCGCTCTGTTGCTGCTGGCCGCTCAGGGTCTTCTGGTTGAAGTCGAAGCTCTCCTGCTGGAAGGGTTTGGACAGCAGCGGCGCCGCATCGTCGATCACATGGGCGCGCAGATAGGCCTGCCATTGCTCGATGGGGGTCTCGGCCAGCATCCGGTCGAATTCGGCGAAGAAGCCGGGCTGGGACAAGGAAAAGCCCTGCTGGCCAGTGACGCCCTGGCTGGCGAAGAAGGCTTGCCAGTCGAAATGCGGCGTGACTTTGTTGGCTTCGGCGAAGCTCAGGTAATGATACTGGTTCTCCGGATTGCGCAGCTCCACCGGCTTGACCGAGGCGCGCGCCAGGCGACTTTCGAAGGCCAGTACCAGCTCGGCCTGGGCGGCCGCCTGGGCTTTGGGTACCCCGGTCAGGACCAGCAGTCGGGCGATGTGACCCAGATAGGCCTGGCGCAGCTTGGCGTAGTCGGCCTCGGTGTAGTAATCGGGGGTGGGCAGGCCCAGGCCGCCCTGGTAGGCATAGGCGATCTGCTGCTTGGCATTCTGGTAGTCGGCGCCGGAACCGAAGGAGAACACCTGCATGTCGCCGCGGGCGAAGCTCTGTTGCAGGTACTTCACCACGTCGGCCGTGGTGCGTAGCTCATCGATGGCGGCCAGTTGCGCCTGGATCGGCTGATAGCCGGCGCGCTCGATGGCGGCTTCGTCCATGCCCGAGCGATACAGCCAGCCGATCTTCTGTTCTACCGAACCCGCTTCCGCGCGATCCGCCGAGCGCGCGGCACGTTGCAGGATGGCGTGCTGGTCGTTGAGTGATTTTTCCCCCAGGGCCATGAAGGAACCCCAGCGCGACTTGTCCGGCGGGATGGGGTTGGCCGCCACCCACTTGGCATTGACGAAGGTGTCGAGGTCGGTACAGGCGGTTGCCGGGTCACCCAGTTCGGTGACGTCGAAGACAGGGGCGGCGAAAGCCTGGCTGCCAAGCAGCAGGCCGATGGTCAGGGCGAGGGGTTTCAACGCAGGCATGGGAGAAAGCGGTCTCCAGAAAAGGGCAGAAGAAGGCAGAGTAGGGGTCGAGGGTAGCGGTCACGGTGCGACCCTGCCAAGGGCGGGTGTTTCACCGGGGCCAGAAACGACGATCCCCGCCGAAGCGGGGATCGTGGGCGGCGTCTGGGATCAGAACACCGTCAGCTGCGCCAGTTGCAGCAGCGGCTGCGGATAGACACCCAGCACGAAGGTGGCGATGGAAATGGCGATCAGCATCACGCCACCGGCGCGCTGACCCCAGTTCATCGGCGCATCGTGGCGCTGCAGGCCCTGCTCGGTCAGGTACAGGGTGACCATCACGCGCAGGTAGTAGAACAGGCCGATGGCGCTGCCCAGCACGATGGCCGCGGTCTGCCACCACATGCCCGCTTCCACGCCCACGGTGATGACGTAGAACTTGCCGATGAAGCCGGCGGTGAGCGGGATGCCGGCCAGGGACAGCATCATCACCGTCAGCGCCGCGGTCAGGTACGGACGGCGCCAGAACAGGCCGCGGTACTCGAACAGGGCATCGGCGTCACGCTGGCCGTTGCTCGGGCTGGACATCAGGGTGATCACGCCGAAGGCGCCCAGGCTGGTGAAGACATAGGTCACCAGGTAGACCGCCACGGCTTCCATCGACAGGCCTTCGCCCGAGGCCACCGCCACCAGCAGGTAACCGAAGTGGGAGATGGAGGAGTAACCCAGCAGCCGCTTGAGGTTGCTCTGCATCAGCGCCAGCAGGTTGCCCACCAGCATGGAGGCGATGGCGATGAAGGCGATGGCATCGTGCAGCCAGCCGTCTTCGGTGGCCATGGGCATGGTCTGGAACACCCGTACCAGCACGGCGAAGACGGCGACCTTGCTGGCGGTGGCCAGGAAGGCACCGACCGGAGCCGGCGAGCCCTCGTAGACGTCCGGGGTCCAGAGGTGGAAGGGCACCAGCGACAGCTTGAAGCCGAGGCCGACGATCAGCATGCCGAGGCCGATTTCCATCAGCAGGCCGGTGCTGGCCGGGGCGTCCATCTGCATGCCGATGTCAGCGAAGTTCAGGCTGCCGGACTGGGCGTAGAGCAGGGCCATGCCGAACAGCAGGATGGCCGAGCCGGCGGCGGACAGCACCAGGTACTTCATGCCGGCTTCCAGGGAACGGCGATTGAAGTAGCTGTAGGCCACCAGGCCGTAGACCGGTACCGACAGCAGTTCCAGGCCGATGAACAGGCCGGCGACGTTCTGCGCCGCCACCAGCACCAGACCGCCGGTGGCGGAGATCAGCAGCAGCAGGTACAGCTCTTCACGGTTGCCCGGATAGCCTTCCATGTAGGCGTGCGACAGGGTCATGCAGGCCAGGGTGGCGATCAGGATCAGCGCCATGTAGAAGCAGCTGAAGCCGTCGATGCGCAGCAGCGGGGTGACGTCGATGGCGCCGACGCCCAGGGCCGGGATGCAGGACAGCAGGGCCAGGTTGAGACCGATCACGCCCAGGGTCGGGATGATGGTGTGATCCCGCCGCCAGGCGATGCCCAGCATCACCACCACGGCGGTGAGGCCGGTGATGATGATCGGCAGGAGGGCGATGAAGTGTTCGTAGGTAAAGGTCATGGCGCTCTTACCGGGCGGAAACGAGAGAGGAGAAGGCTTCGCCGAGCCACTGCTGGACACCGGCCATGCTCGCGGCCGAGGTATCCAGCACCGGCTGCGGGTAGACGCCGAGCAGCACCAGCAGCACGCCAAGCAACAGCAGCATCGACAGTTCCCGTGCGTTCAGACCCGGCAGGGCACCCTCGGCCTTGGCTGGGCCGAAGTAGGCACGGTGGATCATGATCAGCGAATAGACCGAGGCGAACACCAGGCCGAAGGTGGCGATGACGGTGATCATCGGTACCACCGGGAAGGCGCCCAGCAGGATCAGGAACTCGCCGACGAAGTTACCGGTACCGGGCAGACCCAGGGACGCCGAGGCGAAGAACAGACTCAGGGCCGGCAGGTAGGGCAGGCGTGCCCAGAGACCGCCCATCTCGCGCATGTCACGGGTATGCATGCGCTCGTAGAGCTGGCCACAGAGGATGAACAGGCCGGCGGCGGAAAGACCGTGGGCGATCATCTGCACCACCACGCCCTGCAGCGCCTGGGGGCTGCCGGAGTAGATGCCGATCAGCACGAAGCCCATGTGCGAGACGCTGGAGTAGGCCACCAGGCGCTTGATGTCGGTCTGGGCGAACGACAGGATGGCGCCGTAGAAGATGCCGATGATGCCCAACCACATGGCGATCGGCGCGAATTCCGCCGAGGCGTTGGGGAACAGCGGGATGGCGAAGCGCAGCAGGCCGTAGGCGGCGGTCTTGAGCAGGATACCGGCGAGGTCGACGGAACCGGCGGTTGGCGCCTGGGCGTGGGCATCGGGCAGCCAGGAGTGCAGCGGCACCACCGGCAGCTTCACCGCGAAGGCGATGAAGAAGCCCAGCATCAGCAGGTACTCCAGCTTGGGGTCCAGCTGCAGCTGCAGCAGGTCTTCGTAGTCGAAGGTCAGGACGCCGGTCGCACTGTAGTTCACCAGTACCAGGGCGATGATCGCCACCAGCATGATCAGGCCGCTGGCCTGGGTGAAGATGAAGAATTTGGTGGCGGCGGTGATGCGGCTCTTCTTGCCGTCCGCGGAGCTATGGCCCCACAGCGCGATCAGGAAGTACATCGGCACCAGCATCATTTCCCAGAAGAAGAAGAACAGGAACAGGTCCAGCGCCAGGAACACCCCCACCACGCCGCCGATGATCCACAGCAGGTTGAGGTGGAAGAAGCCGACGTGGCGCTGCACTTCGCGCCAGGAGCAGGTCACCGCCAGCACACCGAGCAGGCCGGTGAGCAGGATCATCAGCAGCGACAGGCCGTCGAGGCCGAAGTGCAGGCTGATGCCGAAGCGCGGAATCCAGTCCATCTGGAATTCCGCGGTCCAGGCGGTTTCGGCACCAGGGGCCGGCGCCAGGCTGTAGTCGCCGTGGGCCCACAGCCAGAGGCCGAGCGCCAGCTCCAGCAGCATGGTGAACAGAGCGATCCAGCGGGGCACCAGCGGGCCGGTCTTTTCCGTGAGGAAACAGAGCAGGCCGCCGATGAAGGGGATCAGGATTAGCCAGGGCAGAAGCATGACGTGTACTTATCCTTAGTCAGGGGGTCAGGCCAGCAGCAGCGCGCCGAGCAACAGCACGGCGCCTCCCACGATGGAAGCCGCGTACCAGCGCAGACGGCCGTTCTCGGTGATGCTCAGTGCCAGGTTGCCACCGCGTGCCAGCATCGGGATCAGGCCGATGGCCTGGTCGAAGGGATCGCGACGCAGTAGGCGGGTCAGCAGCAGGTACGGCTTGACGAAGATCAGGTCGTACAGCCAGTCGAAGCCCCAGGCGTGATACCACCAGGTCCCGAAAAAGCGGCCCGGCGCGCTCTTGGCCAGACCGTTCACGAAGGAACGCTTGCCGAGGAAGAGCAGGGCGGCCAGGAGGATGCCGGCGATGGCGATGGCCCCCGAGGTGATCTCCAGCGAGTGCTTGGCTTCGCCACCGGCATGGCCGACGGATTCCGGCAGCACACCGGCCAGCGGCGGCACGATCATCGCGCCGACGAAGGTCGAAAGCACCAGCAGTACCGCCAGCGGCAGGTTGTGGGCGATGCCGTGGCCGGCATGAGCCTCGGTGTGCGACTCGCCATGGAAGGTGATGAAGATCAGGCGGAAGGTGTAGATCGAGGTCAGGAAGGCACCGGCCAAGCCTGCATAGAGCAGGTAGGTGTGACCGCTGGCCATGGCTTCCCAGAGGATCTCGTCCTTGGAGTAGAAGCCGGCGGTTACCAGCGGCAGTGCCGCCAGGGCCGAACCGCCCACCACGAAGCTGGCGTAGGCCAGGGGGATCTTCTTCCACAGGCCGCCCATCTTGAAGATGTTCTGCTCGTGGTGGCAGGCCAGGATCACCGAACCCGAGGCAAGGAACAGCAGCGCCTTGAAGAAGGCGTGGATCATCAGGTGGAAGATCGCCGGCTGCCAGGCGCCTACACCCAGGGCCAGGAACATGTAGCCGATCTGGCTCATGGTCGAATAGGCCAGGATGCGCTTGATGTCGGTCTGCACCAGGGCGGCGAAACCAGCCAGCACCAGGGTCACGGCACCGACGATGCCGACCAGGTGCAGGATCTCCGGCGCCAGCAGGAACAGGCCGTGGGTCCGGGCGATCAGGTAGACGCCCGCGGTCACCATGGTCGCCGCGTGGATCAACGCCGAGACCGGGGTCGGACCGGCCATGGCGTCCGCCAGCCAGGTCTGCAGCGGCAGCTGGGCCGACTTGCCGACGGCACCGCCGAGCAGCGCCAGGGTGGCCAGTACGATCAGCGGATCACCGCTGGCGAAGACGTCAGGGGCCTTCTGCAGCAGCTCCTGGATGTCCAGGGTGCCCAGGGTCATGAACAGGATGAACAGACCGAAGGCCATGAAGACGTCGCCGACGCGGGTGACGATGAAGGCCTTCAGCGCTGCGTTGCCGTTGGCGCGCTCGCTATAGTAGAAGCCGATCAGCAGGTAGCTGCACAGGCCCACGCCTTCCCAACCGAAGTACAGCAGCAGCAGGTTGTCGCCGAGAACCAGCAGCAACATGCTGAAGATGAACAGGTTGGTGTAGGCGAAGAAGCGCGAATAGCCCTCTTCACCGCGCATGTACCAGGAGGCGAACAGGTGGATCAGGAAGCCGACGCCGGTGACCACGCCGAGCATGGTCAGCGACAGGCCGTCCAGGTAGAGAGCCATGTTGGGCGCGAAGCCCTCCACGTTCATCCACTGCCAGAGGACGATGGTCAGGTGGCCGTCAGCGGGCGGTGTGACGTGGAAGTTCCAGCCGACCCAGGCGGCGACCAGCGCCGCCAGGCCTACCGAACCCACGCCGATCAGCGCGGAGAGATTCTCCGACAGCCGACCGCGGGAGAAGGCCAGCAGGAAGTAGCCGACCAGGGGAAAGGCGAAGGTGAGGGGTAGCAGGTTCATCCGTGCATCTCGCTGGCGGCATCGACGTCGAGGGTGTGGAAGCGGCGATAGAGCTGCAGCAGGATCGCCAGGCCGATACTGGCCTCGGCGGCGGCCAGACTCAGCACCAGGATGAACATCACCTGGCCGTCGGGAGCGCCCCAACGGCTACCCGCGACCACGAAGGCCAGGGCGGCGGCGTTCATCATGATTTCCAGACTCATGAGCACGAAGAGGATGTTGCGGCGGACCATCAGGCCCACCAGGCCAAGGGCGAACAGGGCGCCGGCGAGGGCCAGGCCGTGTTCCAGAGGTATGGCGTTCATTGGCTGTTCTCCAGTCCTTGGCGACTCACTCGCCGATCCCGTCTTTGACGTCGCTGCGGCCCAGGTGGTAGGCCGCGACCAGGGCACCCAAGAGCAGCATGGAGGCCAGTTCGACCGCCAGCAGATAGGGTCCGAACAGACTGATACCCACGGCCTTGGCCTCTACCGAGGTGTGACCGATGGTGGCGCCACCCGGGGTGCGTGCCAGCACCACCAGCAGTTCCACCAGCAGGGCACCGGCGAGGATCGAGGGACCGATCCAGACCTTGGGGGTCAGCCACTTGCGTTCCTGGTCGGCGACGACCGGCCCGAGGTTGAGCATCATCACCACGAAGACGAACAGCACCATGATGGCGCCCGCATAGACGATGATCTCCAAGGCGCCGGCGAAGGGCGCGCCCAGGGCGAAGAACACCATGGACACGGCCAGCAGCGAGATGATCAGGTACAGCAGCGCATGCACCGGATTGGTGTTGGTGATCACCCGGAAGGTGGCCAATACGGCCACCCCGGCGGAGAAATAGAAGGCGAATTCCACGACAGCTCCTTAGGGCAGCAGGCTCTTCACGTTGATCGGCTCTGCCTCGCTCTGCGCGGCACCCTTGGGCTTGCCCGCGATGGCCATGCCGGCCACGCGGTAGAAGTTGTATTCCGGATACTTGCCCGGACCCGAGATCAGCAGGTCCTGCTTCTCGTACACCAGCTCCTGGCGCTTGAACTCGGACATCTCGAAGTCCGGGGTCAGCTGGATGGCGGTGGTGGGGCAGGCCTCCTCGCACATGCCGCAGAAGATGCAGCGCGAGAAGTTGATGCGGAAGAACTCCGGATACCAGCGACCATCTTCGGCCTCGGTCTTCTGCAAGGAGATGCAGCCGACCGGGCAGGCCACGGCGCACAGGTTGCACGCCACGCAGCGCTCCTGGCCATCAGGGTCACGGGTGAGCACGATGCGGCCGCGATAGCGCGGCGGCAGGTACACCGGCTCCTCGGGGTATTGCAGGGTGTCGCGCTTGCGGAAGGCGTGGCCGAAGACCATCACGATGCTGCGCAACTGGGTGTAGGTGCCATGCAGGACGTGCAGGATTTCCTTGATCATGACGGATACCTCACTGGCCGATGGCCGGCGTGGCGGTGTAAAGCACCACCGCGCCGGTCACCAGCAGGTTGATCAGGGTCAGGGGCAGGCAGAACTTCCAGCTGAAGGCCATTACCTGGTCGTAGCGCGGACGCGGAATGGACGCGCGCAGCAGGATGAAGATCATGATGAAGAAGGCGGTCTTCAGGGCGAACCAGAAGAACGACAGCCAGGGCAGGGTGTCCAGGAAGGGACCGTGCCAGCCGCCGAAGAACAGGGTCACCAGCAGCGCCGAGATCAGCACGATGCCGATGTACTCGCCGACGAAGAACATGCCCCACTTCATGCCCGCGTATTCGATGTGGTAACCGTCGGCGAGCTCCTGCTCGGCTTCCGGCTGATCGAAGGGGTGACGGTGGGTGACGGCGATGCCGGCGATGAAGAAGGTACAGAAGCCGAAGAACTGGGGAACGATGAACCACCAGCCCTGGTGCTGCGCCTCGACGATGTCCCTCATGTTGAAGGAACCGGTCACCGCGACGATGCCCATCACCGACAGACCCATGAACACCTCGTAGGAGAGCGTCTGGGCCGAGGCGCGCATGGCGCCCAGCAGCGAGAACTTGTTGTTGCTCGCCCAGCCGGCGAAGAGCACGGCATAGACGTTGACGCCGGCCATGGCGAAGAAGAAAAGCAGGCCGACGTTCAGGTCAGCCACGCCCCAGGTGGGGGTGATCGGAATGACCGAGAAGGCCACCAGCAGCGAGCCCATGGCGATCACCGGTGCCAGGGCGAAGATCATCTTGTCGGCGAACGGCGGCGTCCAGTCCTCCTTGAAGAACATCTTCAGCATGTCGGCGCCGAGCTGGAAGGCACCGAAGGGGCCGACCCGGTTGGGACCATGACGGTCCTGCCAGAGACCCAGCAGGCGCCGTTCGACAAAGCTCAGCAGCGCCCCGCAGATGACCACCGCCAGGAGGATGACGATGGCCTTGAGGACGCCGATCACCACGGCGATGAGGGTAGGGGTGAGCCAGGTCATGCCGCGGCCTCCTGCAGTCCTTCCACGGTAAGGCCGGCGAAGTCCACCGGAATCCCTTCGAAGCCGGCGGGCAGGCCGACCAGGCCAGCGGACAGCTCGGCCTTGATCTGCAGTGGCAGGCGCAGTTCCTGACCGGCGACCTGCAGGCGCAGCAGGGCACCTTCGTTGACACCCAGGCGGTCGGCATCGGCCTTGGCCAGGGCCACGTAGGCCGCCGGGATGCGCTCACGCACCGGCTCGGCGCGGGAAGAGGTCTCTTCGCTGCCGAACAGGTGGTACAGCGGTACGGCCTGAAAGCCGGACTCGGCGCCGCGCACGGCAGCGGTCGGCACGGCGAACCAGCTCAGGCGATCGCCCTGGGACTCGATCAGGCGTACGCCCGGATCGCCGGCGCGCAGGTGACCACCCACCTCGTCCTGGAACTTGTTCCAGGCCTGGGGCGAGTTCCAGCCCGGCGACCAGGCGAAGGGGATCTGCTGCCGCGGCTCGGCGCTGCCGGCATAGCCTTCCATGGAGAAGGCAAAGGCGGTGTCGGCGTCTTGGGGCGCACGCGGCTCGTGCACACTGAGGTTGGCACGCATGGAGGTACGGCCACTGTAGCGGTGCGGTTCACGAGCGAGCTTGAGGCCCTTCACCCGGAAGCTGGCGTTGGGCGCGGCATCGCGGATGCCGTCCAGTTGCGGCGCGGCGGTGGCCACGGCGTCGGTGACATGGTCCAGCTGGGTCCAGTCCACCGGACGGTTTTCCAGGGTGTTGCGCAGGGCGTGCAGCCAGCGCCAGCCTTCGCGGACCAGGCTGGAGGGGTCGTAGTAGCTCGGCTCATAGACCTGGAAGAAACGCTGGGCGCGACCTTCCTGGCTGACCAGGGTACCGTCGCCTTCGGCGAAGCTCGCCGCCGGCAGCACCAGGTCGGCGCGCTGGGCGGTGGCGGTACGCTGGTGATCCAGCACCACCAGCACCTGGGCGCGGGCCAGGGCCCGATCCACCCGCTGGGCCGGGGCACGGCGATAGAGGTCGTTCTCCAGCACCACCAGGGCATCGGCCTGGCCGTTTTCCAGGGCCGCGAAGGCGTCTTCGACGGACTCGCCGCCGTAGAGCGCTAGGCCCAGGCTGTTGGCTTCGGGCACCACCAGGCTCAGGGAGCCGGCCTTGCCCTTGGCGGCCAGGGCCTTGGCCAGGTTGGCGGCGGCTTCGATCAGCGCCGGCTCGCCCAAGGAGGTGCCGGACACCACCAGCGGACGTTCGGCGGCCAGTAGGGTTTCGGCGAGCAGGCGAGCCTGCTCGGCGACTTCGCTGGTCAGGCCGTCGACGGCCGGGGCGCTGGCGTCGATGGCGTGGGCCACGGCGTGGCCGAAACGGGCCAGCTCCAGCGGCGAGCCATGCAGACGGGCGTCGGCGACGTCATCCAGGCGGGTGGCGGCCACGCTGGCGATGAACAGCGGGTTGCGCTCGCTCTGGCCGATGTTCTGCACGGCGGCGTTCAGCCAGGGCTGGATCTTCTGCGCCGCGGCCATGGCCTCGGGCTTGCCCTTGACGGACTGCCGCAGGGACAGCGCCAGGCGGGCGGCGGTCTGGGTCAGATCCTCGCCAAGGACGAAGACGGCATCGTGCTTCTCCATGGCGCGCAGGGTCGGGACGGGCAGGGGGCTGTCCTTGAGGACCTGCAGCACTAGGCGCACGTTGGCCAGATCACGAGCGCTCATGCCGCTGGAGAAATTCTCGGCGCCGACCAGTTCGCGCAGAGCGTGGTTGCTTTCCAGGCTGGCGCGGGGCGAGCCGATGCCGATCACCTTCTTGCCGCGCAGCAGCAGGGCGGCGCGATCCAGGGCGGCGTCGATGCCGGTTTCCAGGCTGCCGTCCTTCAGCAGGGCCTGGCGCGGACGATCCTTGCGATTGACATAGCCATAGCCGAAGCGGCCACGGTCGCAGAGGAAGTACTGGTTCACCGAGCCGTTGAAGCGGTTCTCGATGCGGCGCAGTTCGCCATAGCGCTCGCCGGGGCTGATGTTGCAGCCCGACGAGCAGCCATGGCAGATGCTCGGGGCGAACTGCATGTCCCACTTGCGGTTGTAGCGCTCGGAGTGGGTCTTGTCGGTGAACACCCCGGTGGGGCAGACCTCGGTCAGGTTGCCGGAGAATTCGCTCTCCAGGGCACCGTCCTCGACACGCCCGAAATAGACGTTGTCGTGGGCGCCATAGACGCCCAGGTCGGTACCGCCGGCGTAGTCCTTGTAGTAGCGCACGCAGCGATAGCAGGCGATGCAGCGGTTCATCTCGTGAGCGACGAACGGGCCGAGGTCCTGGTTCTGGTGGGTACGCTTGGTGAAGCGATAGCGGCGCTTGTTGTGGCCGGTCATCACCGTCATGTCCTGCAGGTGGCAGTGGCCGCCTTCTTCGCAGACCGGACAGTCGTGGGGATGGTTGGTCATCAGCCATTCGATGACCGAGCTGCGGAATTCCTTGGCTTCGGCGTCTTCGATGGAGATGTAGGTCTTGTCGCTGGACGGGGTCATGCAGGACATGACCAGGCGCCCGCGGGTGTCATTCTCGTCGGCGAACTGCTTCACCGCGCACTGGCGGCAGGCGCCGACGCTGCCCAGCGCCGGGTGCCAGCAGAAATAGGGGATGTCGAGCCCCAGGGACAGGCAGGCTTCGAGGAGGTTGTCCGCCCCGTCGACCTCGTACGTCTTGCCGTCTACGTGGATAGTGGCCATAGGGTTTTCTTCTCACCCGCGCAGGGCGGGTCTGGCTAATGGGAAAACGTTCGCGCCGCCCTGACGATCGCCAGAGGCAGCGCCGGCCGGAGCGGGTCCGGCCAGAAAGCGATGGAAGCGGCCCCCGCGGGGGCCGATCCTCAGGTCACGCTCGCCGAAGCAGTCGGTCGCGGCTCGCTGGGCGCCTTGCGCACACCGGCCTCGAACTCTTCGCGGAAATACTTGATGGCACTACCCAGGGGCTCGACGGCACCCGGTGCGTGGGCACAGAAGGTCTTGCCCGGGCCGAGGAAGTTGACCAGTTGCAGCAGGGTGTCCAGATCGCCCTGCTGCCCCTCGCCCTTTTCCAGGCTGCGCAGGAGCTTGACGCTCCAGGGCAGGCCGTCGCGGCAGGGGGTGCACCAGCCACAGGATTCGCGGGCGAAGAACTCTTCCATGTTGCGCAGCAGCGAAACCATGTTGACGCTGTCGTCCACGGCCAGGGCCAGACCGGTGCCCATGCGGGTACCGACCTTGCCGATGCCGCCGGCGTACATCTGCGCCGAGAGGTGCTCGGGCAGCAGGAAGCCGGTACCGGCGCCACCGGGCTGCCAGCATTTCAGCTTGAAGCCATCGCGCATGCCGCCCGCATAGTCCTCGAACAGCTCCTGGGCGGTGATGCCGAAGGGCAGTTCCCAGACGCCGGGATTCTTCACCTTGCCGGAGAAGCCCATGAGCTTGGTGCCCATGTCTTCGCTGCCTTCGCGGGCCAGGCTCTTGTACCAGTCCACGCCACCCGCGACGATGCCCGGCACGTTGCACAGGGTCTCGACGTTGTTGACGCAGGTCGGCTTGCCCCAGACGCCGACGGCGGCGGGGAAGGGCGGCTTGGAGCGCGGGTTGGCGCGGCGACCTTCCAGGGAGTTGATCAGCGCGGTCTCTTCGCCACAGATGTAACGACCGGCGCCGGTGTGGACGAACAGCTCGAAGTCGAAGCCGCTGCCGAGGATGTTCTTGCCGAGCAGACCGGCGGCCTTGGCCTCTTCCACCGCCCGCCGCAGGTTGGCGGCGGCGTCGACGTATTCGCCGCGCAGGAAGATGTAGCCACGGTAGGCCTTGAGTGCCCGGGCGCTGATCAGCATGCCTTCCACCAGCAGGTGCGGCAGCTGCTCCATGAGCAGGCGGTCCTTCCAGGTGTTGGGCTCCATCTCGTCCGCATTGCACAGCAGGTAGCGGATATCGAGGGATTCGTCCTTGGGCATCAGGCCCCACTTCACGCCGGTAGGGAAGCCCGCACCGCCGCGGCCCTTGAGGCCGGAGTCCTTGACTTCCTGGACGATGGCGTCGGGTGCCAGCTCGGTCAGCGCCTTGCGCGCCGCGGCGTAGCCGTCCTTCGCCTGATATTCCTCCAGCCAGACCGGGGCGCCGTCTTCACGCAGGCGCCAGGTCAGGGGATGGGTCTCGGGGGTACGGGCGATGCTGTTGGCAGGCCCGAAGGAGGTCAGTCTCATGCGTATCCCTCCAGCAGTTTGGCCACGCCCGCAGGTTGGACATCGCCATGGGTGTCGTCGTCGATCATCAGCGCCGGGGCCTTGTCGCAATTGCCCAGGCAGCAGACCGGCAGCAGGGTGAAGCGGCTGTCGGTGGTGGTCTGGCCCAGACCGATGCCCAGCTGACGCTGGATCTCGCCGACCACGGATTCGTGGCCGCCGATGTAGCAGGTCATGCTGTCGCACACGCGGATGATGTGGCGACCGACCGGCACGCGGAAGATCTGGCTGTAGAAGGTCGCCACGCCCTCGACGTCGCTGGCGGGAATGCCCAGCACCTCGCCGATGGCGTAGATGGCGCCGTCCGGCACCCAGCCACGTTCCTTCTGGACGATCTTCAGGGCTTCGATGGACGCCGCGCGCGGGTCCTCGTAGTGATGCATCTCGTGCTCGATGGCCGAGCGCTCGGTGTCGCTCAGGACGAAACGGTCGGTTTGGATCAGGGTTTCGGTGCTCATGCTCAGCGGTCCACGTCGGCCATGACGAAGTCGATACTGCCCAGATAGGCAATCAGGTCGGACACCATGCTGCCGCGGATGACGGCCGGGATCTGCTGCAGATGCGGGAAGCTCGGCGTCCGGATGCGGGTGCGGTAGCTCATGGTGCTGCCATCGCTCGTCAGGTAATAGCTGTTGGCGCCCTTGGTCGCCTCGATCATCTGGAAGGCTTCGCCCGCCGGCATCACCGGACCCCAGGACACTTGCAGGAAGTGGGTGATCAGGGTCTCGATGTGCTGCAGGGTGCGCTCCTTGGGCGGCGGCGTAGTGAGCGGGTGATCCGCCTTGTACGGGCCTTCGGGCATGTGCTGCAGGCACTGCTCGATGATGCGCAGGCTCTGGCGCATCTCCTCGACGCGCAACATGCCGCGGTCATAGCAATCGCCGTTGTGGGCGATGGGCACCTCGAATTCGAAGTTCTCGTAGCCGGAGTAGGGGCGGGCCTTGCGCAGGTCGAAGTCCAGACCGGTCGCGCGCAGGTTGGGACCGGTGACGCCCCACTCGAGGGCTTCCTTGGTGTTGTAGACGGCGACGTTCTTGGTCCGGCCGATGAGGATGCTGTTCTTCATCGCGGCCTTTTCGTACTCGTCCAGGCGCTTGGGCATCCAGTCGAGGAATTCGCGGACCAGCTTGTCCCAGCCACGCGGCAGGTCATGGGCGACGCCGCCGATACGGAACCAGGCCGGGTGCATGCGGAAGCCGGTGATGGCCTCGATCACCTTGTAGGCCCGCTGACGGTCGGTGAAGGTAAAGAACACCGGGGTCATGGCACCGACGTCCTGGATATAGGTGCCCAGGTACAGCAGGTGGCTGTTGATACGGAAGAACTCGGCCATCATCACTCGGATGAAGTCGACCCGCGACGGCACCTTGATGCCAGCGAGCTTCTCTACCGAGAGAACGTAGGGGAGGTTGTTCATCACCCCACCCAGATAATCGATCCGGTCGGTGTAGGGGATGTAGCTGTGCCAGGACTGGCGCTCGGCCATCTTCTCGGCGCCACGGTGGTGGTAGCCGATCTCCGGCACGCAGTCGACGATTTCTTCGCCGTCCAGTTGCAGGATGATGCGGAAGGCACCGTGGGCGGAGGGGTGGTTCGGGCCCAGGTTGAGGAACATGAAGTCGGAATTTTCCGCATGCTCCTTCATGCCCCATTCCTCGGGCTTGAATCTCAGGGTTTCCTGTTCGAGATCCTGCTTGGCGGCGTTCAGCGCATAGGGATCGAACTCGGTGGCCCGCGCCGGATAGTCCTTGCGCAGGGGGTGCCCCTGCCAGTTGTCGGCCATCAGCATGCGCTTGGGCAGCGGGTGACCGTCGAAATGGATGCCGTACATGTCCAGCACTTCCCGCTCGTACCAGTTGGCATTGGGGAAGATGCCGGTGGCGGTGGGCAGGCGCAGGTCGTTGGCGGACAGGGCTACCTTGAGCATCACATCGCTGTTACGGTCGATGGACAGCAGGTGGTAGAAGACCGTGAAGTCCGCGTTGGGCAGGCCGCGGCGATGGGTCCGCAGGCGTTCGTCCACGCCATGCAGGTCATAGAGCATGACGTAGGGGCGGGGCAGGTTGCGCAGGAAGCGCAACACTTCGATGATTCGTTCGCGCGCCACCCAGATCACCGGCATGCCGGTACGGGTGTCTTGCAGGGTCAGGGCGTCGGCGCCGAATTGGCCCTGGAGTTCGCCAACCACCGACGCTTCGCCAGCAGGGGCGAGCGCAGAGGCGGACAGAGCGGTATCTGCGGTCATGATGTTCCGTCGCTAATCGATCGTCGTCAGCGTGCAGGTCCTGGAAGGGACTTACACTTCGTCTGGGCTGCGCAGGTTGGTGACCTGGATGCGGCGCTCGCGGTTCTGCTCGCGCTGCGAAGGCATCTCGGCGCGGTAGATACCCTGGTCGCCCACCACCCAGGAAAGGGGGCGGCGCTCTTCACCGATGGAGTCCTGCAGGAGCATCAGGCCCTGGAGGAAGGCTTCGGGGCGAGGCGGGCAGCCGGGCACGTAGACGTCGACGGGCAGGAACTTGTCCACGCCCTGAACGACCGAGTAGATGTCGTACATACCGCCGGAGTTGGCGCAGGCGCCCATGGAGATCACCCACTTGGGTTCCAGCATCTGCTCGTACAGGCGCTGGATGACCGGGGCCATCTTCATGAAGGGGGTGCCGGCGATGACCATGAAGTCGGCCTGACGCGGCGAGGCCCGGATGACTTCGGCGCCGAAGCGGGCGATGTCGTGGGGCGCCGTGAAGGCGGTGGTCATTTCCACATAGCAGCAGGACAGGCCGAAGTTGTAGGGCCACAGGGAATTCTTGCGTCCCCAATTGACCGCGCCCCGCAGGACATCTTCGAGCTTGCCCATGAAGATGCTGCGGTTGACCTGACTTTCGACGGGGTCGGCCACGGTTTCCCGCTGGCCGGCTGGATAGCGGTCTACTGCCGCATCGGGATCGATCCGGGTGAGATTGTATTGCATTGCCAAAGCCTCATTGTTTCGACTTCGCCTGCCGCTCGCGACGGCTCGCAGGCGCCCAATCGAGCGCTCCGATTCGCCACAGGTAGACAAGACCCGCCAACAGAATTGCTATGAAAATGGAGGCTTCCACGAAGCCGGCCCATCCCGATTCACGGATGGACACCGACCAGGCGAAGAGAAAGAGGGCTTCGACGTCGAAGATCACGAAGAGCATCGCGACCAGGTAGAACTTGGCAGAGAGACGGAGACGGGCACCCCCGGTGGGGACGATGCCGGACTCGAAGGGATCGTTCTTGCTACGGCCTACGGCTTTGCTGCCGAGCAGGCTCGAGACTCCGAGCATGAAGGCGATCAGACCGACCACGCCCAGGAGAAATACTGCGAAGCTCCAGTTGTGGGTCAGTAGGCTGATCGACTCAGACATGCTTTGAATCCTTAATTATTGGGTATCAGGCGCTATCAGTGCGACACCGTGTCGCAAGACAGACAGATTTTATGCTCTATCGATTCATTCTGTAAATTTATTGGGCCAAAAAGATTCTATTGGACTGCTTTGAATCAAACTAAGTAGAACTTCAGGTTTATTTGAGAATGAATATAAGAATTATTCTCAAATAAGTTTCTTTTGCTTCCTGTGTCCTAGATTGCCAGTTGCCGCCAGAGTTCTGCCGTTCGCCGATTCGCTAGTCGATGAGGTCGGCGCGAATGCTCAGTTGACGGTCGTCACGACCCTCGGTCGAGTAGTAGCGGGTGAGGCCGTTCTGGTCGCTCTCGACCTGTTGGCGAAAGCCGCCCAGATCCAGCCATTGCCCCAGCGGGCCGCTGATGCGAGTGGCGGCGCTCTGGGTCTGCACCGTGCCCGGGCGCATGGCCGCGGCGCGATCATCCACGCTGTTGATGTCCAGATGGACCAGGTTGCCGCTCAGACGGGCGGTGACCTGAAAGCCGCGTTCGAGCCGGCGGTAATCGGTCTGGGCGTAGCTCTGGCCATAGGGCGAGGTCTGGTAGGTGGTCACCGGCACGTCTGCGCCGAAGCGGATGAAGGCGGGATAGCCCTCGGTGACCTGGACGCGCTGGGCGCCATCCTCCTTCTGGTCGGTGCTGTCCTCGATGATGCGCACCTGGGGCGAGCGCACATCGCCGTTTACCGAATAGCCCTGACTGGCGCCCGAACTGCCGGCGCGGGTGGCCAGGGTGATGAGCAGGCGCCGCGGCTGGGTGTCCAGCTGGGCGAGCAGACTCTTGAGTTCGGCCAGCTTGGCCGGCTCGGCATTGACGATCAGCTGATTGCCGTAGACGTTGACCTTGCCTTCGCTGCCAAGGACGGCTTGCAGGGTGGGCAGCAGGTCGTCGGCGGTGCGGTATTGCAGGGGTATGACCTCGGTACGAGGCGCCGCCCAGGCGGTGGTCGTCAGCAGCAACAGCAATGCCAGCAGACCTTTCACAGCACCATCCTCCGCAATTCCTGATCCGGCTGGCTGCTGGCCCAGAGGCGATCGAAGACCTGCTGCTGAACCTTGACGGCGGCGCGGTCGCCGTAGCGGACGAAGCCGGTGGGCGCGCTGCCCGTGCGGCGCAGCAGGGCCTGGTCGTCGACGATGAGGCAGCTGCCTTCCGGTTGCTGATCGGGCGGTGGCCGCCGGATCAGCAGATTGCTGGTCAGGCGTTGCGCCAGGGCGATGAGTCGGTGTCCCTGGCGCATGGCGAGGGCGCTGTCGTTGATGAGGATGCGGACCTGATGCCGCGGATGGCCCAGCAGCAGACGCTTGATCGCCGCTTCGACGGCGAGATTGTCGTAGAGCGGTGCTTCCAGGTCGGGCGTCTGGATGCTCAGCTGGCGGCTGGCTTGGCCGATGAGGCGGACACCGTGCTCACGCAGGGCGTCCAGGCTTTCGAGGCGTAGGGCGAGGTCCTGGCCGAGCTGGGGTTCGGGCAATCCGTCCAGGGTCAGATCGGCAAAGGACTCGTCCACGGCGGCTCCCTATCACTCGTCGTCGTCTTCTCCGGCGAAGATCAGGCTGCCCTGCTGGAGCAGTTCGCGGATCAGGCGCATGGCATCGTCGTCCTGCAGCCAGGGCGCGAGATTGGCCTCGTGCAGGACGTCCGCCGAGCATAGCAGGTCGAGCAGCGGTTGCAGCCGCATGGGCAGCAGGCGGCTCTGGCCGCTGGCGAAGACCATCACCTCGTCTTCCAGGCGACTCCAGGCGATGCGGCCGCTGGGGTTGCGCATCAGCAGGGCGCCTTCGTCGAGTTCCTTGCGCAGCTGCTTGGCGCTGAGGTTTTCTCCGGCGACGCGCTCCGGATAGCGCGGCTCGGTCATGTGCTGGCCGAACCAGGCCAGCAGCAGGCGATCGTCGCTCAGGTGACGCTCCATCAGGCCGCGCAACCGCTCGATGGCCTCGGGCGGGATCTCCGCCGGATGCTCGCTGGCCGGGGCGCAGCCGGCGTCGCTGTAGCGCTCGTCCTCGGGGATGAACTGGTTGAGGAAGTCGGTGAAGTGGGTGAGCACCTCGCCGGCACTGGGGGCGCGGAAGCCGATGGAGTAGGTCATGCACTCGTCTTCGGCGATGCCGTCGTGGGCCAGGCCCGGCGGCAGATAGAGCATGTCGCCCGGTTCCAGCACCCATTCGTCGGTCTGCTGGAAGTCGGCGAGGATCTTCAGCTCCAGGCCGTCGATCAGCGGACTGTCGGCGGTGCACGGCTGACCGATGCGCCAGCGACGGCGGCCATGGCCCTGCAGCAGGAAGACGTCATAGTGATCGTAGTGGGGGCCGACACTGCCACCGGGGGCGGCGTAGCTAATCATGACATCGTCGACACGCCAGCTGGGCAGGAAGCGGAAGGCCTCCAGCACCTCGGCCACCTCGGGGACGAACTGGTCGACCGATTGCACCAGCAGGGTCCAGTCGCGCTCGGGCAGGCTGGCGAAGGTATCTTCCGGCAGGGGGCCGCGGCGCAGTTCCCAGGTACGGTCCTGGCCGATGATCAGGCGGGATTCGATTTCCTCTTCCAGCGACAGGCCGGCCAGTTCGTCGGGCTCCAGGGGATTCTGGAAGTCCGGGAGGGCCTGGCGGATCAGCAGGGGTTTGCGCTGCCAGTAGTCGCGCAGGAATTCACGGGCGGTCAGGCCGCCGAGCAGTTGCAGGGGTTGATCCGGGTTCATGCACACCTCGCGCAATGAAAAACGCCCGGCAAGGCCGGGCGTGGAAAAGTTGGCAGCCTCAGAACCTGTTTACGATCTTGCGAGTTAGAGCCAAACAAGGCGA